>NZ_JAUQWH010000008.1 GCF_030757795.1 Actinoplanes oryzae
CAGTACGTCCACGACGTGGGCCCGTGCCGCGACGCAGCCGCCCGCCGTACCCCCCTGCTGGCACCCGACCTCGGCGCGAGGACGTGGCAGCGGCGCTGGCCCCGCTTCACCGAGGGCGCCCTGGCGGCCGGCGCCCGCGCGCTGCACGCCCTGCCCCTGCACGCCGGCGGCGTCCACCACACCGGCGCGCTCGACCTCTACCGCGAGACCCCGGGCCGCTGGGCCGACGACCACCAGGCCGAGGCGCTCGCCTTCGCCGCCGCGACCACCGAACTGCTCGCCCTCGAACAGCACGAGCTGGACCTGTCCGGCGTGTTCACCGAGGCCCGGCGCCCCGGAGCGGCCGGGGGCGACACCGTGACCCCGCCGCACGACCCGGGCACCGGGGGCACGGCCCTGCTGGTGCGCTGGTTCGGGCGCGCCCAGCTCCAAGTCCTGCGGCGCCAGGTCCGCTCCGCGGGCGCCGGCCAGGGCCTGACCGGCACCGACCTGCACCGCTTCCTGCTCGCCGTGCACGCCGCGGCGGCGAACGCGGTCGGCCACGGCGGCGGGCTCGGGCAGCTGCTGCTGTGGCGGGCGGGCCGGACGCTCTGGTGCGAGATCGCCGACCAGGGACCCGGCATCCCGCACAACGCGCTGGCCGAGCGGCGGGTCCCGGACCCGGAGAGCGACTGGTCCACCGGATGGGGCCTGGCGCTGATCCGGCGGGTGTGCACCAGCGTCGCCGTCGTCACCGACGACACGGGCACCCGGGTGCAGCTCGGCTATCGCCTGCCCGGACCCACCCCGCCCGGGTTCCCCTCGCCCGAGCTCACTCCTCCCAGGCCCACTCCTCCCGGGCTCGCCCCTCCCGGGTGAACCGCCCGGCGCGGCGGCCAGGTCAGCCCAGGTCAGCCCAGGTCAGCCCAGGGCGGCGCCGGCCGCGCGCAGCTCGGCCAGCGCGGCCAGCACGTACGGCGCGAGGTCGTCCTTCTCGCTGACCGACCACTCGGCGAAGCCGCGCTTGAACGCCAGCACGCCCAGCTCGCTCGCGAGCGCCGCAACCGGGTCGGGCACGCCCCGGGCGACCAGCGCGGCCGTCATCGCGGCCGCCATCCCGACGCTCTTGAGGGCGTCGCGCTCCTGCAGCTCGGCGTTGGCGGCGACGGCCGCCTTGATCCGGGGGGCGATCTCCTTGTTGAGCGGCCCCATCGCCCCCGACGCGCGCTCGAGCCCCGCGGCGACCGCCTCGAGCGGTGCCGCCTCCGCCGGCGCCCCGGCGATGCCCTCCACCAGCAGCCGGCTCAGCGTCTCCTGCCCGGCGACGAGCAGCTCCCGCTTGTCGGGGAAGTGCCGGAAGAAGGTGCTCTTCGTGACCCCGGCGCGCTCGGCGATCTGCGCCACCGTGGTCGCGTCGTAGCCCTGCTCGACGAACAGATCGACGGCAGCGATGACGAGGCGTTCCCGCGCTCCGGGTTCCCAGCGAGCCATGCCGACCATCATAGTGACGAGACCTTTGTCCCATCACGTGCTAGCGTGATGGGACAAGAGTCCCATCACTACGGGAGAAGCGCCATGCATGTCTTCATCACCGGCGGCACCGGCCTGATCGGCTCCGCCGTCGTCGCCGAGCTGCTCGGCCACGGCCACACCGTCCTCGCGCTCGCCCGCTCCGACGCCTCGGCGGCCAAGGCGCGGCAGGCCGGCGCCGAGGTGGTCCGCGGCGGCCTCGCCGACCTCGACGTCCTGCGCGCGGGTGCCGCAGGCGCCGACGGCGTCGTCCACCTGGCCTTCGGCAACGACTTCAGCAGCCCCGAGGCCCTCGGGCGCTGCCTCGCCGAGGAGGGCGCGGCCATGCGCGTGCTCGGCGAGTCCCTGATCGGCAGCGACCGCCCCTACGCCGTCGTCGCCGGCACGCCGTGGATCCCCGGCCGCGCCTCCACCGAGCAGGACCCCGCCCCGACCGACGGCCCGGTCGGTGCCCGCGGCCGCGCCGTCGAGGCGGCGCTCGGGCTGGCCACGCAAGGCGTCCGCAGCTCGGCCGTCCGCATGCCGCGCACGGTGCACGACAACGGCGACGGCGGCTTCGCCGGCCTGCTCACCCAGATCGCCCGGCAGACCGGCGTCTCCGGCTACCCCGGCGACGGCACGCAGCGCTGGCCCGCCGTGCACGCGCGCGACGCGGCCTCGCTCTTCCGGCTGGCGCTGGAGCAGGCACCCGCCGGCACCGCATGGCACGCCGTCGCCGACGAGGGCGACGCGGTCCGCGACATCGCCACGGTCATCGGCCGGCGGCTGGGTCTGCCCGTGCAGCAGATACCCACGGAGAGCTTCGGCGCGCTCGGCCCGATCTTCGCCGCCGACCAGCCCTCGACCAGCACGTACACCCAGGAACAGCTCGGCTGGAAGCCGGTCCACCCGAGCCTGCTCGAGGACCTCGAGAACATTCAGCGATAGGCGAGGAACACCGTCTCGTCGTCGCCCTGGAGGCGGATGTCGAAGCGCAGGCCCCGCGGCTGGGGGGCGCAGATCAGCGTGTCCCGCCGTGCGGGCGGCAGGGCGGCGAGGAACGGGTCGGCGGGGTCCGGGTCCGGCAGGTAGGCGCGGGTGAAGAGGCGGTCGAGCAACCCGCGCGCGAAGACGGTCACCGCGAAGAAGGGCACCGGGCCCCCGGGGGCGTACGTGGAGAACCAGTAGCTGCCGTCGGCCTCGGTCGCCGTCCGCCCCCAGCCGGTGAAGGTCCAGCCGTCCCGGCGGAAGGAGCCCTGCTCGCGGACGACTTCGCCGTCCGGGCCGGCCTGCCAGATCTCGATCAGCGCGTCCGGCACGCCGTTGCCGTCGCCGTCGAGGACGCGCCCGCCCAGGCGGATCGCCGCCGTTTCGGCCGGGGGGACCAGCTCGTTGCCCCCGGCGTACGGGAGACCGAGGTGGAAGAACGGGCCGACGGTCTGCCCCGGGGCCGGGATCACGGCGCCTCCTCGGACTCGAACGGCGTCTGGTGGCTGCCGGTCAGCACGATGTCCCAGCGGTAGCCGGTGCTGTACTCCGGCGCGGTGACCTCGTGGTCGTACGTGGCGAGCAGCGCGTCCCGGGCCTTGGGGTCGGTGATCGACTGGTAGATCGGGTCCAGCCCGAACAGCGGGTCGCCCGGGAAGTACATCTGCGTCACGAGCCGCTGCGTGAAGTCGGTGCCGAACAGCGAGAAGTGGATGTGCGCCGGCCGCCACGCGTTGAGATGGTTGCGCCACGGATAGGGGCCCGGCTTGATCGTCAGGAACCGGTACGTGCCGTCCGCCCCGGTCAGGCAGCGCCCCGCGCCGGTGAAGTTGGGGTCCAGCGGGGCGGGATGCTGGTCGCGCTGGTGCCAGTAGCGGCCGGCGGCATTGGCCTGCCAGATCTCGACCAGCTGGTGCGCGACCGGCCGGCCGGCGCCGTCGAGCACCCGGCCCGTGATGACCATCCGCTCCCCGATCGGCTCGCCGGGGTGCCGGTTGGTCAGGTCCGCCTCGGCGTCGTCGACGTCGCGATGGCCGAAGGCGGGCGCCCACAGCTCGACGCCCTCCGGGTCGGCCAGGACCGGCTCCTGCGCCGGGTGCCGCAGCACGCTGCTGCGGTAGGGCGGGTAGTCCTTCTGCGGCTGCTGCCCGGGCTGCCCGGCCAGCGCCGCGATCTCCGCGCTGATGTCCGCCTGAGTGGTCACGAGCGTGACGCTAGGATTTTTCCCGGCCGGGCGCGATACTTGCCTTCCGCTGAACGGAAGGGGTGCGGTGGGCGCCAGCGTCACCTCCCGGGTGTTCGACCTGCTCGGAGCGTTCGACGCCGGGCATCGCAGCCTCACGCTCAGCGCGCTGGCCCGCCGCGCCGGGATGCCGCTGGCCACGGCCCACCGGCTGGTCGCCGACCTGCGCCGCTGCGGCGCCCTGGACCGCCGGCCCGACGGGGAGTACGTGATCGGGCGGCGCCTGTGGGACCTGGGCCTGCTCGCCCCGGTGCAGACCGGCCTGCGCCAGGCGGCGTCCCCGTTCCTGCACGATCTGTACGGCGCCACGCTCGCCACCGTGCACCTGGCCGTGCGCGACGGGGTGTCCGCGCTCTACATCGACCGGCTGGCCGGCCACGTCTCGGTGCCCATCGTCAGCGACGTCGGATCGCGGCTGCCCCTGCACGCCACGGGGGTCGGCAAGGTGCTGCTCGCCCACGCCCCCGACGACGTGGTGGCCGCGGCACTGACCCGGCTGACCCGGATCACGCCCTACACGCTCACCGAGCCGGCGCGCCTGCTCGCCCAGGTGCGCCGCATCCGCGCCGACGGCTACGCGACCACGGGCGAGGAGATGAGCCTCGGCGCCTGCTCGGTAGCCGTCCCGGTCCGCGGCCCCGCCGACGAGGTGGTGGCCGCCCTCGGCATCGTGGTCCCCACATTGCGCCGCGAACGCCCCCGCCTCGTCGCCGCCCTCCAGGTCGCCGCCCAGGGCATCGCCCGCACCCTGCAATGACGCACGCGCCAGCCCCGCTCAAAGCTCGTCGTAGTCCAGCAGGCCGTTCACGAGAACGTGCTGTCGAAAACCCCCTCGGCCGAAGGGCAGAAAGTATCTGCACTCTTCGACGGGTAACGCCCCAGTGCTCGGCGGCGCCCGCGCGCCCGGCGGGGGCTCCCGCCAGGGTGCCGGCGCCCAGGTCCCGTTGACTCTGGCGCAAGCGAGCCAGGCCGGGCTACCCGGCCTGGCTCGGCGCAGGCGGGTCAGGCGGTTGCGGGGGCGGCCTCCGCTTCCTCCTTGGCGGGCAGGCTGTCCATGAACGAGCTGACCGAGAAGACCGCGCGGCCCGGGCCGGGAGGGCCGTAGCCGGGGGGCGAGCTGAGCCCGTTGGCCTCCATGGTCGCCCGGTAGGCCTCGAGCAGCCGGACGTGGTACTCCAGCGGCGCGCCCTGCGGGTTCGTCCTGCCGAGCGGGGTGGTCGGCTCCGGGCACCAGGTCGTGAAGCGGGGCGTGATGCCGCGCGACATGAAGTACTGCAGGCCCTCGACCGTCGAGTCGATCGCCTCGTTCACGGTGGTGAAGCCGTGCGGGGCGGCCATCTCGACGCCGGCCACGAAGTTGGGGATGACGTTGCGCGGGCCGAAGATCTCCGCGGAGTCGAGGATGCGGCGGTGCCACTCCTCGCGGCCCACGTAGCGCTCCTTGCCGGGGCAGTAGAGCTCGAACAGCCGCTTGTCCCACACCTCGTAGTTGGGGTGGTAGATCTGGATGCCGTAGTCCTTGAAGCGCTGCACGTCGGCCTTGGGCAGGGCCTGGGCGACGACCTTGCCGATCCAGCGGCCGGGGAAGCGCTCCTCGATCGCCTGGGCGTACTGCCCGTAGAAGTCGGCCTCGGCCTTGCCCTGCACCGTCGACGTGATGCTGCCGCCGGTCAGCGTGTAGGCCTGCGACGCCTTGGCGGTGTCGTGCTTGTCGATGATCGCGAGCGCCTCGAGGATCTCGTCGACCGGCTTGACCCCGGTGTAGGGGCGCCCGGCCGCCTTGTGCTGGCGCCAGTTGTGGTTGATGTCGCAGTACTGGCACTCCTCCTTGGCGCCGAAGTACTGACAGACCCGGAACGCGGTCAGATAGATCAGGTAACCCCACTGGATCGTCGGGGCGACCTCCATCACCTGCTTGCCGTTGGCCAGCGTGTGCCGGTAATAGTCGGGCATCGGCGGCAGCCCGACGTCGGCGATCGGCCGCCCGTCGAGGAAGAGCTGCAGCCGCCCGTCCTCCCCGCTCTGCACGCGGTAGGGCGAGTCGGGGTTGGTGCGCACCGACACGACCGTGCGCCGCAGCTCGTAGGGCCCGCCGGTGAGCACGATCTCCTCCGGCGGCCGGCGCAGCGCCGCAGTGCCCAGCTCGGGCAGCGTCCGGTGGTCGAACGAGAAGATGAAGTAGGACTTCGGCTTGACCTCGCCGTGCTCGTTGTCGGTCAGCGCCGAGTCGTCGAACGCCAGGCCGCCACGCAGCAGGTCCTCCTTGATCACCGCCTCCCGCGGCACGTGCGGGAAGCGGCCCATCAGGTCCTCGACGAGGTCGGTACGCGACTGCGCTTCCGGCATCATTTCTCCTTCGGGAGCAGTGGTGGAAACTCTCCGCCCCCGAGGCTACGACGCCCAGCCCGCCACCGGCACGCGCCGGGGGCGGCTGTGGCCAGCATCGCCCCGAAAGCGGCGTAGATCACTCCCGCCGCGAACCCTGCCGGCCGCGCCACCACCGGCGGCGAGCCGCGGTCAGACGGACTCCGGGGGTGACCCAGTCCCCCGTGTCCTCGAACTCGTCGCAGCCGTCGTGCTCGAAGCGCACGACGTCGTCGAAGGGGGACCGGCGTTGGCGCGAGCGTGGGTGGTGCATCAGCGCCGGCGGACCGCGAGCCGCGTCACAGACCTCAGCCGGACCATCACCGATCTCATCACGGAACAGTGAAGGTCGCCGGTCAGGTGCGGAGAATTTGCCGGTGGGCACTAGGTTGGCGAAGATGTCCGACCTGACCGAGCGGGGCCGCCGGCTCCGCGTGACCTGCACCCTGGCGGGGGTGGTTCTGCTGCTCGCGGGCACGTTCTGGGGGCAGGACGACGACTTCCCGTTCGGGCCGTTCCGCATGTACTCGACGGCGCCCGACCCGGACGGCGACGCCAAGGACACGCGTGTCGAGGGGGTCGACGCGACCGGGCGGACGGTGGCGCTCACCGAGGCGAACACCGGCATCCGGCGGGCCGAGATCGAGGGACAGCAGGCCGCGTACGAGCGGGAGCCCGCACGCCTGCGGCAGGTCGCCGACGCGTACGCCGAAAGCAGTCCCGCCGCGCCGCCGCTGCGCGAGGTGCGGATCGTCATCCGGTGGCACGACGTCGAGGACAGCCGGCCGGTCGGGACGTGGCGGGACGAGGTCGTCGCGGACTGGGTCCGGCCGTGACGGGGCGGCTGACCCGGTGGCTCACCGAGCCCGTGCCCAAGGGACGCATCGCGGCGTTCCGTACGCTGGTCTATCTGTTCGTGGCGGCGGACCTGGTCGTCTTCACGCCGTGGGTGCGCTCGCACGCCGACACCCCGGGCGACCTCTACCAGCCGCTGCTCATCGGCCGGATCCTGCCACTGCCGACGCCCACCCCGCTGCTCGTCCACGGCATCTTCTGGGTGCTGCTGGTCCTGGCGCTGGCGGCGGCGAGCGGGCGGGCGCCGCGGCTGCTGGGCTGGCCGGTCTTCCTGCTGTACCTCGAGTGGATGATCATCGCGATGAGCTACGGCAAGGTCGACCACGACCGGGTCGGGCTGCTCGTCGCGCTGGCGGTGCTGCCGACGGCGGGACGGGCCCGGCACCGCGACCCCGAGCCGACGGAGGCCGGCGGGTGGGCGCTGCGGGTCACGCAGCTCGCGGTGATCGCCACGTACTTCCTGGCGGCCTTCGCGAAACTGCGCTTCGGCGGCCTCGACTGGGTGACCAGCTCGGTGCTCGCGCAGGCCATCATCCGGCGCGGCACCTGGCTCGCCGACCAGATCGCCGGGGTGCCGGGGCTGCTGATCCTGTCGCAGTTCGGCATCATGGCCTTCGAGCTGCTGAGCCCGCTGGTCTTCGTGGTGCCGCCGCGGTGGCGGACGCGGATCGTGGCGTTCTTCTACACGTTCCACCTGGCGACCTTCTCGGCGATCACCATCTCCTTCGCGCCGCACCTGGCGGCCATGGGCAGCTTCCTGCCGCTGGAGAAGCTGCACCTGCCCGCCTTCGCCCGCCGCGGCAAAGCACCGTCCGCGACCGAGCCGCCCGCAAACGCGCCGTCCACGGGCGAGGCCGCCGAGCCGTCGCCGGGCGCAGCCGGGGCGGGCACCGCAGGCTGAGCGCGGCCCGCAAACTCAGCGCGGCCAGCAAACTCAGCGCGGCCCGCAAACTCAGCGCGGCCTACTTACCGGTGTAGCCGAGCGCCTCCCGCTGCGCCTGCGGCAGCGCGCACGCCGCGGTCCCGCCGGGCATCATGTGCCGGTGCTCGGCCACCCACCGGTACGCCGGCCACGCCACCGCCCGCACCGGGCTCCACCCGAGCGTCGCCCCGGCCAGCTCCCACCACCGGCCCGCGTCGCGCAGCATGAGCCCGATCGCGTCCGGCCCGGCGGCGTGCACCCCGTCGGACCCGACCCACTGGACGGCCTCCTCGCACTGCTCCTGCGTCAGCCCGAGCGCCTCGATGTCGGCGAACTGCCACGGCACGACCGTCGCCAGCGTCGGGATGCGCTTCTGGATGAACTCGGCGCAGGTGGTGCAGAAGGCGCAGTCACCGTCGTACACGAAAGTCGCAGTCTTCACGGTCCCATTGTCTCTATCCCAGGGCATAGGCCGAAACCGGTCCCCGGCCGGAGGCGGGCGGGACCCCGGCGGCCCTAGCTTGGTGCGCATGCTGAACGAGTTCACCGGGGATGCCCGCACCAATGATGCCGTCGGCGCCGCCCGGGCCCACAGCGGCAATCCCGAGGGTCCCGCCGTCATCGGCACGCACCACCTGCTCGTCGGGCTGGCGAGCGCCAAGTCCGGCGCGCGCGAACGGCTCGAGGCCGCCGGGCTCACCCGGACCGTGCTCGTCACCCTGCTGCGCACCGGCTTCTCCGCCCGTTCGGAGGGGGCCGCTGTCCCGGTGCGCTTCCCCGAGATCGGCAAGACCGAGCAGGTCAGCGAGGCGGCGGCCGCGGCGCTGGAGCGCTACCTCGCGGACGGGCGGCCGGAGCCCGAGACGCTGCTGGCGGCCGTGCTCGGCGATGCGGACTCGCTGGCCGTACAGATGGTCCGGGAATGCGGGGTTGACGTTGATCTGCGGCCGGCGCGGGTACCGGCCCGGCTGGAAGCGGTGCGGGACCACCTGATCGGCCGCACGAAGTATCGCAATCCCGGGCTGCGCAACCTCTCGCTGGCGATCGCCGTCGCGACCCGGCCCAACTGGGCGCGGACGCCGGTGCTGTGGGCCAAGCTGGAGGCCGAGCGGACCGCCGCCCGGCCCCGGACCGACGACCTGCTCGTCGCGCTGCTCACCACCTACGAGGTCGCGCGGGCGTACCCCCATCTGCTGGCCGAGGCGGAAGCGGGAGAGTACGACGGCGCGCGGGCCCTCGCCGGCGCCGGGCTCGACGCCGGGACGCTGGTCGAGGCGGCGCGGACGCGCGACCTCGGCTCCGACGCCGTCGAGGTCAAGACCCTGCTCAAGTACGGCCGGAACTGGCCCTCCGGCACGGCGGAGCTGCTGAGCCGGCTGCTCGCCCACGAGGACAACCGATCCGTACGGCTGCTGCGCGCCCTGGGCGTCGACGTGTCTACGCTCGCATCCGCCACGCGTCGGTGATCAGCTCGGTGAGCCGGTCGACGCTCACCTCGGGCAGTCGCAGCATGGCGAGCGGCAGCCCCTCGTAGCTGGGCACGGTGAAGAACAGCTGCGGCTCCTCGAGCACGAGGGCCTGCTTCTCCGCCTCGTCGCCGACGTACAACACCGCGATGTCGGTACGGATGACGCGCGGCTGCCCCGGCCGCCGCTCCGGATAGGACCACACGAACCCGTGCCCGTTGCGGCGGAAGTCGAACCCGGGACTGTCGATCTCGACCGCATCGGGCAAGGAGAGGGCGATCCTGCGTACGTCGTCGGCGTCAGCCACCGGCCGATGGTACTCGGCAGTACTCCCGCAGCGCGGCGGCGTCCACCGGGTCGATCCACTCATAGGTGCCGCGCAACTGGTCGGCCCGCTGCTCCACCGGAATGACCGCCGCGCTCATGTCGCCCCACGGCATGCTGATGTGCAGCAGAGTACGCACGATGCCCGCCGGCAGATGCGCACTGTCCGGCCCAGTGGCCCGCACCAACAGCCCGGTCGTCGACACGTCCTCGACCCGCCCGCTCACCTTGACCAGCCGCCGCCCCGGCTCGGCGTCGAGCTGCACCGTGCCGGTCGCCGGGTACGTCCCCGCCTTCCGCGCCGCCCCTCGCCGCTGCACCACGTCGGTGTCCGGATCCCCGCTGACCGTCAGCAGCCCGTCCCGCAGCTCCGCCTCGACCCACGTGACGCCGGCGCTGCTGACGAGCTCGAGAATCCCGTACCGCCGGGTGCCGGGCCCGTCGAGGCTGAGCACCGGCACGGGCGGCAGCTGGGCGACGAACTCCGCCCGCACCTCGGCCAGCGAGATGAGCACCAGGCTCTCGTCCCCCGGGCACCGCAACGTGAGCGTGCTCCCCGCCAGCACCGTGACCATGGCTGCCTCCCGCGCTCCCCGGCCTCCCCCGACGCTCTCACGCCCTCCGGCGGGCCGTGGCCGAATCAGCCGTTTCGTCCTCGCTCACCTGCCGGAGGCGGCAGCCGTGGGCGAGCCGGGACCGGCGATGCGCCAGATCTCCACGGGGGCGCCGGCCGGCACCCGCAGATCGGGGACGGCGATCGCCGATCTCGCGCACAGGTCGCGCAGGGCATCGGTGAAGCCTTCGGCGTCCGCGGTCACCTCCAGGAACTCGCCCCACGTGGTGTCCACGGTCATCAGGGCCAGGCCCGGATCGGCCGCCACGAACTCGCCGGCCGTCAGCGACACGCGCAGGATGTCCTCCCAGGCGAGCTCGACGACGTCGACGGCTCCGAACACCGACCGCAACGGCTCGGTCACCATCGTCACGGTGATGCCGTCCCCGGTCACCTCGATCCGCTGCACCATTCCCCCAGGGTCCCACCCCGCCCCGGCGCCGGCCCGGTCGTGGCTGACTGATTCGTCCCGGACGCCCGGGCAGCAAGCGGGCGGATCGGGCGCGACGGTTGGGTTTCCGCAGGTCAGGGCGGTAGCGTCCGACGCTGATCATCGACGGAGGGAGCCGGCGCATGGTGTCGCGACGGGGAATGCTCACACTGGCCGGGCTGGCTGCGCTGCCGGCGGCCTGTTCGCGGCAGGCGCCCACGTCGTCCGCGGCGCCCTCGGTGGCACCCGCGTCCGCGAGCGCCTCGCCGTCGCCGTCCGCCTTCTCCAGTCTCGGCCCCGCTGCCACCGTCACCGCGTCCCCGAAGCCGGCGCCGTCGGAGACCGAGGAGAGCGCTGCGGCGCAGGTCGCGAAGAAGGACACGACGCGGGGCGGGCCCGTGTCGCCGGTCAGCGGCAAGGTGATGCTCGGGGCGTACCTCAGTCTCAGCGGGCGGTCGGCGAGCGAGAGCTTGGCGCTGCGCCGCTCGCAGCTCGGGCGCGACCAGCGGATCGTGCACCAGTTCTGGGCGTGGGACGAGACGCTGCCGCGCACCCGCTCGGGCGTCCCGTCGGACAGCACGCTCATGATCTCGTGGCACGCGCCGGCCTGGTCCCGGATCACCGGCGGCGGCTCCGACAAGCTCATCGCCGCGGCCGCGCGCAACCTCGGGGCGCAGGGCAAGCCGCTGCTGGTGCGCTGGGCGTGGGAGATGAACGGCGACTGGTTCGAGTGGGGAGGAGCCAACAACGGCAAGGACCCCGACGGGTACGTGTCCGCGTGGCGCCGCATCCACCGCATCTTCGCCGAGGAGGGGGCGGACAACGTGTCCTGGGTGTGGAGCCCCAACTGGAACGACAGCCCGGACGTCTCCTGGAACAAGATGCGCAACTACTACCCGGGCGACGACTACGTCGACTGGGTGGGCGTGTCCGGCTACGACTTCTACCGGGAGAAGCCGTCGACGCTGTTCGACCCGATCGTCGGCGCCTACGGGCCGAAGAAGCCGATCATCATCAGCGAGACGGCGGCGATCGACTTCGGCGGCTCGACGAAGGCGGACTGGACCGACGACCTGAACGCGTACGCGCGGAAGACCCCGGAGATCAGCGCGCTCGTCTGGTTCGACACCGACACGCACAACGACACGAACTTCCGCATCGACAGCACGCCGGGCGCGCTGGCCGCGTACCGGAGAATGGCTCGGAATTCGCACTTCGAGGGCTGATCTGTTCACCTGGCGCCCGCTACCGTCGGAGGCATGGACGATCGCCCGCTGCTCGCCGTGGCCCACCGCGCCGGCAACCGCATCGACGACCTGCGGGCCGCGCTGGCGGCCGGGGTCGATCTCGTCGAGGCCGACATCCACCTCTATCGCGACGTCCTCGAGGTCCGGCACCGCAAGGCCCTCGGCCCCCACCTCTACTACGAGAAGTGGACCGAGCTCACCCGCCGCCGCGACCTCGTCGTCCCCGAACTGCCCGAGCTCCTGGCCGTGGCCGCGGGCGACCCTCGCCTGCTGCTCGACCTCAAGGGGCCGTCCCTCGCCGTCGCCCCCCGCGTCGCGTCCCTGCTGCGCGCCGAGGCCCCCGGCGTCCCGGTCGCGGTCTGCACCAAACAGTGGCGCATGCTCGACGCCTTCACCGACGACCCGAACGTCCGCCGCGTCTACTCCGCCGGCGACCCGCTGCAGCTGGCCCGCCTCCGCGCCCGCCTCCGCCGCGGCCCGGTCCACGGCGTCTCCATCCGCCTGAGCCTCCTCACGGCGCCGATCGTCGCCGAGCTGCGCCGCGCCACCGACCTGGTGCTTGCCTGGTCCGTCGACACCGAGGAGGCCCTGGCCCACGCCCGCCGCGCCGGCGTCACGGGCGTGATCAGCAAGAACATGTCCATCCTGACCCGCCTGATCGAGGAACGCGACGCCGGCGCCGCCCGGCGGGACCACGGCCTGGCCGCCGCCTGATCCGGCGATCTCCCGGGTTTGTCCCGATGTCCTCGCGGCCCTCGGCAAGGAGGCGGCCCCGCCACCGTCCCGTCCCGCCCGCCGTGCACTCAGGTGGCTCGGCGCCGGTGACGGTGGCGGCCTGCCGGGCAGCTGGACCCTGGCTGGGGTCGTGAGGGGGCGGGCAAGCGGGAGGCTCAGGCGGCCGGGAGGGTGACGGTGAAGCGGGCGCCGCCGCGTGGGGAGGTCGAGACCGTGACCGTGCCGCCGGCGGCGGTGACGATGTCGTGGACGATGGCCAGGCCCAGGCCGCTGCCGCCCTCGTCGCGGGCGCGGGCCTCGTCGAGGCGGACGAAGCGGTCGAAGACGCGGGCGCGCTGGTCCGGGGGGATGCCGGGGCCGTCGTCGTCCACCACCAGCTCGGCCACGTCGCCGCGGGTGCGGACGGCCACGGCGACCGTGGAGGTGGCGTGGCGGGCGGCGTTGTCGGTCAGGTTGCGGACGACCTGGGAGAGGGCGGTGGCGTCGCCGCGGACGCGGGCCGGGCCGATGCCGGTGGTGTCGACGGTGTGGCGGGGGATGCGGCGGGCGCCGGCGAGGGCCAGGTCGTCGAGGTCGACGTCGGTGGCGGGTCGGGCGGAGCCGGTGCGGGCCAGGGTCAGGAGCTGCTCGACCAGGCGCTGGAGGCGGGCCGACTCCTGCAGGACGGCGTCGGCGAGCTCGCCGGAGGGCAGGGCGTCCGGGTGGGCGCGGGAGACCTCGGCGGCCTGGCGGATGCCGGCCAGCGGCGAGCGCAGCTCGTGGGAGGCGTCGGCGACGAACTGCTGCTGGCGGGTGGCGGCGGTTTCCAGGCGTACGAGCATCTGGTTCATGGTCCGGGCCAGGCGGCCGATCTCGTCGCGGGAGGCCGGCTCGGGGACGCGGCGGTCGAGGCGGTCGCCGGTGATCTCCTCGACCTCGCGGCGGATGCGTTCGACCGGGGCGAGGGCGCGGCCGGCGACCACCCAGGTCGTGGCGCCGACGAGGAGCAGGAGCAGGGGCACGCCGGCCACCAGCGGGGTGGTCAGGGCCTCGGTGGAGTCGTCGACCTCGTCGAGGGACGCGCCGACCTCGACGGTGTAGGAACCGGCGTCCTCGCGGGCGACGACATCCGGCAGCTCGTCTTCGGACGAGCGCACCGTCGCACCGGAGGAGTCGAGGATCCGCCACGGGAAGTCGTCCTCCTCCACCGACGGCAGCCCCGAGGCCGAGACCTGCCGGGCCAGCGCGGCGGCCTGCTGCTCGGCCGTCGTCTCGGCGCCCTCGCGCAGCGACGACCGGACCAGGAACACCAGCGCGAACGCCCCGGCGACCAGGGCGACCGCCACGACCAGCACGGCCGCGGAGGTGGTGCGCAGCTGCACCGAGGCCCTAGCCATCGAGCCGGTATCCCGCCCCGCGCAGGGTCTCGATGACGTCGCGGCCGATCTTGGTGCGCAGGTGGCGGACGTACACCTCGACGATGTTGGGGTCCCCCTCGAAGTCGTTGTCCCACACCGCGTCGAGGATCCGGCGCTTGGAGACCACCTGGCCGTGGTGCCGGGCCAGGAAGGCGAGCAGCGAGAACTCGCGGGCGGTCAGCTCGATCTCGGTGCCGGCCCGCCACACCCGGCGCGCGGCCGGGTCGACGCGCAGGTCGCCCACCTCGATCCGGGTCGGCCGCTCCCGGGCGCCGCGCCGGGCCACCGCGCGCAGCCGCGCCACGAGCACCGGGAACGAGTACGGCTTCGTCAGGTAGTCGTCCGCGCCGGTGTCGAGGCCCTCCACCTGGTCCCACTCGCCGTCCTTGGCGGTGAGCATGAGGATCGGCGTCCAGTTCCGCTCGGCGCGCAGCGTCGCGCACACCTGGTAGCCGTTGACGCCGGGCAGCATGAGGTCGAGCACGATCGCGTCGTACGGGTTCTCCCGCGCGAGCCACAACCCGTCGGTGCCGTCGTGGGCGACGTCGACCGCGAAGCCCTCGGCCTCCAGACCCCGCTTGAGGGTACGGGCGAGCAGCTTCTCGTCGTCGACGACGAGCACGCGCATGATGGGTCCTCCCGGGGGAAAGACCCATCATCGCGGACGTGACCTGAAAGCCCGCTGAACGTCAGCGCCCGAGCCCGAACAGGTCGTCGAAGACCCGGCCGCGGTCGAAGGCCAGCGCGTGCTCCCGCGCCCGCTTCTCCCGCTCGAGCCGCTCCTCGGCGGACATGTCGAGCACCGCGGCGTCGACCGCCTCGGCGAGGGCCACCACGTCGCCGGGCTCGACGATGATCGCGGTGTCGCCGACCGCCTCGCCCGTGCCGCCGGTGATCGTGGTGACGATCGGGCCGCCGCCGGCCAGCATCTTCTCGGTCAGCGCGATGCCGAACGTCTCGACGAACTCCGGCTCCGGCTTGGTCGGCAGCACGTACGCCGCGCAGCCGCGCATGAGCAGCGCCTTCTCGGTGTCGTCGACGTCGTCGAAGAACAGGATCCGCTCGTCCTCGGCCGCCATCGCGCGCACGTGCTCGAGCGCCGGCCCGGTGCCCGCCACGACCAGCTTCACGTCGTCCCGGCAGCGCATCTGCCCGTACGCGGGAATGAGGTCGTAGATGCCCTTCGCCCGGGCGACCCGGGACAGGAACAGGATGTAGCCGTCCCGTTCCAGGCCCCGCGCGGCGAGCGCGGCGTCGACCGCGTCGTCGTCGAGGTCGAGGTAGGCGCTCGTGTCGATCGGCGGGTAGCTGACCGTGACCCGCTCGCGGCACTGCGGCGCGAAGCGGGTGCCGCACTGGGCGTCGACCTGCTCGGCGGCGGCGATGATCTCGTCGCGGGTGTACTCCGAGACGGCCGTGACCTCGTCGTTCGCCAGGAACGTCGTGAACAGGGCGATCGCGGCGCCGAAGCTGCCGTCGCGCAGGCACGACTTGATGACGTTGGTGACGTCGGAGCCGACGGCCTTGGCGATCGTGTGCACGTCCGGGTCGAAGCCGGCGGCCCTGGCCGCGGTGACGCCGTCGATGATCACGTTCATGTGCGGCACGAGGTACATCGACAGGCACACCGTGGGGATCGGCTCGGCGAGCAGCTCGACCAGGCGCCCGGTGAGGCCCGCGAGGTGCCGGCCGTCCGGGACGCGGTAGTCGCCGACCGGCCCGGGCCGCTCGACCGTGATGCCCTCGCTGTACGGCAGCAGCCGGTCGAGCGGCTTGAGCGGCAGGCCGGCCGCCTCCAGGGCGTCGATCGGCCAGGTCAGCAGCCGGACGTCGGTGAAGCCGCGGGTGAGCGCGACCTCCGCCAGGTTGCGGGCCTCACCGGAGTGACCGCAGATGACGGGGTCGGCCCGGACGGCGATGACGAGCCGGCGGGGAGCTTGTTCCATGGCGGGTCCTAAAGAGAAGCCGAAGGTGGTCGCGCGCCGGATGCCCACGCGGACGGCTCCGGACCCAGCTCCAGGTGCAACCGTCCGCCTTTGTGCACGTCAGCGGCGGACAGATGTGTACCACGTAAAGGTTTCCCGTTGAGTGTCGCGGCTTGAACATATTGTGTCGGCGCGTCGCGATCGAGCCCGTCGGCACTCACCGGAGTCTCTCGGTGACCGCTCGTCTCGATGACGAACTCGCGGTCGCCGATCGTCAGCGCCGCCCGCTCGAAGGCCGGGGCGTTGACGAGGAACAGGCTCTGCCCGGCGACCGGGAAGAGGCCCAGCGACGCCCACACGTACCAGGAGCTGAGCCCGCCGGAGTCGTCGTTGCCCGGCAGTCCCCCGCGCCCGGTCCCGAACTGCCAGGTCAGGGCGGACTGCACCACCTCGGCCGTCCGGTCGGGGCGCCCCGCGTAGTGGTAGGCCCAGGGCGCTTCCATGTCCGGCTCGTTGTTCAGCCCCTCGAACCGGTTCAGGGCGAAGCCGCGCCGCATCTCGTCCGGGCCCGGGCGCACCCCGGGCTGCGTGACGGGCGCGGCGCCGTACCCGAAGAACTTGTCGAGCATCACGGCGAAGGCCTTCTCCCCGCCGGCCAGCTCGATGCGCGCGGCCATGTCGTGGACCAGCCGGAACGAGTAGTTCCACTTGCCGCCCTCGTAGAACTCCGAGTCGCGCAGCAGCCCGGTCGCCGGGTCGAACGCGTTGATCCAGCCCCGGCTGCGCTCGGCCAGGTCGGCGGCGAGGCGGTGGTCGTTGAGAGCGCGGGCCACCAGGGCGGTGCAGTGATGCCCGTACGCGAGGTCGAGCGTGTGCGTGATCGGGTGCACCACGCCGTGCGCGAAGAAGTCCTCGCCGTACATGCGGTGCAGGTCGTCGACCATGTGCACCAGCGCCCACGACCAGTCCATGCCCGGCGTGCGCAGGGCGTGCGCGTCGGCGAGCGCCGTGTGTGCGAGGGCGCTGGCCTGCCGGAAGAACCGGTCCGCGCCCCGCGCCATCCGATAGCCGATCGGGAAGTTGCCCTCCTCCTCACAGACCCGGACCAGCGATTCGAGGACGGCCGCATGCTGCTCGGGCGCGATCGCGGCCAGCAGGGGCAACTGCGTCTTGTAGATGTCCCACATCGTGCAGATGTCGAAGGCGTACGGGCCGCCGGCCGGCCAGAACGGGCTCTCGTCCTCGGCGACGCACGGCTTGATGAGCGAGTGGTAGAGGGCGGTCGAGAAGATGGTGCGCCGGTTCCCGGTGCCGCCGTCGACGCTGACCTTGCCGGTCAGCTCGCGCCAGCGGGCCCGGGTCGCGGTGTGCACGGCGTCGAAGGCGGACCCGGTCGTGCCGCACTCCCGTTCGAGGTTGGCGCGGGCCTGGTCGCAGCCGCGCAGCGAGAAGCCGAGCCGCACCTCGATGGTCTGCCCGGCCCTCGCGGGCCCGGAGAAGGCCAGCCCGAACGGCTTGAGGGTGGTCTGCCGGATGCTGTCGAAATCGAGCCGCGTGCCGCCGTCGACGAGCCGTTTGTCGTACCAGACCGACTGCCGCCAGCCCGGGCTGTCCACCTCGAGGAAGACCGAGAGCGGCACGCCCTCCATGACGACGGTGGCCTGCGCGCGGCCGTGCCCCAGGCTCTCGACCTGCGCCCGCAGCGGCACGGTCTGCCCGAGGTCGATCGCCAGCCCGCCGAGCGACAGGTCGACGACCACCCGCGCGTTGCGCTGCTCGGGGAAGGTGTACCGGTGCACGGCCACCTTCTCCCCGACCGTCACCTCGCTGCGCACCCCGGTGTCCAGCGTCGCCGCGTAGTAGCCGGGGCTGGCCTGCTCGTCGTGCAACGCCCACGACTGCCCGAGCGCCTCGAGCGGCTGCACCATCGGCGTCACGCGCACGTAGTTGTAGTACTTGCGGATCGCGCCGGTGCCCGACTGCTGGAAATGCGTGAAGCCGGACGCCTGGAGACGATCGAACATCTCCTCCGGTACGCCCTCCGTGCCCTTGGCGTAGCGGCCGTACCCGGTCGGGTAGGCCCCCGAGTAGGCGCACGCCGACACCATGCCCAGCGGCGACGTGGCGCCGGGGTGGGTGTTGCCGACCTGGGGCTTGGGCCACCACCAGGACGCCGCGAGCCCCCGCGCCGCGGGCAGGTCGGTCGCCGCGGTGCCGATGAAAGGATCAATGTTCTCCAAGATCCTTCCAACCTAGCCGACCCTCGGTTACACCACGGTTACGACTCCCGCGTCAGGAGTTGTCGGCCGCGGTGTTCCCGGCCGGGCCGTACGGCGAGACCTGACCCTCCGGGACCGGGCGGTCCTCGGCACGGTCGTGGCTGCCGTGCGGCGGGGTGGTCGGGTCGGCGTCCTCGGTGCGCTGCTTGGTCGTGGGCGACTCGTCGCTGCGACGGATCTCGGGCTGCTGCGGGTTCGTCATGGCTGCCTCGCTCGTGCTCGCTGGGGTGTCCGACGCGGCCGCTTACCCGGCGCGCGGCGGATCATGTGGCCGCCCGGGGCCAAGGTCACCCGTGTCGGTGATCGGGGCCGGGGTATGGCGGGACCGCGTCAAGCAGCGGCGCGGTTCCCCCGAGGAAGGAACCCGCTCATGACCGCGACCAGCGCCGGCACCCCGCCGTCGACGTCACCCCGGCTGTCCCCGCGCACCGGCGAGCGGGACGCCACGACGACGGGTGACGATCTGACGGCCGCGGTGCTGCGGCTGGCCCTCCGCGCGGTCCCCGGGGCCGGGGAGGCGTCCCTGACCCTCGTGACCGGCGGCCGGGCGCACACCGTCGCGGCCACCGGGCGGCTGGCCCGGGAGCTGGACGAGCGGCAGTACCGGCACGGACTCGGCCCCTGCCTGGAGGCGACCGAGGAGGAGACGACGGTGCTGGCCCCCGACCTGACGACCGACATCCGGTGGTACGCCTGGACCGCCCAGGCCCTCGCCGCCGGCGCCCGGTGCGTGCTGTCGATCGGCCTCACCGCCGGCGGCCGCCCCCTCGGAGCGCTCAACATCTACGCCCGTACGCCCGGGGCCCTCGACGACAGCGCGGACATCGCCCCCGTCCTCGCCGGCCTCGTCGCGGCCGCGCTGGACCCGCTCAGCCGGTGATGCGCTGCCCGGGGTCGAGCACCTGGAGGTCAGCCCCACGCTGCGCCAGGTCAAGCAGGTCGGGGCCAGGGTCGACAACGGGCGGCTGCGGGGGCAGGCTGGGTGAATGGCGGTGCGCGTGGGAGATGCCGGCCGGGTGCTCGACGCGGAGGAGGTCACCGCGTTCGTCAAGGACCAGCTCGCGGCGTACGCGTTCGACGGGCGCAGCGTGTGCGTGCTGGTGCCCGACGCGACGCGGACGTGCCCGCTGCCGCTGCTGATGCGGGCCGTGCACGCGGCGCTGCACGGGCGGGTGACGCGGCTGACCGTGCTCGTGGCGCTCGGCACGCACGCGCCGATGAGCGAGGAGGCGCTCGCGCGGCATCTCGGCTATGGGCCGGGCCGGCTGGCGGAGACCTATCCCTCGACGGTGGTGGCCAACCACGAGTGGTGGCTGCCGGAGACCTTCGCGGATCTGGGCACGATTCCCGCCGCACGGGTCGCGGAGCTCTCCGGCGGCCGGCTCAGCGCCGAGGTGCCGGTGCTGCTCAACCGGGCGGTGGTGGAGCACGACGTCGCGCTCGTGGTGGGCCCGGTGCTGCCGCACGAGGTGGTCGGGATGTCCGGGGGCAACAAGTACTTCTTCCCCGGGGTCGGCGGCAAGACGATCATCGACGTGTCGCACTGGCTGGGCGCGCTGATCACGTCGGCGGAGATCATCGGGACGCTGGCGCAGACTCCCGTCCGGGCCCTGATCGACGACGGCGCCGCGCTGATCCCGGCGGAGAAGCTGGCGCTGAGCGTGGTCACCGCCGAGGTGGCCGACGGCGAGGCCGACACCGCCGTGGACGACCAGGTGGCCACCCCCGTGGCGTCCAGCGGGCTGCACTCGGTGTCCTTCGGCGACACCCGCGCCTCGTGGGCGTCGGCCGCCGAGGTGTGCGCCGCGACCCACGTGACCTATCGGGACCGCCCGATGCCCCGGGTGCTGTCGGTCGTGCCCGCGATGTACGGGGAGATCTGGACGGCGGCGAAGGGCTTCTACAAGGTCGAGCCGGTGGTCGCCGACGGCGGCGAGGTCATCCTGTACGCCCCGCACGTCACCCAGCTGTCGAGCACGCACCCGGAGATCTACGACATCGGCTACCACTGCCGGGACTACTTCGTGGCGCAGTGGGACCGCTTCGCCCGGGTGCCGTGGGGCGTGCTGGCGCACTCGACGCATCTGCGCGGGGCCGGGACCTACGACGCGGCGACCGGGCAGGAGCGGCTGCGCGTCCGGGTCACGCTGGCGACCTCGATCCCGGAGGAGGTGTGCCGGGCCGCGAACCTGGGCTACCTGGATCCGGCGGCGGTGGATGTCGCCTCGTACGCGCGGGATCCGGACACCCTGGTCGTGCCCAGGGCCGGGGAGACGTTGTTCCGGCTCCGATGACCAGCCCCTGCTCCGCGGCGGCGGCCACCGCCTCCCGCAGCACCTGACGCTCGGGGCGGTCCCGGGCCCGGGCCAGCGCGGCGACCTGCTCGAACTCGGGCATGACCTGCACGATGACGCCGTCGCGGTGGCCGACCTTGACCGCGATCGTGCCGCCGGCGACCGGGACGTCCACGAAGTAGCGGTCGAGCGGGTGTTTGCGCAGGGAGTGCTCGCGGACGCCGAGCGTGGTGGTGTGCTCGAAGACCAGCTCGCGCAGGGCGTCCGCCCGGGCCGGGTGGCAGAGCACGCTGAGGGTGTGCGCCGGGCGGCCCTTCTTCATGAGGATCGGCACGAGCCACGCGTCGTCGGCGCCCGCCTCGAGCAGCCGGGCCAGCACTCCCGGCCACAGGCGCGGATCGAGGTCGTCCACGTTGGCCTCGAGGAGCACGGCCGCGTGCCCCGGGGTGGTGGCCGGGTGTCCCGGCGTGGTGGTCGTGCCGATGACGGCCCGGACGACGTTGGCGCGGCCCGGGGTGTCGCGGGTGCCCGCACCCACGCCGACGGCCTCGACGAGCAGCGACGGCAGGTCCTCGCAGGCGGTGGCCAGCGTGCGCAGGACGGCCAGGCCGGTCGGGGTCGCCGCCTCCCCGCGCCCGCCGCCGCCGCGGACCCGCCAGCCGCGGGCGAGGTGGGCGACGGCCGGGGCGGGCACGGGCAGCTCCCCGTGCGCCGAGCGGGTGGTGCCCGAGCCGAGCGCCACCTCCCCCGCCGAGACGGTCGCGACGCCCAGGTCGTCGAGCGCCGCGCAGATGCCCACGACGTCGGCGAGGGCGTCCAGGGCGCCGACCTCGTGGAAGTGCACCTCGCCGGGCGGGATGCCGTGCACGTGGGCCTCGGCCTCCGCGAGCCGGCGGAAGACGGCCCGGGCCCGCGCGTGGCCGCCCAGCATCCCCTCGATGGTGTCCCAGGTGCGGTGCGGCGGATCCTCGACGAGCACGGCGACATCCGCTTTCACCGCGCGCAGGCCGGCCCGGGTCACGGTCGCCGTGGTGATGCGCACGGCGCCGGGCACGACCGTGTCCACCGCGCGCTGCACGGCGGCCGGGTCGGCGCCGGCGTCGATCAGGGCGGCCAGCAGCATGTCGCCCGCGATGCCGGCGGACGCGTCGATCCAGAGGTGCCGGGCCCGGCTCACGCGGGCGCCGCGATCTGGGCGGCGAGGTGCCCGGCGCCGTAGCCGTTGTCGATGTTGACCACGCCGACGCCGGGCGCGCAGGCGTTGAGCATGGTCAGCAGCGGCGCGACGCCCTGGAAGGCCGCGCCGTAGCCGACCGACGTGGGCAGCGCGACCACCGGCGCGGCGATCAGCCCGGCGACGACGCTCGGCAGGGCGCCGTCCATGCCGGCCGCCACGACGACGACCCGGGCCCGGCGCAGGGTGTCCAGGTGGGCGAGGATGCGATGCAGTCCGGCGACGCCGACATCCACGATCAGCTCGGTGTCCCGGCCCAGATAGCGCGCGGTCAGCTCGGCCTCGCGGGCCACCGGCAGATCGGACGTGCCCGCGGCGACCACGACGACCCGCCCGCCGGTCGCCGCCGGTGGCCGCGGCGGCCAGGCGAGCAGCCGCGCCGCGTCGTCGTGGAAGGCGTCGGGCAGGACGCCCAGC
This sequence comes from Actinoplanes oryzae, assembly GCF_030757795.1. Lineage (GTDB taxonomy): Bacteria > Actinomycetota > Actinomycetes > Mycobacteriales > Micromonosporaceae > Actinoplanes. The sequence continues at coordinate 22,221 of NZ_JAUQWH010000008.1, forward strand.
ACGGCGGCCGCGTGCCCGGCGGAGGCCCGGGTGAAGAGCGTGACCACAGCCGCCTGCCGGATCCGCTCGGCGATGGCCGCCACCTGCGCGGGAGTCTTGCCCTCGCAGTAGACGGCCTCCGGGTAGCCGCGCCGGGCGGCACGGCCCAGGTCCAGGTCGAACTCAGTCACGGGTCACCAGGGGCAGGGTGAAGGCGCCGGACTGGATGCCGGCCAGGTCGACGGCGGCGTAGCGGAAGCCGGCCGCCGTCACGGCCGCGTGCACCCGCGAGCGCAGGGGCGGCGTCACGGCGCGGACGAGCTCTTCCGGTGGGAGCTCCACGCGGGCGATGTCGCCGTGGTGGCGTACCCGGAGATCGGTGAAGCCCAACCGGCGCAGGGCCGCCTCCGCCTGTTCGATCTGCCGCAGCTTCTCCGGGATCACGATCGAGTGGTGCGGGATCCGCGACGCCAGGCAGGGCGCGGCGGGCTTGCCGGCGCTGGGCAGCGCGAAGGCGCGGGCGATCCGGCGTACCGCCGCCTTGTCCAGGCCCAGGTCCACCAGCGGCCGCAGCACCCGGTGCTCGGTGGCGGCCCGCGCGCCCGGGCGGTCCGGACGGGCGGCGTCCGACACGTTCTCGCCGTAGGCGATCGCGTCGAGCCGGTGGCCGTCGACCAGCTCCGCGTCGATGCGCGTGAACAGCTCGTCGCGGCAGTGGAAGCAGCGGTCGGGGCCGTTGGCGCGGTATTCGGCACGCTCGCCCTCGCGGGTGCGGACCTCCGCCACCGGTACGCCGATGTGCCGCGCCACGTCGTGCGCGGCGGCCCGCTCGTCGGCGGCCAGGCTGGGCGACACCCCGAGGATCGCGACCACCCGGGAGCCGCCCAGCGCCCGGGCGGCCAGCGCGAGCAGCACCGACGAGTCCACCCCGCCGGAGAACGCGACCCCGAGCCGGCCGACGCCCGTGAGCAGCCGCTCCGCCCGGATCACGGTCGTCGCCGCAAAATCATCGTCAGTCATCGATATCTCCGTTAGCATGGCCGTCATGGGACAGCGTCCCACCATCTACGACGTCGCGCGCGAGGCCGGCGTGGCGGCGTCCACCGTGTCCCGGGCGTACGCCCGGCCCGGCCGCGTGAACACCGACACCGCCCGCCGGGTCTTCGAGGCGGCCGAGCGGCTCGGCTACCGCACCGCGCGGCCCGCCGGCGGGCGGCCTCCCGGCCCCGGGGCGGCGAGCGAGGCCATCGCGCTGGTGATCGCCGACGTCACGAACCCGTTCTACGGCGAGATCATCAAGGGCGCGTACGAGGCCGCCCGCCGCGCGGGATACCAGCTGGTCCTGTCGCACACCAACGAGTCGCCGGAGGAGGAGCGGCGCACGATCGAGCGGGAACTCGCCCACGTCGACGGGATCGTGATCGCCAGCTCCCGGATGACCGACTCGGCGCTGCGGATGACGGCCAAGCAGCGGCCGGTGGTGCTGCTCAACCGGCTCCTGCCCGAGGCGAGCTGCGTCGTCAACGACACCGCCCGCGGGATCCACCGGGCCGCGGAGCATCTGGCCGCCCTGGGCCACGAGCGGATCTGCTACGTGGCGGGGCCGGGCACCAGCTGGTCCGACGGCACGCGCTGGCGGGCGCTGCGGGAGGCCGCGACCCGGCTGGGCCTGGACGTGCGGCGCACCGGCCCGCACGAGCCCACCGTGCTGGCCGGGCTGAGCGCGGCCCGGCGGGTGGCCCGGGCCGACGCGACCGCGGTGCTGGCCTACAACGACGCCCTCGCGATCGGGGTCATGAAGGGCCTGCGCAAGCTGGGCGTGACCGTGCCGGCCGAGGTCAGCGTGGTCGGCTTCGACAACATCCTGCTCGACGAGCTGGTCGAGCCGGCACTGACCACGGTGGCGGCGCCGCTCTACCGGATGGGGCTGACCGGGGTGCAGAACTGCATCGCCCTCGCCCAGGGGGCCCACCTCAGCGCCGCTCCCCTGGTGCTGCCGGTCCGCCTGGTCGTGCGGCAGTCGACAACCCACCGGAGACAGCCCACTCGTACGAGATCCGGTGCGACTCGCGCGCCGAGGTGACGCTCGGCTCGTCCACCTCGATCATGAAGTCGCCGTCGTAGCCGTCCGGGATCGCGGCGAGCACCGCGTCGAAGTCGATGACGCCGCGGCCGGGCTCGGCCCACAGCCGCTTCGTGCGCTGCGCCTGCTGGTAGCTGAGCGCCGAGCCGGCGAGATGGTCGGCGTACACGTCCTTGATGTGGATCCCGCCGAGCCGGTCGGCGTAGCGCCGGACGAGCGCCGCGGGATCCACGCCGGCCCAGCGCAGATGCCCGGTGTCGGGGCCGAAGCCGATGACGTCCGGGCCGAGGTCGTCGAGCAGCCGGACGATCTCGGCCTCGGTCTCGAAGACGCCGCCGACGTGCGAGTGGTGCAGCGGCCGCAGCCCCTCGGACCGCAGCACCCGGCACACCTCCCCGCACATGTCGATCGCCCGGGTCAGCCGGCCCTCGTCGAAGTCCGCGCCGACCGCCGGGGTGTCCAGCCGGGCGGGGACGGCCATGGAGGAGATCATCGTGCGGTCCAGGCCGAGGGCGGTCTGGGTCGCCGCGAACTGCTTGGCCCGTTCGATCTCGCCCGGCAGGTCGGCGTCGAAGGGCGAGCTGAACAGGCTCAGGGCCGGCGCCAGCCCGTACTCGGCGATCCAGCGCGCGTAGGCGGGCGCGGTCATGTGCTCGGGGACGTCGGCCTTGACGGCGGTGAACCCGATCTCCTGGAAGTCGCGGAACGCCTCCTCGAACACCGGGACGGTCTTGCCGCCCGCGAGCCAGTACGGGATGGGATTGGCGGCTATGCGGTTCACGACAGCGTCACCGGCTTCCCCGTCCGGGCGGACTCGTAGGCGCCCGTGATGACCGCGATCGACTGCCGGTTCGTCTCGAGGGTCACCCGCACCGGGGCCTTGCCGTCGAGCGCGTCGAGGAAGTTGAGGTACTGCAGCCGGTGGGAGTCGGAGAGCTGGGCCGGATCGCTCGCCACCGAGCGGCTCCGGGTCGTACCCATCAGGCGCTCCTCGGACGAGGTCTCCAGGAACACCAGCTGATCGTTGTCGATGACCGCCGAGCCCCGGTCGCCGTGCACCTGCAGCCGCGCGCTGAGTCCCGGGCTGGCCGCCGTGGACGCGTGCAGCACGCCGAGGGATCCGCTCGCGAAGCGGACGACGCCGGCCGCCACGTCCTCGACCTCGATGCGCTCGTGGGCCAGGGTGCCGGTCCAGGCGAACACCTCGACGGGCCGGCCCAGCGCCGCGACCAGCAGATCCACGGTGTGCACGCCCTGGTTCATCAGCGCGCCCCCGCCGTCGAGCTCCCACGTGCCGCGCCAGTCGCCGGAGTCGTAGTAGCTCTGCCCCCGCCACCAGTCGACGGACGCGATCCCGGAGGTGATGCGTCCCAGGTCGCCGCGCTCGATGGCGGCCAGCACGGTCTCGGTCGACGGGTCGAAGCGGTGCTGGGAGATGACCGTGACCAGCGTGCCGGCCGCCCGCTGCGCCGCGATGATCTCGTCGGTGCGGGCGACGGTGGTCTCGGCGGGCTTCTCCACGATGACGTGCTTGCCGGCCCGCAGCGCCTCGATGGCCACCGCCCCGTGGTGGCCGGTGGGGACGCACACGACGACCACGTCGACGTCCTCCTTCCGCAACAGCTCGGTGAGCGAGGGGTAGGCGCGGCCGGAGAGCGCGGCAGCGCGGGACAGGTCGAGGTCGGCGACGGCCACGAGGTCCAGGCGGTCGGCGAGCTGACCGGCGACGAGCCTGTGATGCTTGCCGATGACGCCGGCGCCCACCAGGGCGAACTTGGGCTTGGTCACGCGTACTCGATCCCCTCGGTCTGCAGCAGGCCGGTGAAGGCCCGGTGGGCGCGGCCGAACTGCTCCGGCCCGGAGAAACCGCCGGTGGCATGCCCGGCGGCCAGGTGCGGCTCGAGCGAGAAGAACCCGTCGAACCCGTCGTGGCGCAGCGCGCGGACCGTCTCGGCGACCTCGCCGTCGCCCTCGCCGGCCGGCACGACGGTGCCGTCCGCGGCCAGGGCGTCCTTGATCTGCACGTAGGCGACGTGCGGGCGGAGCATGCCGTACCCCTCGGTGTACGGGCGGACGCCCACCTGCACGAAGTTGGCCGGATCCCACGCCAGCCGCAGGTGCGGGGAGCCGACCGAACGCACGATGTCGAGGCACCGGGCGGGCACGTCGCCGTAGATCCGCTTCTCGTTCTCGTGCAGCAGGACCACGTCGGCGTCCTCGGCGACCTTGGCCAGCTCGCGCATCCGGTCGATCACCTCGTCCCGGTACGCGCCCGGATCCGCGCCGTCCGGCAGGAAGAACGAGAAGATCCGCACGTACGGGGCCTCGAAGAAGTAGGCGACCTCGGCGGCGTGCCGCATCCGGCGCTGGTGGGGCTCGAACGGGTCACCGACCCCGATCTTGCCGATGGGCGACCCGATGCTCGACACGCGCAGGTCGTGCCCGGCGAGCGTCTGCCGCATCGAGGCGAGCCGCCCGGGATCCAGGTCGAGGATGTTGACGTCCCAGGCGCTGCGCAGCTCCACGTACCGCAGCCCGAGACCGGCGGCCACCCGGCACTGCTCGGCGAAGTCGGCCGAGATCTCGTCGACGAATCCGGAGAGGGTCCACATGGATCCGGTCCTTTCAGGAGGTGAGCTGCTGGATCAGGCGCAGGGACCGGGCGCCCTCGGCGGGTCCGATCCCGAACGGCTCGGATCCCGCCAGCGACCGGTAGAAGTCGGCGATGAGCAGTTCGTGCGAGGCGCCCCAGTACGCGCGTCCCCCGCCCGCGGCGGCCGGCTCGGCGACGGTCTCGACGCGCCCGTCCGCGTGCCGCACGGTCAGGTCGCCCCGGATCAGCAGCGTCGCCCGCTCGGTGACGATCTCGATGGTCACCGGCGAGTCGACGGCGTGGGCCACCGTGGCGAACAGCACGCTGCGCACCCCGCCGGCGTGGTCGAGGATCACGCTCGCCGTGTCCTCCACGTCGATGCCGTCGAGCGCGTACCGGCCGGCGTGCCCGCGGATCCGCTCGACGTCGCCGAGGATCCATTCGAGCAGGTCGAGGGTGTGGATCGCCTGGTTGATGAGCACCCCGCCGCCGCTGCGGGCCCGTTGTCCGCGCCACGGCCGGGCGCGGTAGTAGGCCGGATCCCGGTGCCACAGCACGGTGGCCGACGCGCCCTTGACCGCGCCGAGCTCCCCGGCCCGGAGAAGCTCGCGGGCCGCACGGCTGGTGGCGTTGTAGCGGTTCTGCAGACAGATGCCCACTGGTAGGTGAGTCTGCCGGGCCGCGTCGATCAGCTTCTCCGCCTCGGCGACCGTGTGCGCGACGGGCTTCTCCAGCAGCACGGCGACCCCGGCGTCGAGGGCGGCGAGCGCCACCGGGACGTGCTGGTCGTGCGGCGTACACACGTGGACGACGTCGGGACGCACCTGCCGCAGCAGGGTGTCCACGTCGGTGAAGGCGGGGGCCGGCAGCGCCGCCGTGCGCGCCGGGTCGGTGTCGCACACCCCGGCCAGGGCGGCGCCGGGAAGGTTCGCGATCGCCCGCAGGTGGACGACCGACACGTCCCCGCAGCCGACGACCGCGGCCCGGATCACTTGACGCCGCCCGCGGTCAGGCCGCCGACCAGATAGCGCTGGAACACCAGGTACAGCAGGACGACCGGCGCCGCGGAGACCAGCGCCGCCGCCATCACCTGCGAGTAGACCGGCACCGCGCCGCCCTCCTGCGTGGCTCCGAAGGCCGACAGCGCCACCGCCGCGGTCCGCGTCGACGGGCGGGTCAGGACCGAGGCGAACAGCACGTCGTTCCAGCCCAGCAGGAACGCGAAGATCCCGGACACCACGATCGCCGGCAGGCTCAGCGGCATGATGATCCGGGCCAGGATCCGCGGCGTGGAGGCGCCGTCCATCCGGCCGGCCTCCTCCAGCTCGCGGGGCAGCCCGCGCAGATAGGTCACCATCACCCAGGTCGAGAAGGGCAGCGCGAAGGTCAGGTACGCCAGGAACAGCCCCCACCGCGTGCCGACGACGGTGACGCCGAGATAGTTGCCGGCCGACGAGAACAGCACGAACACCGGCAGCAGCATCAGCGTGCCCGGGATGCTCTGCAGCCCGACCAGACCCCGCAGGATCGTGAGCCGGCCGGTGAAGGTGTGGCGCACCAGGACGTACGCGGTCACGGTGCCCAGCAGCGCGGAGGCGACCGCCACCAGGGCGCACACCAGCATGCTGTTGAGGAGTCCGGTCGCCAGGCCGGCCGTCGTCCAGATCCTGCCGTAGCTGTCCAGCGAGAAGCTGCCCGGCCAGAACTCGCCGGAGGCCACGCCCAGGTCGGTGTTGAACGACGCGAGCAAGATGTAGAGGGTCGGCACCAGCACCATCGCGCACAGGATCACCGTGACGGCGACCAGCAGCGGCCGGGGCAACAGCCGGTGCGCCTCGGACGAGGCACTCATCGGCGACCTCCCTCCTCGTGCACGTCCAGCCGGAGGGCGCGCAGATAGACGAACAGCGGGATCGCGATGAGCAGCAGCGACACGATGGCCATGGCGGCGCTGAGCCCGAAGCGCAGGCTCTGGAAGCTGGTGACGTAGACGATCATCGGCATCACGTTGACGTCGTCGGGGGCGGGTGCGCCGAAGAGGACGTACGGGAGGGTGAAGTTGTTGATGTGGTTGAGGGTCGCGAGCAGGCACGCCAGCAGGACCGGCCCGCGCAGGTAGGGCAGCACGACCCGGGTCAGCTTGGGCCACCAGCCGGCGCCGTCGATCGCGGAGGCCTCGTAGACCTCGCTGTCGACGCTCTGCAGCCCGGCCAGCGCCATCAGGTAGAGGAAGGGCCAGGCCGCCCAGATCTCCACCAGCACCAGCGTCCAGTACGACTTCGGCCCGCTCAGCCACAGCCCGCCGTCGATGTTCACCGTCGCGAGCACCGTGTTGACGATGCCGTCGGGCTGCAGCATCGTGCGCCACACGGTCGCCACCACGAACGACGGCAGCACATAGGGCACGAGGAAAAGGGCCCGGACCAGACCCCTTCCCCGGTACGCGTTCTGCGTGGCGAGCGCCGCGGCGATGCCGAACGGGACCGTGGCGACCGTGGACAGCACCGCGAAGGAGACGCTGATCCCGATCGCGTGCGGCAACCCCGAGCCGAACGCCTCGGCGAAGTTGTCCAGGCCGGCGAAGGGTGCGTCCAGCCAGCGGCGCAAGGTGTACTGGTCGAGGTCGATGAGCGACAGGTAGAACGCCAGCAGCAGCGGGACGACGATGATCAGCGTCATCAGCAGGCCGCCCGGGGTGAGCAGCCACAGGTCCCTTCGCGGTTCCCGCTTCGCCACTTACTTGGCCCGGTCCAGGGCCGACTGGGCCGCCTTCTGCGCGTCGGCGAGCCGGCTGTCCAGCTGCGGGACGCCGCCCTTCGCCAGGTCGGGGATCGACTGCACGACCACGTTGGTCAGGGCCAGCTGGATGTCGGCCCACGCGCCGGTGAACGGGGTCGCCACCGACTTCTGCGCCGCCTGCGCGACCGGCACGAGCTTCGGGTCCGACTGCAGGCTCTGCAGGGCGGCGGCGTTGGCGGGCAGGTTGCCGGCGGCCTTGTAGTAGTCGAGCTGCGCCTGCTGATCGGTGACCAGCTTGACGAACTGGAACGCGAGGTCCTGGTCGTCGGAGTAGTCGGCGACCAGCAGGTTGTCTCCGGACAGGATGCTCGCGGCCTCCACGCCGCCGGCCGGGCGGGCGGTCGCGCCGGGCGGCACGGTCGGCAGCAGCGCGAACGTCCACTTGCCCTTGGTCGCCCCGCTGTCCAGCGCCTTCGCCGACGTGGTGGAGGTCAGCGCCATGTATCCGGTCCTGCCCTCGGCGAACGCGGCGATCGCCTGCGAGTTGGTCCAGCCGACGGCGGCGGGATCCACGACCTTGTCGGTCGTCAGCCAGCCGAAGTAGGTCTCGTACGCCTGCTTGACGATCGGATCCTGCACCTTGGCCGTCCTGCCGTCGACGAGCGGGTTGCCGGCTTGCGCGGACATGCCCCAGACGAACTTCCAGGGGTCGTAGTTGTCCTTGTACGCGACCGCGAGGCCGTACTGCCCGTCCCTGGTCAGCTTCTTCGCGTGGTCGCGCAGCTCGTCCCAGGTGGTCGCCGGCTCGCTGATCCCCGCCGCCCGCAACAGCTCGGTGTTGCACACCATGACGAACGGGCGGCTCACGAACGGCACGCCGACCTGGTTCCGCTCGTCCGGCCCCGAGATGCCCAGGGTGGCGGGCACGAACTTGTCCTTGCCCCCGACCTTGCCCCACGCCTCGTCGTCGAGCTTCACGAAGGCGCCCGTGGAGTACGCCGTCGGGGTGAGCGTGGTGCCGACGGCGTAGACGTCGGGTCCCGTACCGGAGACGACCGAGGTCTGGATCTTCGTCAGCTCGTCGTTGGCGCTGGCGAACTCCTCGAACCGCACGGACGCGCCGGTCTGCGCCTTGAACTGCTCCGCGATCGACTGCTGCCAGGCCTTGAACTCCTGGGGGTACTGCGTGTTCGCCCCGATCAGCACGTCGAGGGTCGCGCCGTCGCCGCCCCCGCCGTCGCCCCCGCCGCAGCCGGCGAGCCCCGCCACGAGTACCAGCGCCACGGCCGCGTGCCTTGTTCTCCGGCTCATCGCCCCTCCCTTGGTTACGAGAAGGTTTCGCCCCCGGGTCAGCGAAAGGCAACGAGTTGCCATTTGTTTCCTTCGATGCGTGGCAACAAACGGCAACCGCTTGCCCGGGCTTCGGACCGTGTGGACGCTGGCCGGCATGGCACCCCATCCCGACCGGCTGCTGCCCCCGGACCCGGCGGTGCGCGACATCGCCCGCCGCCTCTACACCGCGGTCCGCGACCTGCCGATCATCTCGCCGCACGGGCACGTCGATCCGCGGCTGCTGCTGGACGATCTCCCGTTCACCGACCCGGCGGCGCTGTTCATCCAGCCCGACCACTACGTGACGCGGCTGCTGCACGCCGGCGGGGTGAGCCTGTCCGCGCTCGGGGTGGGCTCGTCCCTGTCGCCGGCGCGATCCCGGGAGGCGTGGCGGACGCTCTGCGAACACTGGCATCTCCTGCGGGGGACGCCGGTGCACTACTGGCTGTCGTCGTCGCTCGCGTCGTTCTTCGGGATCACGTCGCGGCCCTCGGCCGGCAATGCCGACGCTCTCTACGACCAGATCGCCGGTCAGGCGCTGCGGCCGCGTTCCGCCCTGGCGAGCTTCGGCCTCTCCTTCCTGGCGACCACGGACGACCCGGCCTCCGACCTGGCGGTGCATGACGCCTTGCAGCCGGTGGTGCGGGTGGCACCCACCTTCCGCCCCGATCGCTACTTCCTGATCGACCAGCCCGGCTGGCCCGCGCTGGTGTCCGCGCTGGGCGACTACGCGTCCTTCCTGGCGTGGCTCGCGGAGCGCCGGCAGTACTTCATCGCGCACGGCGCCGTCTCCGCCGATCACGGACATGTCGACGCGGGCACCTCGCCGTTGTCGTCCGACGAGGCCGCACGCATCTACCGGGCCGGGCTCGACGGTTCCGTGACGGCCGCCGAGGCGGCGGCCTTCCGGCGGCACATGATCTTCGAGTCGGCCCGGATGTCCTGCGACGACGGGCTGGTCATGACGCTGCACCCGGGGGTCTACCGCAACCACTCCCCCGCCACCTTCGCGCGGTACGGCCCGGACACCGGCCACGACATCCCGGTCGCGACGGAGTTCACCCGCGCGCTGCAGCCGCTGCTCGACCGCTTCGGCACGTACCCCGGCTTCCACCTGGTGCTCTTCACGGTCGACCCCACGGCGTACGCCCGGGAGATCGCGCCCCTCGCCGGCTTCTACCCGTCGGTCTACGCCGGCGCGCCCTGGTGGTTCCTCGACAACCCGTCCGAGATCCGCAACTTCCAGCGCGCGGTCACCGAGACGGCCGGGTTCAGCCGGCTGTCCGGCTTCATCGACGACACCCGAGCCCTCCTGTCCATCCCCGCCCGCCACGACATGTCCCGTCGACTGGATGCGGGCCACCTCGCCTCGCTGGTCGCCGAGCACCGCCTGGACGAGGACGAGGCCCACGACACGCTGCACGCCCTCGTCGCCGACCAGCCCCGCACGGTGTTCAAGCTGTGACCCCAGCCGCCCGCACGGCGCAGCTCTCGGGGTTGGCGGCTACTTCGTGCGGTCGCCGACCCGCTGTGCCGCGTACGGCTGTCGCAGTTCTCAGGCCCTGGTGACGGCTGTTCGTACCGCATCAGCAAAACGCCGATTGCGGACCATCTCGCCAAGCGGCACTCCGGCGGCTTCCTCCTTTTCGATGATCTCCGTAATGAGCGGGATGAGCTTGAGAACGGCGCGTTCCGCCGCTCCGGAATCCCAGACGACGTCCGTCAGCCGACGGCACTGATCAGCCGCCTTCTTGGGAGCCGAGGCAAGACGATCCACGCCGAGGATCTGCCATCGCAGTGCCGCCATCAAGTGGTAACGGACCGGGCGGAGAGCGGAACGGACACGCCTGGTGCGCAGCAGCCACTCGAGGCGGTAATACGCCGCCGCAGCAGCATAATAGGCGTCCGGCAGTTGGCCGGCCTGGAACAAGTCGTCCCGCCGTCGCGTCGTCAGGTCCCGGTAGTGCCCGACCGCCGACGGCTCTCCGAGGAACATGGCGGCATAGGCGCGAGTGAGCTGACTCCGATTGACGACCCTGGTCTTCTCGACGTCCTGCCGCGCGGCGTACTGCTTGGACCTGCGCTCGTAATAGAGGCGGCGGTCCGGCTCCTGGGCAGCGAACCAGTCCTCCAGCTGTTTGTGGAAGTCCTCCCGGGTGGAGAGATCCTCCTCGCTCACGGCGGTCTGCCGGTTGGTGGCGGCGATGATGCCCGCGATGACGTCCTCCGTCTCGCTGTGCACGACCCGGACGCTGACCTGGATGTCATCGGACAGCCGGTCCCGCTCATCGAAGAGCACATGGCAGGTCTGACAGCCGTTAACCACCTGGAAGTCACGGATGTGCACCTCATCGCCGACCACGCGAAGATTCCGGGTGACGATGGTGATGCCGTTGTTCAGGACAGCGAAACGCCGGCGGCCGTGCGCATCCCGGATCGTGTCCCGGATCTGGGCGTTCACGCCGTTGTAGCCCTGAAAGTCGCGGACGTTCTCGTGGAACAGGGCCTTGCGGATGTGCCCGGTCGGATCGGTCAGCACCTTCTGCACCAGCTCTTGCGCGGACAGCAAGCCCAACAGCGACTCCTCGACACCGGGCATGCGCGACAGGGAGATCTTCTTCGGCATCTCGAAGGTGGCAGGTACGGCCTGGGTGGCCCGCTTGTAGAGGTCTCGCAGATCGTCTCGCGTAACGCAGAGCACCTCGGCCTCGTCGAACAGCCCCGACTTCATCAGCAGACGTACAGCCGATGCCGCCTTCCGGCGAAGGAGGTCGGCGACTTGCGTGCCCGTAGTGGCGTAGTGAACGTGCAGCCGGGGCCTTCCGCCGGAGAACTTCGCGATGTTGGCGTAGATGGCGCCCAACGCCTCCCGGAGGTTCTCCACGTCGGCCGAAGCGGGGTACGGCAGATCCTCCCGGGCGACGACGTGGGACAGGTTGTCGGCCAGATCGGATATGACCTTCGCCTCGAACTTCGAGCTCGTCTTGGCCTGCACCACAATGATGCGCACATCGAGCTGCCTGGCCTGCTCCGTGGCGAAACGGACCTCGGCCGCATCGTGCAGCAGCATGCCGTTGACCAGAATGCCGACGGCATCGATGCCCAGGTCATTTCCTCCGCCCATGCGGAACGCATCGGGATCGAAGTCGCTCTCGTAGTACGAGCTGAGCACGCAGTAGCCGGCGAACGCCTCGAATGCCTCGTCCTCGGGCAACGCCGTCAGGCCGTGATCATCCTGAAATTTCTTGAGCAGGCTGTCGATGACGATATCCATTGCGTGCTCCTCGCTTAGGTCAGGGACGGGCGCGGAGCAGAACTTCTTCCGCAGTCAGTGCGCTGGTGGGGTGGTGGCTCAAGCACATCGAGGTCGACAGCTTGCGGAACGGCGCGCCCTCGGTGACCGCATAGAACTGGCCGGCCCGCAGCCTGGAGATGTCGAGGACAAAGCTGCCCTTGGCCTGGGCGACCTCCTTCGCCGCAGCGATCTGGGTCGGGCTGTTCAGGAAGCCGTAGAACTGGGTTGCCGCATTGCCGACGATGCGGTTGTGGATGCCCTTCGGAGCCTGGGTCGCGAAAATGAGGCCCAAGCCGTACTTCCGGGCCTGGCTGGCCAGGGCCAGGGTGCTTTCCGTGCAGGCCGTCATGGCACCGGAGGGGGCGAAATTCTGTGCCTCGTCCATGACGAAAAGACCGCCGAGTGGCCTGTCACCGGCCGGGTTCTGCCGGACCCAGGCGAAAAGCGCCATCTGAAGCTGATTGACAAAGCTCTGTCTCTGCACATCATTCGGCAGGCCGATGAAGCTGACGACCGAGACCCTCGCCCTGCGGCCGGCGCCCGGGGTCAGCAGCACGCCGGGGTCGAGCGGCGTGCCGGCGCCGCCGAACAACGGATCGTTGACCATGGCGGCTTTCAGCGTCTCGGCCATGTCCGCGGCCAGTTCCCGGGCGCGGCCGAGCGACGTCACCTCGTCGGGCAGATCAGCCAGCAGATCAATGAAGTCGCCAAGACCACCGCCGCCGTCGCGGCCGAAGCTCTCCAAGGCTCTGCGGAGGACAGCACGACCGCGATCGGCCTTGGCTGTATTCGCAGCCATCCGCGCCCGGGGAGCCAGCGTTGCTACCGCCGCGTCGACGGCCAAGGCGAACTCGTCCGGCTCATCCGCAACAGCTGCAAAGTCCGGCAGCGGCTGGAGGCTGAGCGGCCGACCGGATTCGCGGCGTGGCGTCCAGACGACCACGTCCACGTTGTCCAGATACTCCCTGGCCCTGCCGGCGTCGCCCGCCGCCCACGACGCGGGCGGTTCTGGCCAGGAATCGCCGAGACGGGCGAGGTCATTGTTCGGATCCAGCACGATCGCAGAGACGCCCCGTAAAGCGCACTCCTCGACGAGCCGACGAATCAGCACCGTCTTGCCGGATCCCGAACCAGCGAAGATCACCGAGTGCTTTCTCAGCGACTCCAGCGGGACGCGGACTTCCACCCCGGACTCGGTCATCCGGCCGAGCATCAAGTCTCCGGCATCTTCTCCGTCCGAGGATCCCTCCTCCTCGGCCGCGATCGGCTCAGCAGATGCAGGCGCGCCGGCCACGGTTCCGGAAGGTTCACCGAAGACCTTGGTGAACAGTGTGGTCAAGCTCGCCGGACGACGCCGGCGGAGGAAGTCCGGCAGGTCCGCGTCGTTCTGCTGCAGGAGTTCCGCCAGGGCGGCATACGTACGCAGATCCTCCTCGGACACTTCGGTCACCATGCCGCCGACGTCGAGGTATTCGTCGAGAACGCGCTGGCTCACCGGTCCCGTCGGCCACGGCACATTGCGCAGCAGAATCGCCCGCCGCTTGCGGATGGCCGGGTCCAGGTTGACGAAGCCGCGCAACCTCTCCATCCGGGCCTGCACTGCCCGGTGATGGGGGTGAGCAAGGCCGCGGAAGGACCAGTGCGCCTCGTCCTCGGTCTCCTCGTCGAGTGTCTCCCGGAGCCAGCCGTGCGCGGACGGGCGCCCCGGCTCGACCGGCTGCACCTTGTAACGGCTCGCACGCTCACCCTGTTCGATGGTCCACGCTCGCAGTCCGGCCTCCAGCAGACGGGCCATCGCGGTGTCCTCCGTACGAGGATCAAGGGCTGCTGCGACGTCGGTGTCCGCCCCGGCCCGCAAACGGTCGAAGTGCTCGTCGAACTGTCCCAGCCGCTCGGGCTCGACGTCTCGTACTGCCGGGACGGCCTCCTCCCGGTGATCATCAAGGTCCGCCAGCAGTACGACCTCGTCACGATCGAGGCAGATGCGAACGTGCTCGTCGGCTCGCTCGATGAGCTGGCGAGGGGTGTAGTCGAGCGCCTTCTCGAAGGCCTCCGGGAGAATCGGCCAGGTGGGGTGAGGTGGCTTGAACTCGGCGGCTTCGAACAGCGGGGCGAAGCGAGCAGCGATGAGCCGTTCCGCCGTCTCGCGGGACGGGAGCCGGTGCAACCGCGTCTCCTGGCGGAAGCGACCGGCCACGGACATGAGCGCCCGCTCTTTGATCATGATCCAGGAAGCGGGCAGGCAAGACACCACTGTCACGGTCCGAGACAGCTTTTCCCGCAGATCCATGAGGCCGTTGCCGAGGTCCTCGGCCAGGGCCGCCGTCGCGGCGCCGGCCTGGACGGAGCCGCCGGGACCCGGCCGGGCCTGCGCGAAGATGACGTCGATCTGGTCCACGGCAATCATGCTGGGGCCGGTGCAGGCGAGCAACCGGGACATCTCCTCGGCCACCTGTTGAGGGGTCTTGGTCTTCACCGGCAGCCCCCAGCGCGCCAGATCGGCCGCGTCGAGATTCGGCAGCGAGAACAACCACGACTCGCCCAGGTCCGCCGTGTCGTCGTCAGCGGCAGCCAGCAGGACGAGCGCCCGCAATGTGTGACGACACTCGCGGCCGATCTCCGGCTCTGCGAGCCGGAGCGCGGACACGAAGGCGTCAAGTGCGGCCGGTGTCAGCGCGGCGTCACCCCGCACCTGCTGACGTAACGACAAGACGATGCTGGTCTTCTCGCTCAGTCGCTCGAGCAGCACCGCCAGCTGTGGATGACGGTAGGACCCCGACCGCCGCAAACCCCGCATGAAGGTGTGCACGATGTTCGGCCAGAACGTGCGGCCGTCGGCCACTCCCATGAGAAAGAAGTAGCCGTGTTGCCGCTGCACCTTCTCCCGGGCCCAGCGCAACAAGTGCGTCTTGCCCGAACCGTGCTGACCTTCCACCACCAGCCCGAGCGGGCTGCCGCTCCGGCTTCGGGTGGCGTCGTCGAAGGACCGCAGCACTGCCTCGCCTGCTGCGCCGTTCAAATCATCGAGATGAATGTCCAGCGAGGTCCAGACGTCCTCGGGCGTCGGTGCCCAGTCCAGCCGGCGCAATTCACTAAGAGCCCGCCGCTGGTCCGCCTCTATCACGCGTCGCCCAGGGTGATCAGATGCTTCTCCTCGCCTCCGATGGTGATCGCGCCGTCCAGAGCTTCCCGCGGCAGGGCGTTACGGCGAGGATCCGGGTCCAGGTGGATGTCTCGGTGCCGATCCATCTCGCGGAGCACCCGGTCGAGATCGGCCCGTCGCACATCGGAGAGCCGTTCCCTGACCAAGTGCAAGCTGACCAGGTCGCCCGAGTGGGCAGCCAAGTCCAGGTAGGCCATTTTCACCCTGTTTGTGAGCTCGCCGGCTCCCTCTCTCCCGGACTTCGGCGACTCCTCGACATGCTCCTGCGGCCCTGAATCGATCTCGGCATAGACGTCAGCCAGCTTGTAGTCGGAGCGCTCCATGAGCCGGGCCAGGTGTCGCAGGGTGGCGTAGTGCAGAAGCCACGCTCCCGAAACCTTGTCCGGCGGGGGCATGGTGAACTCCTGCCGGGCCCGGACCCAGCCCGCTTCGGTCAATTCGTGAAAGATCGCGTTTCGCGGACCCTTGGTCCAGGTGATCAATTTGGCGTTCGTCAGTTCCTCACGCGTCGCTTTATCGATCTCCATGCGATAGCTCTTGCGCAGGTCAGGGTTGGACGCCTGCGTCACTCGCACCATCAGTGCGATCAAGGCCTGGCGAGCGGACGTACCGAGGGCAGCAGTCATCGAAGCGATCTCCGGACAGGGAGGAAAGTGAGCCGTAGCAATGCATCATTGCGAGGTTTCCGGATTCAAGGGAGTCCCGAATGCAGTAATTGTGCCGATACGCGCTGTCCGGTATCCGATAAGCGCTGCACCCGTTGGTCCATTGCATTCCGGCTCTTCGCCGCCGTACGCAGGTCACTGGGCCGCGACCCGCCGTAGCCGACCTAATCTGAAGCGATGCCGATCGACGTGGTCCTCGAGACCCATGCCCTGAGCGAGGACAACGAGCGCGGTATCGCCACCGGCTGGCTGCCTGGCCGCCTGAGCGCGCAGGGCCGCGCCAACGCCGCCGCCCTGGGCCGGCGCCGCCGCGATGAAGGCTTGGCCGCGGTCTTCACCTCCGATCTGCGGCGCGCGGCGGAGACGGCGGAGATCGCCTTCGGCGGGAGCGGCATCCCGATCCTGTACGACTGGCGGCTGCGCGAGTGCGACTTCGGCACCCGCAACGGCTCCCCCGCGGAGGAGATCAAGCGCGACCGCCTCGACCACGTCGACCGCCCCTACCCCGGTGGCGAGAGTCACGAGGAGGCGATCGCCCGGGTGGTGCGCACCCTCGCCGACCTGCCGACCCGCTGGTCCGGCCGCCGCGTCCTGCTGATCGGCCACCTGTCCACCTACCGGGCCCTCGAGCACGTCACCACCGGCCGCCCCGTCCGCGACCTCGTCGCCGCCGACTTCAGCTGGCAGTCCGAGGGCTGGAGTTACCGGCTCGGCTGACGGGCCGGGCACGGGGGCGAATCCGGCGTTTCGTCGGCGCTATGGGCAGCATTCGGCCGTTTCCGGGCGGGATAAACTTGAACTGTTCCAGAAAAGGGCCTATGGTCGTCGGGTGCCGTCCGATCTCGCAGCGCAGCTCCGGGCGGTCTCGTTGCGCGTCACGCGGCCCCGGCTGGCGGTGCTCGCCGCGCTCCGGGACCATCCGCACGTCGACACCGACTCGGTGATCGACCTGGTCCGCGCCGAACTGCCCATGGTGTCGCACCAGGCGGTGTACAACGTATTGCATGCGCTCACCGACGCCGGTCTGGTGCGCCGCATCCAGCCCGCCGGCGCCACCGCACGATACGAGACCCAGGCCGGCGACAACCATCATCACATCGTGTGCCGCTCCTGCGGCGCGATCGCCGATGTCGCCTGCGCGACCGGCCAGGCCCCCTGTCTCACTGCCTCCGACGATCACGGCTTCGTGGTCGACGAGGCGGAGGTCGTCTATTGGGGCACCTGCCCCGATTGTGCGGCCACGCGCATCGCCCCACGATCCACCAGCTCGGAAGGAACCGCATGAGCGACACCCAGGACAACGTCTCCGCCAGCGCGCAGGGCGTGGACGAGAAGGCGGCGGCCGGTTGCCCGGTCGCCCACGACTCCGTGACCTCGCACGGCAGCGAGAGCGAGAACCCGGCGATCGACTCGCCGAAGCCGAAGACCGGCGGCCGCCCGCACACCAACCGGGACTGGTGGCCCAACTCGCTCGACCTGTCGGTGCTGCACGCCCACTCCTCCAAGGGCAACCCGCTGGGCGACGACTTCGAGTACGCGAAGGAGTTCGCCAAGCTCGACGTCGAGGCCCTCAAGCGGGACATCACCGAGGTGCTCACCACCTCGCAGGACTGGTGGCCGGCCGACTTCGGGCACTACGGCGGCCTGATGATCCGGATGAGCTGGCACGCGGCGGGCACCTACCGCATCCAGGACGGCCGCGGTGGCGCCGGCGACGGCGGCCAGCGCTTCGCGCCGCTCAACAGCTGGCCCGACAATGCCAACCTCGACAAGGCGCGCCGCCTGCTCTGGCCGGTCAAGGCCAAGTACGGCCAGAAGATCTCGTGGGCCGACCTGCTCGTGCTCGGCGGCAACGTGGCGCTGGAGTCGATGGGCTTCAAGACCTTCGGCTTCGGCTTCGGCCGCCAGGACGTCTGGGAGCCCGAGGAGATCTTCTGGGGCCCCGAGGACACCTGGCTCGGCGACGAGCGCTACGTCTCGGACAACACGATGGCCGAGGGCGTCGGCGCGACCGAGATGGGCCTGATCTACGTCAACCCCGAGGGTCCCCGCGGCAACGCGAACCCCCTCGCCGCGGCGCACTTCATCCGCGAGACGTTCGCCCGCATGGCGATGAACGACGAGGAGACCGTCGCGCTGATCGCCGGCGGCCACACCTTCGGCAAGACGCACGGTGCGGCGCCGGCCGACAACCACGTCGGCCCCGAGCCCGAGGCGGCGCCGCTCGAGGCCCAGGGTCTCGGCTGGCTCAACACGCACGGCAGCGGCAAGGGCGGCGACACGATCACCTCGGGCCTCGAGGTGACCTGGACCGACAAGCCGACCCAGTGGAGCAACCGCTTCTTCGAGATCCTGTTCGGCTACGAGTGGGAGTTGACCACCAGCCCCGCCGGGGCCAAGCAGTGGGTCGCCAAGGACGCCGAGGACATCATCCCCGACGCCCACGACCCGGCGCGCAAGCACAAGCCGACGATGCTCACGACCGACCTGTCGCTGCGCGTCGACCCGGCGTACGAGAAGATCTCGCGCCGGTTCCTGGAGAACCCGGACGAGTTCCAGCTCGCGTTCGCCAAGGCCTGGTACAAGCTGCTGCACCGCGACATGGGTCCGGTCAGCCGCTTCCTGGGCCCGTGGGTCGCCGAGCCGCAGCTGTGGCAGGACCCGGTGCCGGCCGTCGAGGGCCCGCTGGTCACCGACGCCGACGTGGCCGCGCTCAAGGCCAAGGTGCTCGAGTCCGGCCTGACCACCGCGCAGCTGGTCTCCACCGCGTGGGCGTCGGCCGCGACCTTCCGCTCGACCGACAAGCGGGGCGGCGCCAACGGTGCCCGCATCCGCCTCGAGCCGCAGCGCAACTGGGAGGTCAACCAGCCGGAGCAGCTCGCGTCGGTGCTGAGCACCCTCGAGGCCATCCAGCGTGACTTCAACGCCGCGGGCGGCGCGCAGATCTCCCTCGCGGACCTGATCGTGCTGGCCGGCTCGGCCGCGGTCGAGAAGGCCGCCAAGGACGCCGGCGTCGAGGTGACCGTGCCGTTCCACGCGGGCCGCACGGACGCCACCCAGGAGCAGACCGACGTCGAGTCGTTCCGCGTCCTGGAGCCGCGGGCCGACGGGTTCCGCAACTACCTGCGCCCGGGCGAGAAGACCCAGCCGGAGATCCTGCTGGTCGACCGCGCGTACATGCTGAACCTGACCGCGCCGGAGATGACCGTGCTCGTCGGCGGCCTGCGCGCCCTGGGCAACAACGTCGGCGGCAGCGCCGACGGCGTGCTCACCGACAAGCCGGGCGTGCTGACCAACGACTTCTTCGCCAACCTGCTCTCGCCGGGCACCCGGTGGGTGGCGTCGAAGACCCAGGAGCACGGGTACGAGATCCGCGACCTGGCCACCGACGAGGTCAAGTGGACCGCCACCGCGGTCGACCTGATCTTCGGCTCGAACTCGCAGCTGCGCGCCCTCGCCGAGGTCTACGCCAGCGCCGACGCCAAGGAGAAGTTCGTCAAGGACTTCGTCGCGGCGTGGGTGAAGGTCATGGACAACGACCGGTTCGACCTGGCCTGATTCCGCGTCACCTGAAAAGCCCGGCCGTTCCTTGGTGATCGGCCGGGCTTTTGCCTTTGCTGGAAGCCATGACCCAGGACCCCGGCTCTCCCGGCATGCAGGCGGCCGCGCAGTTCGACGAGCTCGGCACGGCGTACGACACGTTCTCCCGCTCGCCCTTCCGGCGCTATCTGGAGTTCCCCACGGTGCTCAGCCGTCTCGGCGACGTGACGGGCCTGGCGGTGCTCGACGTCGGCTGCGGCAGCGGCGTCTACACCCGGCTGGTCAAGCAGCGCGGAGCGAGCCGGGCCGTCGGCCTCGACCTCACCCCCGGCATGATCGAGCACGCCCGCACGATCGAGGAGAACCAGCCGCTGGGTACGGAGTACCTCGCCGGCCCGCTGCCCGAGGAGCTCGACGGCGTGTTCGACGTGGTGCTCGCCGTCTACGTGCTGCCCTACGTGCCGGACCACACCGAGCTCGAGGGCTTCTGCCTGCAGGCAGCCCGCGCCCTGCGCCCCGGCGGCCGGCTGCTCGCCCTGCCGGCGAACCCGGGACTGCGGCGGGAGCGGGACTACTACGAGCGCTACGGCTTCCGCACGCACGGGGAGAGCAGCGGCAAGGATCCCGACCCGGTCACGCTTGATCTCGTGTACGACGACCTCGACGAGACGATCGCCGCCTGGACCTGGTCGACCGGGGCGCTCGAGACCGCCCTCAGCCGGGCCGGGTTCACCGGCATCACGTGGGACGGCCCGCTGGTCACCGACAGTGGCATCGAGGCGCTGGGCAAGGCGTTCTGGAAGCCCTACCTGGACTGCCCGCACGCCCTGACCCTGCGCGCCCACCTCTGAGACGCCGGCACCCGGCCGATCCGCGGACCGGCCGGGTGCTGACCTCGTACCCGGGAAATCAGATCTTGCCGGTGCCCGCGCCGGCGGTGACGGTGGCCTTGACCGTGTTGTTCGCCTCCGGCGTGTAGGAGTAGGGGATCGCGGCGACGCTGGCGCCGTTGCGGACCTCCTCCGTGCCGGAGTTCACCTTGTAGTTGTTGAGCACCTTGAGGTTGCCCTCGGCCGAGTCGCCGGTCTGCGTGACCGTCGGGCTGTCGACGTTCTCGAAGTAGTTGCGCTCGACGTAGACGCCCGCGTTCTCGGTGGAGGCGACGCCGTAGGAGCCGATGTTGCTGTAGTAGTTGTTCAGCACGTGCACGGGGTTGCCGAAGCGCACGCGCGGGTGCCGCTGGTTGGTGCCCTCGAACCAGTTGTGCACGTAGGTGACGCGCAGGTGGCCGATGTCCTGGGAGCCGTTGTCGTCGCTGTGGCCCAGCAGCATCGACTTGTCGTGGTCGTGCAGGCGGTTCCAGGAGACGGTGATGAAGTCGGAGCCGCGCTTGATGTCGATCAGGCCGTCGTAGCCGTTGGCCAGGTCGTTGTGGTCGATCCACACGTTGGTCGTGTTGGTCTGCACGTTGATCGAGTCGTCGCTCGCGTTGCGGAAGACCAGGTTGCGGATGATGATGTTGCGCACTCCGGACAGGTTGAGGCCGCCGCCGGTGATGCCGGAGCCCGAGCCGACGCCGATGATGGTCTTGTTCGAGGCGACGTTCAGCATGCCGGAGACCGAGATCAGGCCGGAGACCCGCACGGTCTGCGACGTGCTCGAGCCGATCGCCGACTGCAGCGCGGACGCACTGCTCACGGTGACGACGGTGCTCGCCGAGCCGCCGGAGGTGCCGCCGTTCAGGCTGGCGAAGCCGACGGGGCTGGACTCGGCCGCGACGGCCGTGGACTCGCCCGCGATCTGGGCACCGCCGACGGCCAGGACGGCGGCCGAGGCGGCGGCGATGACCCTTCTTCGTGACATGGACATGAGCTCTTCCTCCAAGGGGAGCGGATGCAGATGGACCGGCTGTCTCCGCCGCCGGTGGAGACGGCGGGACCGGCACTGCGCCCCTGGGACCGCGGAGCCTCCCCGCCGGGCAGTGCCCGCGGCGGGGGGAAAGTCCTTCAGGTAAGCGCTTTCCGCACCGTAGGCCCTGGCATCGATGCATGTCAATGAAAAGGATTGTTGACAGAAATGCGACCGCTCCGGCGTGGTCTTGTGCGGCGCCGGGCTGCCGGAGGCACCGCACGCCGAAGGACCCGGCCGCCGCCGCCCCCGGGCCGAGGATCGGTCCGCCGGCCCGGGCGTGGTCTTCTCCGGCCCGGGCTGCCCCGGGCCGGCCGGGCTCATCCCGCCGGGGCGGGCGTGGTCTTCTTCGGCGCCGGGTTGGACTGGAGCAGGCCGTTGAGGTAGAGCGACTCGCGGCACTGGCTCGCGGGCTGCGCGTTGGCCGGGGTGCCGGGCCGGCGGCAGACCACCAGCATGCTCACCTCGGCACCGGCCGGGACCCGGATCGGGGTCACCGAGTGGTAGTCCTGGTTGCGGAAATTCTCCAGGGCGTAGGTGACCACCGGGACGCCGTTGGCCGTGACCCGCAGCGTGCCCTCGTCACCCTGCACGTTGTCGACCAGGAAGTCGGTGAGCAGGAACGTCTTGCGGGCGGGCACCGTGAACGACCGCTCGGCCGAGCCGCCGGTGTTGGTGCGGAACGTCACCGCGGCGGAGAACTGCTGGCCGCCCGTGGCGCCAGCCGCGCCCGTCCCGGTGCCGGTGCCGGAGCCCCCGGCCTGCGAGCCGTTGCCGCCGCCCGGGGTGCCGTTGCCGCCGTTGGCGCCCGTCGTGGGGGTCGGGGTCGGGTCGGGCGGCGTGGTGGCGAGTTCCTGCTCCGCGGCCTGCTGGGCGGCGACCGCCTCGGCGTCGACCGCCTCCTTGGCCGCCGACTTCACGGCCGGGCGGACCAGGCCGAACCAGAGCGCGAGCAGCAGCAGGATCAGGGCGAGCAGCGCGGCGAGCAGCTTGAGCAGCCCCGGCGAGATGACCGGGCGCTGCACGAACACGCCCTCCATGGTCAGCGGCTGGTCGTCCGTGCCGCGCACCTCGGCGGTGAACGGGTATTCGCGCGGGGCGCCCCACCAGATCCAGCGGCGCGACCGGGCGGTCAGCCGGGTCTCGGTGCGGGTGCCGTTGCCCGCGACGACGGCCGCCGGCTGCAGCGCGAAGGTCAGCTGGTCGGTGCCGTCGGCCGCGGCGAACTTCAGCTCCTCGCTGACGTTGCCGTGGTTGTCGGTGTCGATGCGGTAGCGGCCCTGCTTGTAGCCGGACTGCGAGCCCGGCTGCAGCGTGGTGGCGAGCTCGCTGAACGGCTCGACGGTGAGCGTGCCCTCCTCCACCACGGTCGCGTCGGGGTGCTCGGCCGGCACGACCCGCACGCCGAAGGCCCGCTCGCCGGCCGGGACCCGCGACGACCGCGGCGGCGCGAACGTGACCGTGACGGTCGCGCTGCCGGCCGGGTAGAGCGTGATCTCCGCCGGCTCGACGGCCGCCCACTCCCCGGGCTCGCCGAGGACTTCGAGGGTGTACGCCTCGACCGTGTCACTGGAGTTACGCACAGTCACGGGCACGGCGGCCGTGGAGCCAGGTGTCACGGAGACGGCGGTGGAACCCAGGGAGGCCGATGCACGCATGGAGCCGAGCCTAGGGAGATCGCGGCGCCGGGGCAGGAGCCGTCGGGGAAGCGTCCGGGGCAAACCTGTTGCCCGTCCGACCGCCCGTTAAGTCGTTGCTAAGCCGCGTCCGGACACTGAGGACCATAGCTATGCCCAGGGGGGAACGGAATCATGCAACGGATAGCGGTCCATGTTCAGGCCTCGGACCCGGTCACGGCTCAGGGTATGACGGGTCTGCTCGGCTCGCGACCCGAAATCCGGGTGGTGGGTGACGACGA
Organism: Actinoplanes oryzae; assembly: GCF_030757795.1. Classification (GTDB taxonomy): domain Bacteria; phylum Actinomycetota; class Actinomycetes; order Mycobacteriales; family Micromonosporaceae; genus Actinoplanes. The sequence continues at coordinate 45,436 of NZ_JAUQWH010000008.1, forward strand.
ACGGGCAGTGGCGTCCGTCACCGTGGTGGTGACCGACGGCGTGACGGAGGAGACCTTCGCGCTGCTGCGCGAGCTGCGCCGGGGGCCCAGCCGCGCGGTGCTCGTGCCGTCGGCGATCGACGACGGGCAGCTCACCCGCGCCGTCGAGTGCGGCATCGTCGGCGTGGTGCGCCGGGCCGACGCCACGAGCGCCCGGCTGGCGCAGGTCGTGGCGGGCGCGGCGCGGGGCGAGGGCAGCGTGCCCGGCGACCTGCTCGGCCGCCTGCTGGAGCAGATGGGCCGGCTGCAGCGCGACGTCCTGCCCACCCACGGGCTCACGCTGCACGGGCTGACCACGCGGGAGACCGACGTGCTGCGCCTGGTGGCCGATGGGCTGGAGACCCGGGACATCGCGTCGAAGCTGTCCTATTCGGAGCGTACGGTCAAGAATGTCCTGCACGAGCTGACGACCCGGCTGCAGCTGCGCAACCGTGCGCACGCGGTCGCCTACGCCCTGCGGCACGACCTGATCTGAGGGCAGCCGGTCTGCCCCCGATGCTGCCCCGATGGCCGGTGTCAGCCGCGCCCGGCGGCGAAATGCTGGACCTTTCCGCCTGTTGTCCTGAGGTGCACACGTGCGTTTTCCGCGGAAGTTGCTCGCCGCGCCCCTGGCCGTGGTCGTGGCGTCGCTCACGGCGTGGGCGGTGGTGGCGGGCGACGCCGACGCCGCCCCCGGCGACCCACCGCCCGCCGCCGACCAGCTCCGGGTGGCCTATGCGGGCACCCAGCACCGGTCCATCGGGGTGGCCGGGCTCGCCGAGACGGTCACGAGGCCGCTGTTCGGCACCGCCCAACAACACTTCGACGACGAGGCGTCCGCGCGCGGCGACACGGTCGCCTGGGTGAGCCGCCGCGAGACGTACCGGGCGCAGGTCTTCGTGCGGGTCGGCGACGGCCCGATCCGCCGGATCCCCACGCCCGTCGACGACGTGGCCAGCCACCCGGCGATCTCGGCCGACGGGTCGCGGGTGGCGTTCGCCCTGACCCGCGAGGGCGTGGGCAGTCAGCGCGACATCTGGGTCGCCGCCGTGGACGGCAGCGGCTCGCCGACCCGGGTGACCGACGGCACCGGTGACAACTACTGGCCGACCTGGTCGCCCGACGGCACCGAGATCGACTTCGAGGGCCGCCGCAGCGAGGACAACCTGCCCAAGGTGTGGTGCGTCACGGTCGGTGGCGACACCCCGCCGGAGCTCGTCACCGACGGCGGCGGGGCCGGGGCCGGCGAGCCGTCGTGGAACACCGGCGAGGGCCGGGGCGACCTCATCGCCTACACGCTCGCCCCGCAGACGGCCGGCGCGCAGCGGATCCACATCGCCACCCGGGACGGCCAGAACGACCGGCCGATGCTCAACGAGCCGTGGCAGGGCCGCCAGCCGTCCTGGAACGCCACCGGCACGACCGTGGCGTTCCTCAGCCGCAGCGTCGGCACGGGCGAGACCGCCCCCGACGGCATCGAGCGCGTCTACACCGCGGTGCCGCCCGACAACGGCTGCACCTGCGCCGCGATCCTGCACTCGGCCGAGGACCGGCTGCCCTCCAACCCGGGGTGGTACACGCCCGACGGCGGCACCGAGGAGCTGCTGATCACCCGCACCACCGCCCCGGATCAATACACCGTGCGGCTCTCCGACATCCGCCCCGGCGCCGTCGATCCGCGGGACCTGGGCGTGACGCTCGGGCGCGAGGACCCGGCGGCCGAGACCAACCCCGACCTGCTGTGGGCCACGAGCAACGGCGACCCGTGGTGGTCGCGCCCGTCCTACTCCCCCGACGCGCAGCAGATCCTCGTGAGCGTCTTCGAGGGCGTGGGCGCGGCCCGGGTCGCGCGGCTGTGGGTGGTCAACGCCGACGGCACGAACCCGCAGCCGCTGACCGTCGCCGGCCGCACGGCCACGAGCAGCGAGACCGAGGCGGTCTGGTCGCCGGACGGGACGCGGATCGCGTACTCGCGACGTGAGCCCGGGCAGCCCGCCCAGATCCGGGTGATCGAGGCCGCGACGGGCGCCCAGGTCGCGGAGCTGCCCGCGGTCGCCGAGGGCTACGGCGACACCGAGCCCGCGTGGTCGCCCGACAGCACGGAGATCGCCTTCACCCGCGGCCAGCCGCACACCCAGACCCCGAGCAGCCACGTCTGGGTCATCGCCGCCGACGGCACGGGCGACGCGCGCAACATCAGCGAGGCGTCCGGCTGCCAGTGCCGCAGCGACTACAGCCCCGCCTTCTCGCCCGACGGCCAGCAGCTCGCCTTCGGCCGGTCGCCGGACGGCATGGTCGTCACCGACGTGCGCGGCGACAACTGCCGGGTCCTCGAGCCCGAGGACAGGGCCTGCGGCGACGACCTCTCGACGCCGCCGACAGTCGCGCCGCACCGGCCCGCGCAGATCGACTGGTCGCCGGACGGCAGCCAGCTGGCGTACGTGTCCCGGCGCTTCGGTGACCTCACCTCGCCGGAGTACCTCAAGACGTACGACCTCGAGACCGACTTTCCGAACGGCCTGACCTGGGAGATTCCCGGGCGGCACATGTGGCCGGCGTGGCAGCGGGCGAACGACGTCGCCACGGCGGTGGTGCGCGATCCGGGCCCGGTGCAGGTCGGCGAGACCGCCACGGTGGAGCTGTCCGTGACGGACAAGGGGCCCACGCCCGCGTACGGGATCCATGTCGACCTCACCGTGCCGGACGGCGTGGAGCTGACCGGCCTGACCGGCGCCGACGAGGGCACCACGTGCGACGTCGTGCGGCAGTCGTGCGAACTCGGCACGATCGGCATCGGCAACCAGCGGGTGATCCGCGCCGAGCTGACCGCGTCCACGCCGGTGACCGCCCCGCTGAGCTGGACCGCCGCCGGCTGGCTCGCCGACGCGGTGCCGGGCGACAACACCGCCGAGGTGCAGCTGGTGTTCGAGGCCGCGCCGACCAGCCCGCCGCCGTCGAGTCCCCCGGCCTCCAGCCCGCCGCCGTCCAGCCCGCCGCCGTCGAGCGCGCCGCCCAGCAGCGCTCCCCCGACGACCGCGCCGCCGACCACCGCCCCGCCGGCCACGACGCCGCCGGTCCCGCCGCCGGCGACCGCACCGGACATCCGGGGCAGCGTGGTCGTCAACCCGACGCCCACCTGGATCGGGCACCGCACGACCGTCACCTACACGATCCGCAACGTCGGCGACGGCACGGCGACGAACGTGAGCATCCGGCCGCAACTGCCGGCCGGCATCCCGGTCGTGAGCCGGCCGGGGGTGTGCACCACGACGACGTGCGAGCTCGGCACGTTCGCGCCGGGCACCGTGCGTACGCTGGTCTTCGTCCTCGTGCCCGGCAAGAAGGTCACGACCACCGTGCGGGGCACCATCACCGCGACCGCCCTGGTCCCGCGGACGGTGCAGGCGCCGCTGCGGGTGCTGCAGCCGAAGATCGAGGCTGTCCCCGCCGTGGGGCCGCCCGGCTTCGTCACGATCATCCGGGGCACCGACTTCCCGCCCGGCGTGCGCGTCCGGCTCAAGTGGGACAAGGGCGTCACCCTCGCGGCCAACCCGGCCGTGCCCAACGCGCGGGGCAGGTTCGACGCGCAGCTGCAGGTGCTCTTCCGCGACGAGCTCGGCCCGCGCAAGGTCATCGGCACGGGCACCGGCTTCCGCCAGGTCACCACGGACTTCCTCGTGATCCTCCCGGCCCAGCAGCCGCCCGGATCGGTGCTGCGCAAATGATCGACGAGGTGGACACCGCCCTGCAGGGGCTGCTGACCGAGGAGACGCTGGCCGGCACGGACATCCAGGTGGCCTTCGACGCGCCGACCAAGGACTGGGCCGCCCGCCGCACCGCCCCGACCGTCAACCTGTTCCTCTACGACATCCAGGAGGACACCGAGCTGCGGCAGCACGGCACGATGGCGGAGTACGACGACGAGGGCGTGCTGGTGGCCGAGCACGAGCCGCCACGGTACTTCGCGTTGTCGTACCTGGTGACAGCCTGGACCAACCGCGCGCAGGACGAGCACCGCATCCTGTCCATCCTCCTGGCCGGGCTGGTGCAGCACGACGCGGTGCCGCCCGACCGGCTGGGCGGCACGCTGGCCACGATGGAGATTCCGGTACGCCTGTCCGTGGCGGTGCCGCCCGCCCGCGACCGTGGCCTCGCCGACATCTGGACCGCGGTCGGCGGCAACCTCAAGCCCTCCCTCGACCTGGTCGTGCTCGCCCCGCTCGCGGCGTCCGTCGTCCGGATCGGCGCCGTGGTCACCGACGGCATGCGGCTGCGGGTGCGCGACCAGGACAGTGCCGCCGAGGAGACGCGCCGGCTGCGGGTCGCCGGCGCGGCTGCCGACCCGGCGGCGCCGCTGGGCGCCGAGCGCGAGCGCGACCTGCCCTCGGCCCGCCGGCGCCGGGGCGGGCCGCTCCGATGAGCGCCCCGGCCACCGACGACCTGCGCGTGGACGGCCCCGAGCACTTCCGGCTGCGGCTGTCCCTGGTGGAGCTGCGGGTCCGGCAGGCGGTGGCCGTCCGGCAGGCCAGTGACCCCGAGCCCGACGACCCGCTGCGCGGGCTGCACCTGTCCGCGGAGCACGTGCAGCGCCTGCTCGACGACCCCGCCGCGGGCGCGCTGCCCGACCTGATGGACCCGGCGGCCTTCACCGCCGTCGAGGAGGCCGCCGACCGGGCCCCCGGGCCGCTGCCGCTGCGCCTGCTGGAACGGGCCTTCGACCTGACGCCCCTCGACGTCGACCTGCTGCTGGTGGCGTTGCTGCCGGACCTGGACCGGCGCTACGAGAAGCTCTACGGCTATCTCAACGACGACGTGACCCGGCCGCGGGCGACCGTCAGCCTCGCCCTCGAGCTGTGCGGGCTGCCGCCGGTGCTCGGTGCCGCGCGCGCCCGCCTGACCGCCGGCGGCCCGCTGGTCGACGGCGGCCTGCTGCTGCCCGAGGACACCGACCGCCCGTTCCTGACCCGGACGCTGCGAGTGCCGGACCGGCTGATCGGGCACCTGCTCGGCGACCCCCGCCCCGACCCCCGGCTGACCGGCCTGGTCGGTGCGGTGCCCGACCCCGGCTGGCAGCCGGAGGGCAGCGCCGGGCTCGCGGCCGCCCTGGACGCCGGCCACCGGCTGTTCTATCTGCACGATCCGGGTGCGGGGTCGCCCGACGAGCTCGCCGCGGCCGCCCTGCTCGCCTCGGGGCGCCCGGCGCTGCGGCTCGACCTCGACCTGCTCGCCGCCGATCCGGCCCCGGCCGAGGCCGTCACGGCCGCCGTCCGCGAGGCCCGGCTGACCGGGGCGGGGCTGATCGCCGGTCCCCTCGACCCGGCTCACCTGCCGTCGCTGCGCGCGCTGCTGGAAGCCCCGGTGCCGGTGCTGCTGAGCGGGCGGTCGCGCTGGGACCCGTTCTGGGCGGCGACCTCGCCCGTGCTCGCCACGGCACCCCGGATGGGAGTGGAGCAGCGGGTGCGGTCGTGGCGGGCGGCGCTCTCGTCGTACGGGGCCGGGGCGGAGGCCACGCTCGATGTGGAGCGGGAGCTGGCGCCGTACACGCTGACCGCCCCGCAGCTGCGCCGGGCCGCCGTCGCCGCCGCCCAGCAGGCGCTGGTGGCCGGGTCGCCGGTCGTGGACGCCGGGGCGTTGCGCACGGGGGTGCGTACGCAGAACGCCGCCGGGCTCGAACAGCTGGCCCGCCGCGTCGAGCCGGCCGTCACCTGGGACGACCTGGTCCTGCCGGACGACGCCGCGACCCAGCTGCACGACCTCGCCGCCCGGGTGCGGCACCGCGAGCAGGTGCTGGGCCGCTGGCGGCTGCGCCCCGGCGGCGGCCGCGGGCGCGGGGTGACCGCCCTCTTCGCGGGCGACTCCGGCACGGGCAAGACCATGTCGGCCGAGGTGGTCGCCGCCGACCTGGGCCTCGACCTCTACGTCGTCGACCTGTCCACGGTCGTCGACAAGTACGTCGGCCAGACCGAGAAGAACCTCGAGCGCATCTTCACCGAGGCGGCCGGCGTCAACGGCGTCCTGCTCTTCGACGAGGCCGACGCCATTTTCGGCAAGCGCTCGGAGGTGGCCGACGCCCACGACCGGTACGCCAACATGGAGAGCGCGTACCTGCTGCAGCGCATGGAGTCCTTCGACGGCGTGGCGATCCTCACCACCAACCTGCGCGCCAATCTGGACGAGGCCTTCATCCGCCGCCTCGACGTCATCGTCGATTTCCCGGTGCCCGACCAGGCCCAGCGCCGTGCCCTGTGGGACCACTGCCTCGGCCGCGACCTGCCCCGCGCGGACGACCTGGACCTCGACCGCTGCGCCCGGGTGTACGAACTCTCCGGCGGCGCGATCCGGGCCTGCGCGGTGACGGCGGGCTACCTCGCGGCGGCGGATGACAGCCCGGTCACCATGGCCCACCTCATCGCCGCGGCCCAGCGCGAATATCGCAAGCTGGGCCGCCTGTTGCCGGCCGCCTGATCACGCGCTCGGCGCGGTGTCCCTTGGCCCGCGCGGCCGGCGGGGTATCACTCGGCCGACGCGGGTATCCCGCGGCTGGCGGAGAATCGCGCGGCCGGACGGGGTGTCGCACCGCCGGGGTGTCGCGTCGGGGGTGGGGTGTCACTCGGTCGGCGCGGTCGAGCTCTCGCCCGGGTTCTGCAGCCGGGCCTGGCGCCGCTGCTGCTTGGCCGACGGAGGCTTCGGGCCGCCCTCCTTCTTGGGCTTCGCCTCCTTGTTGAGCCGGTCGATGAGGCCGAAGAAGGTGTCGAGCCGGCTGCGGACGTCGCCGGTCAGCAGCGGATGGCCGGACATGCGGTTGTCGTCGGCGGCCTCCGTGACCGGCACCTTCTTGAGCCTGTCCCAGTCGGGCTTGACCCGGTTGAGGCTGTTCTTGCCCTTCGTGTCCTGCGCCAGCGCCGCCCTGACCGCGCCCGCCTGCTCCTCGATCCGGTCGGCCACTAGCAGGCTCGCGATGTCGCTCGCGTCCCGGGAGCGCTTCTCCACCTGGGTCCCGTCGTCGTCCTTGCGCGCCGCGAACGCCATGACCTTGTCGAAGATCAGCCGGCCGCCCGGCACGAGCCGCAGGTCGACCGTCGCCGGGTCGGCGGCCCAGCCGTCCTGCACGATGGACATCGCCTTGACCTCGGACTCCACCGGGGCCAGGGTCACGCTCACCTCGACACCGCCGTAGACGCCGCGCGCGGTCGTGGGGGTGGTGCTCGTGCGCTGCTCGAACAGGTTCGCCGCCGCCTCGAGCGCCTGACCGCGCTGGGCGGCGTCCGGCGTCCCGCCCTCCGCCGTGCTCAGGTCGAGGTCGTGCACGCCGCGCTGCATGTTGTGCGCGGCGACGCCGCCACCGCCGCCCAGGCTCACCTCGGCCCGCAGCCCCAGGCCCGCGAGCTGGTCGGCGATGATCTGCTGCAGATTGGCCGCCGTGCCGAGCCGGAACTCGGACTCCGGATGCTGCCAGGCCTCCTGGCCGGTCGCCACGCCCTGCGAGGTGCTGCCCCCGGCCGACGGCGCCCGCTGCACCGTCTCGTCCACCGAACCCCGGCCCGCCCGGACGGCGGTCCCGCCCCCGGAGGCCCTGCCGGCCGGCGCACGCTGCACCGTCTCGTCCACCGGGCTGCGGCCATCCCGGACGGCGGTCACGCCCCCGGAAGCCGTGCCGCTCGGCGCACGCTACGCCGTCTCGTCCACTCCCCGTTGGACGAGGTCGCCGGTCACCAGGCTCGGCCCGCCGGCGGCGAGGCGGCGCCCGTTCTCCGCGGCCAGCCGCTCGCCGGACTGAGCCGGGCTGGTCACGCCCAGGCCGCCGCCGAGGTCCGTGGCGGACTCCGTGGTGGGACTCGCCGCGTGGGTCATCTCGTGGAACTCGATCTCGCGCGTGCGGCGCCCGTAGACGATGTTCTGCCCCACGGTGAACGCGTCGGCGTTGAGCAGCGACGTGGCGCGCTGGGCCAGCGGGCCGGTGAACTCGCGCACGCCGGTCATGTCGGTCTTGAAGGCGTCCTGCATCGTGTCGAGCCGGGAGCCGGAGAGGGACTGGCCACCGGAGCCGAGCACGTCACTGACGGCCTGGCGGGCGGCGGCCGGGTCGGCGAACTCCTCGCCGTGCCCGCAGCCCGCGCCGTGCTCGTGCCCGGTGCGCTGCGCGGTCAGCATCGCCTCGACCGCCTGGTTGCCCACGGCGCGCTGCAGGCCCACCAGGGGCGACGCCGGGCGGGCCACCGGGGCCGTCCGCATCGGACGCTCGCCGGTGGTTGAGCTCGGCCCGACATGGGTACGCATCTCACACTCCGATGATCGATCGGCTGCACCCGACCCTACCGCCTCGCGGGGCCCCCGTGGCCCGGCAGACCGCAGGGGCAAGGAGTGTGCCCGCCCGGCCGCCCGTGCGGACCTTGGCGTCCCCTCGCACGCGAGACAGGCTGCAAAGGTCCGTCGAACTGGGTCTGAAGGAGTGCTGCATGCCGACGTACCTTTCCCCGGGCGTGTATGTGGAGGAGGCGCCGAGCGGATCGCGCCCGATCGAAGGTGTCGGCACCGCCGTGACCGCGTTCGTGGGGTTCGCCGAGAAGGGGCCCTTCCACACGCCCACGCTGGTGACCAACTGGAGCCAGTACGTTCAGCTGTTCGGTGGCATGGTCGAGGGCACCTATCTCGCCAACGCCGTCTACGGCTATTTCAACAACGGCGGCGGCATCGCCTATGTGGTGCGCGTCGGCGCCTCGGGCACCGGCCGCTCGTCGGGCGGCAACGCCCAGAAGGCGATCGCCAACGGTGAGGCCGCGCAGCTCGGCACCTTCCGGGCCGCCGCGCTCGGCAGCGCGGCCGGCAACGGCGAGGTCACCGTCGAGGTCGTCGACTCCGACGCCGAGGGCGCCGGGGACGACCGGTTCAAGCTGATCGTCCGGCAGAACGGCAACGAGGTGGAGGCCTTCGAGGGCTCGTTCCGCCGCCGTGCCGACCGCAACGTGGTCGCCCAGGTCCGCGAGCACTCGAAGGTCATCACCCTCGAGGAGGCCGCCCCGGCCAACGCGCTGGCCCGGCCCGCCAACCAGTCCGTCACGCTGCCCGCCCCCGCGCCGTCCGCCGACATCGTCCCGGCCGGCCTGTCGGTCGACGAGTTCGCCGGCGACGTCGACGCCCGCTCGGGCCTCGGCGGCCTCGAGGCGATCGACGAGATCACCATGGTGGTCGCTCCCGACCTGATGGGCGCCTACCAGCAGGGCGCCCTGGGCATGGACGACGTCAAGGCCGCCCAGCTCGCGCTCATCGCCCACTGCGAGAACATGGGCGACCGGATGGCGATCCTCGACCCGCCGCCGGACCTCACCGCCCAGCAGGTGCGCGTCTGGCGGCAGGAGACCGCGGGCTACGACTCGAAGTTCGCCACGCTCTACTACCCCTGGGTCAAGGTCTTCGACCCGGCGGGCGGCCGCACGATCATGATGCCGCCGAGCGGTCACGTCGCCGGCCTGTGGTCGCGCACCGACACCGAGCGCGGCGTGCACAAGGCCCCGGCCAACGAGGTGCTGCGCGGCGTCGTCGACCTGCAGAACAACGTCACCAAGGGCGAGCAGGACCTGCTCAACCCGATCGGGGTCAACTGCATCCGCGCCTTCCCCGGCCGCGGCGTGCGCGTGTGGGGCGCCCGCACGCTCTCCTCCGACCCGGCGTGGCGCTACATCAACGTGCGCCGGCTGTTCAACTACATCGAGGAGTCGATCCTCCTCGGCACCCAGTGGATCGTCTTCGAGCCGAACGACCAGCGGCTCTGGGGCACCATCCGGCGCAACATCACGGCGTTCCTGACCGAGGAGTGGCGCAACGGCGCGCTCTTCGGCGCCACCGCCGCGGAGTCCTTCTACGTGAAGTGCGACGCCGAGACCAACCCGCCCGAGGTCATCGACCGCGGTCAGGTCATCACCGAGATCGGCCTGTGCCCGGTCAAGCCGGCCGAGTTCGTGGTCTTCCGGCTGTCGCAGTTCAGCGACAGCACCAGCCTGGTCAACGAGTAAGGGGAATAGAAAATGGCCGGTGGCGACACCCTTATCGTCCACAGCTTCGCCGTGGAGCTCGGTGGCATCCAGGTGGAATACGTGCAGGAGGTCAGCGGGCTGACCTTCGAGCTGGACGCGATCGAGGTCCAGCAGGTCACCCCGACCGGCGAGCTGGTCATCCGCAAGATCCCCGGCTCGCGCAAGGGCGGCGAGTGCACGATCACCCGCGGCCTCGACAAGAGCAGCGCGTTCACCGAGTGGATCAAGAAGACGTTCGTCGGCGGCGCGGTCGAGGAAGCCCGGCAGAACATCAGCATCATCATCAACGACTCGGAGCGCAACGAGGGCCGCCGGTTCGACCTGACCAACGCGTGGGTCAACAAGTGGGAGGGCCCGAGCCTCAAGGCCGGCGACTCCACGCCCGCCACCGAGAAGGTCACCGTGGTCTACGAGGACATCACCACGTCATGAGGCGCCGCAGTGTCTCCGCCGGAGATCTCGACACCCTCCTGGCGGCTGAGTCCCGGGAAAGCGGGCAGGACGAGGAAGCGGCGCCGGTCACCCCGGCGCCGCCCCCGCGGCTGCAGACCGAGTTCACCTTCCGGCTCCCCCGGGGCTATGTCGACGAGGACGGCACCGTCCACCGCGAGGGCAGCATGCGTCTCGCCACGGCCCGCGACGAGCTGGCGCCGCTCATCGACGTGCGGGTCAAGCAGAACCCGGCCTACCTGTCGGTGGTGCTGCTCAGCCTCGTCGTCACCCGGATCGGCACCGTGACCACGATCCGCACCGAGACGATCGAGCGGCTCTTCGCCTCCGACCTGGCCTTCCTGCAGGACATGTACAGGCGGATCAACGCGGAGGGCCACACGCTCGCCGAGGTGACCTGCCCGCACTGCGACACCGCCTTCGACGTCGACCTGGCAGGTGGTCGCCCGGGGGAATCGTGACGTACGGGGCCGACCGGCTCCACGAGGAGGTCGCGTACGTCGCCTATCACTTCCACTGGCCGCGCGCGGAGATCATGAGCCTCACCCACGCGGACCGCGTCCGCCACGTCGAGGAGATCGCGCGGATCAACACAAGGATGAACGAGGGTCGGTAACACCATGGCGGTATGGGACAGGCTGCGGCGGCGTCGCCCCGCCGCGCTCTCCTCCGTGCCCGCCTCACCCGCCGCGCCCGCGTCGGACGCGTCGGACGCGTCGGCGCTGCCTTCCGCTCCGGCCTCGTCCGAGCCGGCACCGCCCCCGGCGCCGCGGGATCCCGGCTGGGCCTCGCTGCCGCCGCTGCGGCCGGCTCTGGCCGACAGCCCCCGGCTGCTCAGCGACGGCAACCGGTTCACGGCGCAGCTGAGCACCCAGCGCAACCCGTCGTTCCACACCGGCGTCGAGACCCGGCACGACGGGCCGGTCGGCGTGGTGCGCGACTTCCTGCAGCCGGCGGGCCCGGCACGGGGTTCCGCACGGGGTTCCGCTCAGCGCTCCCCCGCCGACTCCCCCCTGCCGGTGCGCACGCCGCCCCCGGACCTCACCGGCTCGCCCGACGCTTCCGACGCGGCGCCCGCGGCCGATCCGGCCCCGGCTGCCCCGCGTGCGGTGGTGGCGCCGCGAGCGGTGACGCGCGGCAGGTCACTGGTCACCTCCCGGCCCGCCGAGCCGGCTCGCCGTCTCCCGGTGCGCCCGCGCCCGCCGGCTCCCCGCAGTGCCCCTGCCCTTCCCTCGGCTGCCAGGGACGCCCCTTCTTCGAGCTCTTCCGGCCCTTCCCGTTCTTCCGGCGGCGCGTCGTCGGGCAGTGCGCCTTCCGGTGCGTCGGCCTCAGGCAGTGCGCCTTCCGGTGCGTCGGCTTCGGGAGCCGTGCAGCGGCAGGTGAGTGAGCCGGCCGGCCGACCGGCGCCCGCCGTTCCCGTCGTTGCCGGCGACTCGGGTGCTCAGGCGGCGCCGCCGGCGACTGTCCAGCGTGCGGCGGTCTCTCCGGCCTCGCCTGCTACGGGCGCGCCGCAGGAGGCTCCCGTGCTGGCGCAGCGTGCCGCGGTCGAGTCGTCAGGTGAGCCCGCATCCGCGCGAGCATCCGCACCGGGCGACGCAGCGCCTGCGCAGGTTGCGCCGGTAACGTCTGCGGGGGCGGCGAAGGTTGCGGGTTCTCCTGCGCAACCGCTCGCGGCTTCGGGAGTTGCCGCGCAGGCAGCTGCAGCGGTCCAGCGCGCCGTTTCGCCACGTGCGCCGGAGTCACCGCGCGACGATCGGCGGCGCGGGGACACGTCGTCGCCTGCTGGTGCCAAGCCGACGGTTCCTCCGGCAGCAATTCCTGCGCCGGCGGTTGCTACGCCAGCGCTTCCTACGCCGGTGGTTCGGAGCCGGGCGCTTGGCCTCGGTGAGCCCATGGAGGGGCCGCCGCCGTCGGCCCGGTTCAGCCATCAGGACGCCGGCCGTGCACCTCGCCGTGCCAGCTCTCCGCAGCCCGTGGAGCCACGCACTGCGCCGCGTCCCGTGGAGCCACGCACCGCGCCGCGCCCGGTGGAGCCACGCGCTGCTTCGGCGCGGTCGGCCCAGGGCGGGGGCGCTTCGCCTCGTTCCGCCGAGCCCTTGGTGCAGCGCCAAGCCGCCGATCCGCAGCAGACTCCTCCGCCGCGCACGACCGGCCGACCGGCAGGGCCGCCCATGGCCGGCCAACCGGTGGCACCGTCTGCGACCGGCCAACCGATGGCACCGTTCGGGACCGGCCAACCGTTGGCGCCGTCCGTGACCGGCCAGCCGGCGGCACGCGGGACCGATCGATCGGCTGGGACTGGTGCGAGCGAGCAGTCGACCGTGCAGCGCGCGCAGACACCGCGCCGGGCGGGCCTGGGCGCGCCTCTGCCGGCGACTCCTCCCTCGGTGTCCGCGACGCCACCGGCGGGAGCTGATTCGTCCATCAGGCCGTCCGCGGCCTCGGAACCGTCTGCCAGGCCGCCCGTCGTGACCCCACGGGCGGTGCCGGATGCGACGGCCGGCGCTGGTCGCCCGGCGGGGCCTTCCGTCGGTCCGGCACAGCCCTCGGCGGCGGCCGGACCGGTGCAGCGAGCGGTGACCTCCCCTGCCGCGGACACGGCGGTCTCAGCCACCTCCCCGGCTCCGGAGACCGTGCTGCGCGCGAATCCCAGCCCTCCGGCACCCGACACTGTGTTGCGCACGGACACCGGCTCCCGATCTCGGGTCGTGCAGCCGGCGCCACCCTCGGGTGGGCAAGCGCAAGGCAGCAACTCCCCCTCGCTCGTGCAACGCGCGCAGTCGGAACCCGCCCAGCACACGCAGCCCGCACAGCGCACGCAATCTGCGCAGCGCACGCAGCCTGCGCAGCCGACGCGGCAGCCACGGCCGGCGCAGACTGGTGTGCCTGCCCCGGTGGTGCAGTCGCAGGCTGGGCAGCACGAGCCGGCCGCGGCCCCGGCGCCGGTTGTTCCTCGGGCGGTCCAGGGTGAGCCCGCCCAGCGCACGCAGAGCACGCAGCCCGCTCCGACCGCGCAGGACGCCCGGACCGTGCAGCGGGCGCAGACCAGTGCGCGTCCCGTTGTCCCCCTCCGCCGCCGCCCGGAGCCGGAGCCCTTGCCGGCTCGGCCGGGACCCGAGCCGGTCACGGCGCCTCCTGTCACGCCTACCCCGTTGACCGCGCCGCCCAGCGCCCCGGCTCCGCTGACCGGGCCGCCCATCGCGCCGGCCCCGGTGACTCCGCGGCGTAGCGATGCGCCTTCGCCGGCGGGGCCTTCCGACACCGCTCGCCCGGCCAGGGCAGCGACTGCGCCGGTCGTTCAGCGCAGCGCTACCTCGCCAACGGTCACGCCGCGATCCACGACCGCTCCGGCCGAAGCGCCGCGTCGGGCGGAAGCGGCCGACGGAACATCCAGATCGGACGGCAGGCCGGTATTGCGTGAGGTGAGGCCGGCGGCTGTCGAGCCTCGGACTGTTCTGGTTCAGCGGCAGGCGGCGGCCGTGCAGCGGGCCACGGCGGCGCCGGCGGCTCTTCGGGACCGCCCGGCGGATACCGCAGGGCGTCCGGCGGTGACGTGGCGTCCACTTGCGTACCAGGCGGACACGAGCCGGCGGGCAGGCGACGCCGGGCCGGTGGACAGCACCGGGGCGCGGCCGGTCGTACAAGTTACGCGGGCGGCCCCGACGCCTGCGGCCGCACAGCCTGCGCCGGTCGTGCAGCGGGCTGCCGCGCCGCAGGCCCAGGTTCAGCAGCAGGCGGCACCCGCGAAAGCGCCCGTGCCGCGGTCCGGGGTCATCGCCCGGCGAACCCCCTCGAACGGCGCCGCGGCGGCCTCCGGCGGGCAGGCCGCGGCGACCTCCGGCGGGCAGCGGGCGGCGCAGCAGCCGCCGGTGACGATCGGCTCGCTGGTCGATCAGTTGGACGACTCGACGCTGATGGCGTTGCTGGGGAAGTTCAAGCGGGAGCACATCGACGCGCTCGCCCATCGGCTCAACGATCCGCTGCAGCGGATGCTGCGGGCCGACATGCGCGCCAGCCGGGAACGCTCGGCGCGGCTCCGGGACGGCTGGCGATGACCGCGCCAGCCGGCAGAGCCGGGACGACGACCGGCACGAGGACCAGGACGAGCACGACGACGATGCGGCGGGGGACGAGATGAGTGACGATCCGGGGACCAGCGTCCACTTCCGGCTGCAGATCGACGGGATCGACCTCGGCGAGTGGAACAGCTGCGACGGGCTCGGGATCCAGGTGGAGCTGGAGGAGCACCAGGAGGGCGGCAACAACGACTTCGTCTGGCAGCTGCCGTCGCGGCTCGTCTACTCCAACGTCACCCTCACCCGGCCGCTGACCGACGACACCGAGAAGGTCTTCAAGTATCTGTCCAAGCTGCCGCGCATGGTGCGCCGCGGCACCGCGCAGATCGCCGCGCTCAAGCCGAACCGGGAGCTGCTGGTGCAGTGGGGGCTGGCCGACGTCGTGCTCGTGCGCTGGTCCGGGCCGACGTTCGATCCGAGCCGCTCCGAGGTCGCCTCGGAGAGCATCGAGCTGGCGTACCACGGCTTCTCGGAAGTGGACGACTGATGGCGCAGACCGGGAAGGTGCCCGCGGGGCTGCAGCTGTTCAATCCGCCGCCCGCGGGCGGGAACCAGCCGGGCGGGCCGCTCGGCGGGCCGGTGTCGTTCACGTTCAACCCGAACGAGCTGTCGCTGCGCAAGTCGGCCAACTGGATCCCGCACGTGGCGCGGTCGGCCCAGGACGTGGGCGTGGCGGAGTTCAGCGGGTCGGGCCCGCGGGAGCTGTCGCTCACCGTCTTCCTCGACGCGACCGACACGCACGACCGGTCGGTGCAGGAGCGGGTCGAGAAGCTGCTGACGACCTGCGTGCCCACGAAGGCGAGCATCGCGGCGAAGGCACCGTCACCGCCGTGGGTCAAGTTCGTGTGGGGCCAGTTCCAGACCGTGAGCTTCTACTCGTACGTGAGCTCGGTCGACGCCACCTACAAGCTGTTCGACCCGGACGGTACGCCCCTGCGGGCGACCTGCGCGATGACGCTGACCGAGATCAGCGGGTCGACGCCGGGGCAGAACCCGACGTCCGGCTCGCTGAGCGCGCAGCGGGTGCACCGGCTCGTGGCGGGCGACACGCTGGAGATGCTGGCGTACCGGGAGTACGGCAGCCCGACGGAGTGGCGGGTCATCGCCGAGGCCAACGACATCGACGACCCTGTGCGGCTGCGCCCCGGCCGGCAGCTGCTGATCCCGGCGGTGGACGGCGTCGCCGGCCTGGGCGGGGAGGGCTGACCGTGAGCACCGAGCACGTCTACAACCTGGTCATCACCCTGCCCGGTCTGACGCCGCAGTGGAACGCCACCATGGTCGAGACGGTCGTGGAGGACAGCAGCAACCTCGCGGCGGTCGCGGAGCTGCGGTTCCGTGACCCGGACCACGTGTTCTTCACCAAGACCGGGGTGACGATCGGCACCGACCTGAAGCTGCAGGTCAAGCCCGCGCAGCTCGCCGCCGTCGACCTGTTCGTCGGCGAGGTCGTCACGGTGGAGAGCCAGTTCGACGGGCACGGCTCGTTCGCGGTGGTGCGGGCGCTGGACCTGTCGCACCGCCTGATGCGGGGCCAGCGGGTGCGCAGCTTCGTCAAGCAGACGGCGTCGGTGATCGCCCGGACCCTGGCGACGTCCGCGGGGGTGCCGGTCGGCCGGATCGACTCGTTCCCCCGCTCGTACGACATGATCACCCAGCCGAACGTCAGCGACTGGGAGTTCCTCAAGATGCTTGCCGTCGACAACGAGGCCGAGGCGGTGATGGTCGACGGGAAGTTCTACTTCCGCAAGAGCGAGCGCGCGTCCACGGGACCGGGTGCGGGGCTGACGCCCGAGCAGAGCCCCAAGGTCGTCGACGTGCAGAAGAACGTGCTCGCCGTCCGGTCGACCGTGACGTCGGTGGGGCAGGTGCCGAACGTGACCGTGCGCGGCTGGGATCCCGTACGCAAAAAGGCAGTCAAGACCGAGGTCAAGACCGCACCCAGCACCGAGCTCGACATCAAGATGAAGCCCGCGGACGCCATCAAGCAGTTCCGCAGCACCGCCGGGCTGAACATCACCGACGTGCCCTACGAGACCGACGCCGAGACGCGGACCGTGGCGAACGCCGTCGCCGCCGACGTGACCGCGGCGCTGGCGGAGCTGGAGGTCGGCGTGCGCGGACGGCCGGAGCTGCGGGCCGGGGTGGCGATGTCGCTGCAGAAGCTCGGGCCCGACTTCGACGGCAAGTACACGATCACGTCGAGCCGGCACGTCTTCCAGCAGGCCGAGTCGTACGAGACGTGGGTGACCGTGAGCGGCCGGCAGGACCGCACGGTCTACGGGCTGGCCGGGGGCAGCTCGGCGCCGGTGCGGCCGGTGCGCGTGCCGGGGATGGCGATCGGCATCGTCACCGACACCAAGGTCGACGCCGATCCGCGCTCGCGCGGCCGGTCGGGCAACCGCAAGAACCAGGGCTGGGTCCGGCTGCGGTTCCCCTGGCTGACCGACGACAGCGAGTACCAGACCGATTGGGTACGCACGGTGCAGCTCGGCGGCGTCGGCGGGGGCGGCGTCTTCGTGCCCGAGCTCAACGACGAGGTGCTGGTCGGCTTCGAGCAGGGGCTGCTCGACCGGCCGTACGTCATCGGGGGCCTCTACAACGGCAAGGACAACCCGTCGCGGGACCACGAGGGCGACCTGATCGACCGGACCACCGGCAAGGTGAACCGCCGGTCGATCGCCTCGCGCAGCAACGACCGCATCGAGCTGCTCGACTTCCGGCTCAAGCCGCAGGGCATCCGGCTGGCGACCGAGAAGGACCGGCTGTTCATCTTCCTCGACCGGTTCCGCGAGAAGATCGTCGTGGACAGCAAGGGCAACATCGAGATCGATGCGATGGCCGACGTCGAGATCCGTGGCCGCGACATCAACCTGACGGCCGGGCGCAAGCTGACGCTCAGCGCGCCCCAGGTGGAGATCGACGGCCGGATCGATGTGGACATCCACGCGCCGATCGTGAAGCTGAACTGAGGAGACGCCGACCGTGCCGCACCTGCCCGCCGCGAAGATCGGCGACCCGATCAGCCAGACCGCCAACCCGCTCATGCCCACCGGCACGGTCGGCACGCCGCCGGCGCTGGCCATGATCGCCGCGCCGCCCGTGCCGACGCGCAACCCGACGCTGGGCATCAGCAACGTCCGCATCAACGGCCGGCCCGCCGCCGTGGTCGGCACGCTCGTCACCTGCGCGATCGACGGCGCGGCGATCCAGCCCAACCCGCTGCTGCCGCCGATCCCGCCACGCATCGGCGGTCAGGTGCTGATCGGGGGCTTCCCCGCCGCGCGGATGGGCGACAAGGCGACCTGCCTGGCCGTCATCGTGCCGTCCCCGGCCGACGCCGCCCTCCCCCGCAAAGTGCTGATCGGGGGCTGAGATGGCGGAACAGTTCATCGGCAACGGCTGGGCCTTCCCGCTGCGGGTCGACGCGACCGGCGGCATTGCCCTGGTCAGCCGGGAGAAGGAGATCGCCGAGGCGATCCGGCTGATCCTGGCCACCGCGCCGGGCGAGCGCCCGATGCGCCCCGAGTTCGGCTGCGGGGTGCACGACTACGTGTTCGCGCCGGCCGACGAGAACACGGCCGGGCGCATCGCCTTCGAGGTGCGCCGCGCCCTGGACCGCTGGGAGCCGCGCATCGACGTCACCGACGTCGTCGTCGGCTTCGACGACGAGGACACCGGGGTGCTCTACATCGACGTGCGCTACGCCATCCGCGGCACCAACGACCCGCGCAACCTCGTCTTCCCGTTCTACGTCATCCCGTCGCACGACGACGCCGCCCAGGAAAGCGCCGCCTGATGCCGCTGCCCGCACCCCACCTCGACGACCGGCGCTTCCAGCAGCTGGTCGACGAGGCCAAGAGATTCATCCAGCAGCGCGCGCCGGAGTGGAGCGACCACAACGTCTCCGACCCCGGCGTCACGCTGATCGAGGCGTTCGCGCACATGACCGACCAGCTGCTCTACCGGCTGAACAGGGTGCCCGACAAGAACTACCTGGCGTTCCTGGACCTGATCGGCGTCAAGCTGTTCCCGCCCGCGCCGGCCCGCGGCGACGTCACGTTCTGGCTGTCGGGCGCGCAGGAGAACCCGGTCGTCGTGCCGGCCGGCACCGAGGTGTCCACCGAGCGTACGGTCACCGACGAGGGAGTGGTCTTCACCACCGTCACCGACCTGGCGATCGTGCCGAGCGAGCTGACCCGGCTGCGCCGCCACCCGAACGCGGGCGCGCCGGCGGACCTGCTCGACGGGGTGGCCGAGGGCCGGGACACCGCGGTGTTCCAGGAGACGCCGGCCGTGGGCGACAGCATGCTCGTCGGGCTGTCCGCGCCCGTCCCGCACTGCGCGGTGCTCCTCGAGCTGGACAGCCGGGTCGAGGGCGTCGGCGTGGACCCGCGGCAGCCGCCGATCGTGTGGGAGGCGTGGACGGGCGACGGCTGGACCGCGTGCGAGGTCGACCGCGACGAGACGGGCGGGCTCAACCGGCCCGGGGACGTGGTGCTGCACGTGCCCGGGGGGCATGCGAGTTCCGTACAGGGGGGTCAGCAGGCCGCGTGGCTGCGGCTGCGGCTCGTGGCGGCCCAGCCCGGTCAGCCGTTCTACTCGCAGTCGCCGACGGTGCGGTCCCTGATCGTCTCGACCATCGGGGGCACGGTCACCGCCGTGCACGCCGAGACGATCACGGGTGAGCTGCTCGGGGAGGCCGAGGGCGTACCGGGGCAGCGGTTCACCGTCGCCCGGCCGCCGATCGTGGCCGACACCGTACCCCTGCAGGTCGAGGTGTCGAGCGGCGACGGCTGGGTGCCGTGGTCGGAGGTCGACGGCTTCGGGCGCTCCGAGCCCACCGACCGGCACTTCATGGTGGAGCGCACCAGCGGCGAGATCACGCTCGGCCCGGCGGTGCGGCAGGCCGACGGCACACTGCACCAGTACGGGGCGGTGCCCGCCGCCGGCTCGCGGGTGCGCGTGCGCCAATACCGCAGCGGGGGCGGGCGTGGCGGCAACGTGGCCCGGCGGGCTTTGTCGGTGCTACGCAGCTCCATCCCGTACGTGAGCGTGGTCGAGAACCGCGGACCCGCAGCCGGCGGTGTCGACGGCGAGACCGTCGCCGAGGCGCGCCTGCGCGGGCCGGTGCAGCTGCGCGCGCAGGACCGGGCCGTGACCGCCGCCGACTACGAGCTGCTCGCCCGGCAGGCCGCCCCCGGCGCCGCCCGGGTCCGCGCGCTGCCCGCGGGGGACGGCAGCGAGGCGGGAGGCGTACGGCTGCTGGTCGTCCCCGCCGTGGCGCCGGACGACACCGGCCGCATCCCCTTCGAGGACCTGGTCCCGAGCGACACCATGCTCGCCACCATCGCCGACCACCTCGAGGAACGCCGCCCGATCGGCGCGCGCCTGGTCGTCGAGCCGCCGTTCTACCAGGGCGTCACGGTGGTCGCCCGGCTGCAGCCGCGCCCGGACACCTCGGCCGTGCGGCTGCGCGCCCAGGCGGAGGCCGCCCTCTACGCCTACCTCGACCCGCTGCGCGGCGGCCCCGACGGCCGGGGCTGGCCCTTCGGCCGGCCCGTGCACTCCGGCGAGGTCTTCGGCGTCCTGCAGCGCCTGCCCGGCGTCGAGGTCGTCGAGCAGGTCCGCATGTTCCCCGCCGACCCGATCACCGGCCGCCGCGGCGACGAGGTCAGCCGCCTGGAGCTCGACCGGCACGCGCTGGTCTTCTCCCACCAGCACCAGGTCCGCGTGGAGGAACGATGACCGCACCGCTGCCCGGCCCCGTCGCCGACGTCGCCGGCCGCCGCGCCGCCGTCCCCGGCCTGCGCACCCCCGACCCCCTCGGCCGCCGCCTGCCCGCCGTCTACGCCGGCGACGACCTGGCGCAACGCCTCACCGAGGGCTTCGACACCGTGCTGGCGCCGGTGCACGCCACGCTCGACAACTTGTGGGCCTACTTCACGCCGTCGGTCGCCCCGGACGACTTCGTCGACTGGCTGGGCGAGTGGGTCGGCGCCGCCGCGGGCCGCGACTGGCCGGCCGCCCAGCGCCGCCACGCCGTCGTCAACGCCGTCGCGGGCCACCGGATCCGGGGCACGGTGCCGGGCCTGCGGTCGGCGCTGCACGACACCTTCGGCGTCGACGCCGAGATCATCGAGAGCGGGGGCACGTCGTGGTCGGCCACGCCGGGCAGCGCCCTGCCCGGCCGGGAGGAGGCCCATTTGCTGGTACGCGTGCAGGCGCCCGGCGCGACGCCCGCCTTCGCCGACCGGGTCCGCGAGTTCGTCGAGGCGAACCGGCCGGCGCACGTGCCCTGCACCGTCGAGGTGACCGGCTCATGACCTTGTGCGACAACTGCGGCTCGCCGGTGACGCCGGGCGATGCCTTCTGCGGCGTGTGCGGGGCGTATCTGGACTGGGGCGCCGGGGAGACGTCCGCGCCGGCGGCTGCGGCTGCCGCGCCTTCGCCCGCGGTTTCCGCGCCTGCGGTCTCCGCGCCTGCGGTCTCCGCGCCTGCGGTTTCCGCGCCGCCCGCGCCGGTGGTTTCCGCGCCTTCGTCATCCGTGCCTTCGTCACCGTCGCCGGCTCCCGCGCCCTCTTCTTCCGCGTCGCCGCTTCCCACGCCCTCTTCTTCCACGCCGCCGGCTCCCGTGTCCTCTACTCCCGAGCCGTCAGCTGCTGCGCCGGGGACTTCCGCTCCTTCTTCGCCAGCGCCCGCAGACGCCGCGGACCCGGAACCTTCCGCCGAGACGCCTGCGTCGCCTGTCGCTGCTCCGGCGGACGAACCCGTAGCGTCAGCGGACGAGCCCATCGCGGCGCCGGACGAGCCTGCGGTGACGCCGGACGAGCCTGTGGTGACGCCGGACGAGCCTGTGGTGACGCCGGACGTGCCCGCGGTGACGCCGGATCGCAGGAATCGGGCCGCGGCGCTCGTCGTGCCGGTGGCGGAGGGGCATGTGCGCGCCACGGTGCGTACGGAACCGGAGGCCCCGCAGCGGCCGGCCGGCGCCGATCAGCCGGGGGCGGTGCAGCCCGGGAAGCCCGTGGCGCCGCGGCCGGTGCTGCGCGAGTTCACCGAGGACGGCACCGGCGGGCAGGTCATCTGCCCGGTCTGCGGCACCGCGAACCCCGCCGGACGCTCCTTCTGCCGGCAGTGCGGCAGTTCGCTCGTCGCGGTCGCGCCGGTCGAGGGCGGTCGCCGCAAGTTCCGGTTCCGGTGGCCTCGGCGCTGGTCGTGGCTGCGGCGGCTGCTCGCGATGCTGCTCATCATGGCGCTGGCGGTCGCGGCGGCGTGGGCGGCCCTCACCTACGGCCCGCGCGCGATCGACGCGGTCCGCGACCGGCTCGCCAAGCCCGCGCTGACCACGCCGGACGGCGCCGCCGCGTCGAGTTCCGAGAAGGGTCACGAGCCGGCGCTGGTCTCCGACGGGCTGAACAACAGATACTGGTCGCCCGCGCTGGGCAAGGGCGCCGGGCAGTGGGTGGAGCTGACCTACGACCAGCCGATCCGCGTGCTCAACGTCATCATCAGCGGCGGCACGTCGCCGGAGCAGGACGACTATCTGAAGCAGGGCCGCCCCGCCACCGTCCAGCTGTCGGCATGGACCGCCGAAGGGGTGCGCACCGACAAGCAGGTGACGCTCGCCGACCGGGCCGGCCCGCAGACGTTCGCCTTCACCGCGGGCGGCACGAAGCGCCTGCGGGTGACGGTCGTCTCCGGCTACGCACTCGGCAAGGGCCGCGCGCCGGCCGTCGCGGAGATCGAGGTGTTCCGGCGACCGTGACACCCGCGAAAGAGACGACTCCGAACAGGCCCGCCGCCCGGAAAAGGACCGCCCGGAAAAGGACCGCGCGGAAGGTGACCCAGCGAACGCCGGCCTCCCGGGCGGCCACCGTGCGCAAGCCAGTCGCACGGACGGCGATCGCGCGAGGGCCAGTCGCACGGACGGCCATCGTGCGCACGGCCATCGCGCGGGAGCAGGTCACGCAGAGGCCCATCGCGCGGACCGCCATCGCGCGCACGGCCATCGCGCGCACGGCCATCGCGCGCACGGCCATCGCGCGGGAGCAGGTCACGCAGAGGCCCATCGCGCGGAGCGTGGTCACGCGAAGCACCATCGCGCGGAGCGTGGTTGCGCAGGCCGCCAACGCGCGGAGCACCAATGCGTGGAGCGTGGTCACGCGCAGCACCGTTGCGCGGAGCGTGGTTGCGCGGAGCGTGGTTGCGGGGCGGGCGGGGTCAGGCGGCTCGGCCGTCGAGGGCTGCTTGGGCGGCGGGGACGTCGAGGGCGTGGAGGACACGTTCGTAGCGCAGGCGGGAGCGGGCTGCGGCGGCGTGGTCGCCGGCGCGTTGCTGGGCGGCGATGAGGAGGCGCCAGCCGGCGTCGTTGTGGTCGTCGAGGTCGAGGGCTCGCCGGGCGGCGGTGGCAGCGGCATCGGGATGGCCGCGGTCGAGCTCGAGGCCGGCGAGGAGGCCGGCGGCGGTGGTGGCCTGGGCTCGGTAGCGGTCGCGCTCGGCGACGGCCCAGGTGGCCGGGCCGTCCTCGGGGAGCAGGTCGCCGTCGTGGTGCTGCAGGGCGGTGCGGAGCAGGGCGGTGGCCGTGGCGGTGCGGCCGTCGGCGGCGGCTCGGCGGCCGGCGCGGAAGGCCTCCGTGAACGCCGTCACGTCGGAATTCTCCGGGGCGCCGACGGCGAGGCGGTAGGTCTCTCCGTTGCGGACGATGTAGCGGGAGGCGCCCCGGGCGACTCCGGGCTCCAGGAAGGTACGGAGGGTGGAGACGGCGACGTGCAGGCTGTTGACCGCGGTGGACTCGGCGAGCCCGGGCCACAGGGTGTCGATGATCTGCTCGCGGTGGACGGCGCGGTCGCCGGCGGCGGCCAGGTAACGCAGCAGGGCGCGGCTGCGTGGACGGACGGCGCCGAGGTCGAGCTCGCGGCCGTCGTCCTCGACCCGGAAGCCGCCGAAGCAGTACCAGCGCAGCGTCATCGTCATTCTCCCTTTCGAGGCGGCGGGCCCGTGGTGGAGCCGTTTGTCGGGGGGAGAAAACGGGCGCGGAGGGGCAGCCCGGCAAGTGTCGGTGATCGGGGAGGGACAATGGTAGGCGTCAGTTCGGGGACATAGTCCGCAGCAGGGAGGCCCCATGCCCGCAGAGACGCCTGGTGAGCTGACCGTTCTCCGCTGGCCGGTCACCGACGAGACGCTGCTCACGCGGGTGTCGCTGCCGGTGGTCGTGCTGCCCGCCGGGGTCGCGGCCGATCCCCTGGCGCTGGTCGCGGCGGGGGCACGCGCGGTGGTGGCCGGCGACGAGGAGCTGGGGGCGGCCCGGGAGGCGGTGCTGGCCGGCGGCTCGTACCTGTCTCCGGCGGTGTTGTCCAGGATGGACGAGGCCGCAGCGCCGGCGCCAAGGCTGGGCCCGCGGGAGGTCGAGACGCTGCGGCACATCGTGGCGGGGCTCACCCACCGGCAGACGGCGCGCGAGCTGGGCGTGACGGAGGAGACGGTCAACACGTACGCGAAAAGGCTCCGCCGCAAGCTGGGCGCCGCCAACAAGGCCGAGCTGACCCGCAAGGCCGCGGAGCTCGGTTATCTGCCGATGTGACTTCGGTCTTGCCGGTGATGTTGCCTCGCGCCCCCCGCGTCGGCGCGGTTGACTCGGTCTCGGGGGAAAGCACGGGAGGCCGGCATGGAGCTCTGGGCGGTGGTTGCCGATCCGCTGGCGCAGCGGGGCATGCGTCAACTGGCAGGTGAGCTCGACAATGTCCGGACCTGCGTGGTGGTGGACTCGGCGGCGGCAGTGACCGGATCGCCCGACGTGGTGGTGCTGGTGGGCCAGTCGCCCACCGCGATGAGCGTGCTGGCCGGCCGCTTCGCCACGGTGGCCATGGTTCCGGACGCCGCCCCGGAGCAGGTGCGCGCCGCGTGGCGAGCCGGGGTGCGCGCAGTGGTGAGCACGTCCGCCGGGACCGACGAGGTGCGGATGGCGCTCCGGGTCGCCCGCGCCGGCGGCGGCTACCTGTGCCGGCGCCTGTCCGCCGGGCTGCGCACCGAACACGCAACGGCCACGCCCGGCACGGTCCTCAACCGCCGCGAGCGCGAAACCCTCGACTTCATCGCCCAGGGCCTCACCCACGCCCAGACGGCCCGCCTGCTGGGCGTCTCGGAGGCGACCGTCCACTCCTACGTCACCCGCCTGCGCGGCAAGCTGACCGCCGGCAACACCGCCGACCTGACCCGCCGCGCCCTGACCATGCGCCTGACCCACCCGTCGCCGTCCCTCCGCTGACCGTTGTGCCGTGACTGCGCGGCTGACCCGCCCTCCACCGTCAGGCGGCTGACCGACCCGTGCCGGCGAGGCGCTGACCTCCCGGGCCGCCGGCGCTGCGCTAATCTCCCGGGCCACCGGCGAGGCGCTGACTTCCGGGCCGGTCGCCGCTGACTTCCCGGGCCGGTCGCGGAGTGGCTCGCGAGGACCTCGGGCGGGCCGACGACGGTGTGCCGAGCGGCCGGCTCAGCCCGTGGCGGCGCCGCGCTGAGCGATCAGCTGGTCGATGCGGCGGACGGCAGGGAATCGCGGAGGCGCTGCACCTCGAGCAGACCGGCGTGGTAACCGGCGGCTGAGAAGAAGGCGGCCGCCCGATCCAGGTGCTCCGCCGCCACGCCGCGCTTCGATTCCGCGTCAGACGCCACCGCGCGGAACTCCGACACGTTGCCGGCAGCGATGCCGGAGGCCAACGCCGGTGCAGGGAACGACCCGGTGCCGAGATGCGGCGCCGATTCGGAGGTGTGCGGCTCGCCCGGGCCAGATGCCATGTCAGGGCCCGGCGGCGCCCCAGGAGCATGCATCGCTCCAGGAACCCGCGCCGCTCCCAGAGCGGACGTCACTGCAGGAACCGGCGCCGCTCCCAGAGCGGACGTCGCTTCAGGAACCGGCGCCGCTCGCAGAGCGGACGTCGCTGCAGGATCGGACGTCGCTGCGGGAGTGGACAAAGCTCCGGCAGCGGACAACGCTGCGGGATCCGGGTTATCGAGGGCGAGGCGCGCCAGCGTCAGGTGGACCGTTCCGGAGTCGCCCGCGTCGTCGCCCGCGGCGAAGTCGGCCAGCGCCGCCTCGAGGGTCTCCAGCGCCCGCCCCGGCTCGCCGAGGCCGACCTGCACCAGGCCGAGCTGCGTGCGCAGATAACCGCGGACGGACAGGCCGGACAGCCGGCCCGCCAGGTCGTTCCACCCGGCCAGGGCGGCCGTCAGAACGTCGTGCGCGGCGGCCAGGTCGCCTCGCGAGCGCAGCAGCTCCGCCCGGGCCCGGGCCACGACGACACCCGCGAGCCGGTCCCCCAGCTCGGCGAAGATGTCCCGCGCCCGCGCCAGCTGCTCCATCGCGCCGTCGAGGTCGCCGCGCAGGGCCAGCACCGCGCCGAGGTAGCGGAGCGCCCACCCCTCGCTCGTCCGGTCGCCGGCCGCGCGGGCGAGCCGCAGCGCCGTGACGTGGTGCGGGTACGCCTGCGCCGGCCTGTCCTCGACGAGCCGCAGCGCCCAGCCCAGATTGTTCTCCTGGCGCGACTCGGCGGCGACGTCGCCGAGGGCCCGGGCCGCGTGCACCGCCAGGTGGAAGAACTCGGACCACGGCAGCGCGCCGTGGCGCCGATCGGAGTACCAGTACAGGTCGCGGGCCGCCGTCAGCACCTCGCGGTAGCGTCCCTGGGCCGCGGCGTGCCGGACCGCCCACCACAGGGCGCCCTTCGAGCCGTCCAGCCAGGCGAGGGCGGCGGGGGCGTCCGGGAAGACGCCGTCGGGGCGGGACGGCTCGGGCTCCAGCCAGGCGCCGGCGGCGGTGCAGCGGCCGAGGAGGTGGCCGGCCAGGCGGTCCTGGGCCGCGAGCCGTTCGGCGGGGTCGTCCTCGGCGGCGGAGCGGCCGGCCGCGAAGAGCGCCAGCAGGTCGTGCCGGGCGAACTGCCCGGTGGCCTGGGCCGGGTCGAGCAGGCCGGCGTCGACGAGGGTGTCCAGGTGCCGCTCGGCGGTGACCTCGTCGACGCCGGTGAGGGCCGCGACCAGCGGGATCGGCCAGAGCGGCAGCGGCGCGACGGAGAGGAGGCGCAGGGTGCGCCGGGCGGGGGCGTCGAGCAGCCTGTACGACAGCTCGAACGCGCTGCGCACGCCCAGGTCGCCCACGTGCAGCTGGTCGAGGCGGTGCTGCTCGTCGCGGAGCCGCTCGGCCAGCGACTGGACGCTCCACTCCGGACGCACGGCGAGGCGGTTCGCCGCGACCCGCAGGGCCAGGGGCAGCCCGCCGCAGAGCCGGGCCAGCTCGGTGGCGGCGGCCGGCTCGAGGTTGATCCGGTCGGCGCCCACGGCCCGGGCGAGCAGGCCGTAGGACTCCTGCGCGCTGAGGACCCCGAGCACGATGCGCTCGGCCGCGGACAGGCCGCCGAGCGGGCTGCGGCTGGTGATCAACGTCACCCATCCGGCGCCTGCGGGCAACAGCGGGCGTACGTGGGCCTCGTCGCGCGCGTTGTCCAGCACCAGCAGCCCTCGCCCGCTGCCCGTGAGCGCACGGTAGGCGGCCATCCGCTCGTCCGCGGCCTCGGGCATCCGGGCGACGCCGAGCGCGGCGAGCACCTGGCTGAGGGCGTCGGTGGTGGACGTGGGCTCGTCGTCCATGCCGCGGAGGCTGACGAAGAACACGCCGGCGGGGAAGGCCGGGGCGAGCCGGTGGGCGGCCCGGACGGCCAGGCTGGTCTTGCCGATGCCGGGCGGCCCCGCGATGACGACCCACGGGGTGCCGGCGCCCGTGGCCCGCGCGGTGATCTGCCGCAGCGGCTCCTCCCGGCCGGTGAAGTCGGGCAGCCCGGGCGGCAGTGACACGACCGACGGCCCCGCGAGCGGCTCGAAGGCGCCCGGCGCGACGCCCTGGCGGGTGTCGAGCAGCCGGGTGCGCTCGGGGCCGGTCAGCCGCAGCTCGTCGGCGAGCTGCTGCAGGGTGTGCCGCCGGGGCCGGGAGACCGATCCGAGCTCGAGGTTGCGCACGGTGCGCACCGCCACGCCGGCCCGTCCGGCCAGCTCCTCCTGGGTGAGACCGGCCGCCAGCCGGTGGCGGCGCAGCAGATCCGCGACAACTGTCACCTTGCGGATGATGGCACAGGATCATGTGAGAACCGCCCGAAGTCACCTTGCCGACATCCACCCGCCGATTGCTGTATTCCGCACCGGTCCGCTGACCAGGATCGCCGGGTTGCATCGACAACTGTGAAACTTCTCATGGCGCCGTCGGCGGCCCTTCGCGCTATGAGGACCGCCCGAGGGGCCGCGGCCGCCCGGGCGTCGCGTGCTGAGCTGGGGATACGTACACTTCTCCGGGTTTGAACGGGGAGGATCACCATGGATCACCAGCAGCAACCACCGCCGAGCGCCATCGCCCTGACCGCGAAGTACTCGTGGATGGCGTTCGTCCTGGGCCTTTTCCGGCCCTTCCTGGCGATCAACGGGCACCCGGTCCCGGCCGGCTGGGGACGCACCGTCGTCCCGGTGCCACCCGGGCAATATCACGTCCACGTCCACGTGCCCTACTTCCTCCCACCCCGCATCGGTACGGCCGACACGCTCGTCCCCGTGCATCCCGGCCAGGTCGTCGAGGTCGAGTACCGCGCGCCCGTGATCGGCTGGCTCGGCGGCTCGATCGGCCCGGCGCCCCAGCGCTACCGGGGCGTGGGCGCCTCCATCGCGTTCCTGCTGGTCCCGCTGCTCCTGCTGTGCTGCATCGGCGGCCTGGTCGGCGCGCTCACCCTGGCCGGCGACGACGACCCGGTGGCCGCACCCGTACCGCTGCCCACTTTGACGCCACTGCCCACCCGTTCCTTCGCTCTGCCATCGCCGTCCCCCACGTCGTCCGCATCAGAGTCCCCGGAGGCCACGCTCCGCCCGGTGCCCGCCCGCACCCTGGTCGGCCCCTCCTACGCGGCGGGCGAGAAGACGTACACGATGGCGCTCGCCGGCGTCCCCTTCGCCTTCCGCACCCCGCCGACGTGGGGTTGCATGGCGGGCAAGACCGACATCGAGGACGCCAAGGGCTGGGTCTGCGTCGACGAGGGCAACCCCTTCGACGCGAGCGCCCCCGCACCCGACCGCGGCAAGCGCCTCCAGCTCCTGCTGCGCCCCTGCCCGGCCCCGTGCGGCAAGGCCGAGCGCGCCGAGCTGAGCGAGGACTGGTTCGGCAAGGACGCGCCCACCAAGGCCGCCGGCGACCGCACCACGTACGGTCAGGGCACCGACAGCCAGGGCCGCTACACCCTCGGCATGAGCCACTTCTTCCCCGCCACCGGCACCCCGGAGTGGCAGGTGGCGGTCGGCGTCTACAGCCAGCCGAAGACCAAGGCCGTCGTCCAGAAGATGGTCAACGACATCCTCACCCAGGCCGGCTGAGCCCCACCGCCGGACG
This sequence comes from Actinoplanes oryzae, assembly GCF_030757795.1. Taxonomy (GTDB): domain Bacteria; phylum Actinomycetota; class Actinomycetes; order Mycobacteriales; family Micromonosporaceae; genus Actinoplanes. The sequence continues at coordinate 74,424 of NZ_JAUQWH010000008.1, forward strand.
GAACCGCGCCCGCCCGGCACGATCCGCTCGTCCCCGACAGCCTCAAGAGCGTTCACCGCCACGTCCGCGAGGATGGCGATCGCCGTCACCAGCGCCCGCGTGACGTGGCCGGCCCCGGTGTCACGGCTGACGGCGCTCCCGGAAGAGCCAGAGGGCGAGACGCATCGCGGCCTCCCTGTCCTCGTGCTGGAAGGCGGCCATGACGGTCCACTCCCCGCCGGTCCACAGTGCCGCTTCCAGGATCTCCTCGGGCACCGGGAGCTCGGCGTCCCCGTACGCATGTCTCGCCGTGGCGGGGCCCAGGCGACCGGCCACCTCCGCCGTCAGCTCCGCCAGCCCGGCCTCGAACCGCTCGTACAGCGGGGAGAGGTCGTCGCCGTCCTCCGGCTCGTACGAGAGGGTGACGAGGGTGAAGCTCTCCACCCCGCCGGTGCGGTGGCTGTACGCGACCACGTCCCCGTTGATCCACTCACGCCAAGTCCCGCCGGACCGGGTCGTGGGCTCCCAGCCCAGCTCCGCCACCGCGTCGTCCAGCGAGGCGACCGGCCGCGATCCGGCTGCGAACCGGTCGAGCAGCTCCGGAAGGACGCTCATCCGGCCATGGGCACGAACCGGTGCCGCGGGCCGGCGCACGGGTCCGCTCGGTCTTCGAGTCTGATCCGCCCGGTCAGGAGGCCGTGCGGGCGGGCGGTCGCGGTCATGGGGACATCGTGCCAGCCTTCAAGGTCCGATGCACTCCGGTAGCCGGCCGGCATGCCACCCGCGCCGTGGAGGCCGCGGCGGGCAGTCTCGGACTGAACGGGCCCGGCTGCCACCGGAGACCTCCGGCAAGGTCGTAGGGTGCGGGGATGGACAGACTCACCCGGTTGGCCGGTCTCGTCGCGGATGTCGCGCTGGGGCTGCCGGTGGCGGCGGCTCCCTACGAGGTGCGGGAGGGGGTTGCGGTGCCGATGCCGGACGGTGTCACGCTGCTCGGCGACCATTATCGTCCCGCCGGGGTGAGCGGGCCGCTGCCCGTGGTGCTCGTCCGGCTGCCGTACGGGCGGGCCGGCGGCTTCAAGCAGATGTTCGCCCTGCCCCTGGCGCGCCGGGGTTTTCAGGTGTTCGTGCAGGCCACGCGGGGGACGTTCGGGTCGGGCGGGCAGTTCCGGCCGTTCACGACCGAGCGGGACGACGGGCTGGCGACCCTCGCGTGGCTGCGCGAGCAGCCGTGGTGCGACGGGCGGGTGGCGATGACCGGGGGCAGCTATTTCGGGCACACCCAGTGGGCCCTGGCGCCGTACGCGGACCCGCCGCTGGTCTGCGTCTCGCCCCACATCACCTCCGCCAACATCACCGACCGGCTGTTCTACGAGCACGGCGTGCCGCAGATCCACACGGCGCTGAGCTGGTCGGCACAGATCGGCCGGCAGGAGGCGCCGGGGCTGCTGAGCTCGGTGCCGGATCCGCGGGTACGCCGGCGGGTGCAGAAGGCGCTGCGGCAGCTGCCGTTGCAGGCGGCCGACGTGGCGGTGGCCGGGGCGCCGGTGCCGTTCTGGCGCGACTTCGTCGGCCACGCCGGGCCGGGCGACACGTTCTGGGAGCAGGCCGACCACGACGGCGCCGACCTGAGCCGGATGCCGCCGGTCAGCACCGTCACCGGCTGGTGGGATCTGTTCCTGGCCGGCAACCTCGCCGACTACACGGCCCTGCGCGCGGCCGGGGTGGAGGCGCGGCTGGTCGTCGGGCCGTGGCTGCACGGTGAGCCGGGCGAGCTGCGCGCCGTGGCGCAGACCGACGCCGCCTGGCTCGATCATCATCTCAACGGCGGGCCCGCTCCCAAGGGCGCCCCGGTGCGGGTCAAGCTGCAGCAGACCGGCAAGTGGCTGGAGTTCGACGAATGGCCGCCGCGGGAGGCGCGGCCCCGGCAGCTGCTGCTGCGCAAGGAGGGGACGTCCAGCACGTTCACGTACGATCCGGCGGACCCGACGCCGACGGTCGGCGGCCCACTGCTGCAGCCGCCGGGCAAGCAGGCCGACAACAGGGAGGTCGAGGCCCGCAACGACGTCCTGGTCTTCACCGGCCCGGTGCTGAGCGAGCCGCTCGACGTGGTCGGCCCGGTGCGGGCGACGATCCACCTGCGCACCGAGCTGCCGTACGCCGACGTGTTCGTCCGGGTCTGCGACGTCGACGACAAGGGCGTCTCCCGCAACGTCACGGACGGAATCCGGCGGCTCGATCCGCGGACGAGCGAGGCACCGGTCCCGGACGAAGACCAGCGGCTCGATCCGCGGACGAGCGACGCACCGGGCGCGGTCGAAGGCCAGCGGCCCGATCCACGGACGAGCGACGCACCGGGCCCGGACGAAGACCAGCGGTCCGACTCGCGGACGAGCGACGCGCCCAGCGCCGACGGCGTCTTGGCGGTGGCCGTCGAGCTGTTCCCCACCGGCTACCGCTTCCGGGCCGGGCATCGGATTCGCGTGCAGGTCAGCGGCGGCGCCTTCCCCCGGTACGCCCGCAACATGGGCACCGCCGAGCCGTTCGGTGCGGCCACGTCCGGGCGTACCAATGATTTCGAGGTCTTCCACGACGACGCGCATCCGTCGTCCGTGGAGTTCAGCGTCATCTGAGGTAGGCGGCCAGCGGGATGTTCTGTTCCCGCAGGGCCGTGGCGATCAGGCCGGCGATCTGCCGGGCGCCCGCGGCCTCGAAGTGGGTGTGGTCGTTGCAGAAGAACGCGCCGACCGCGCCCGAGCTGTAGTCGCCGTTGTTCGGGCACAGCCGCAGCGAGTTGTAGAGCGCGACGCTGCGGGCGTGCAGGTCGATCAGCGGGATCCCGTTGGCGGCGGCCGCGTTCCTCGTCTCGGTGAGGAAGCCGCGGTTGCCGACGGCGGTGCTGCCGCTGCAGGTGATGGCCGCGACCGGGGTGACGAGGACGGGATGGGCGCCCCGGGCCTTGGCCGCCTGGGCCATGACGCCGAGCAGCTCCTGATAGCGGGCCGGGCCGACATGGCGCGGACAGCTGCTGTCGCCGTCGTTGATGCCGAACTGGACGATCAGGTGGTCGCCCGCCTTCATCCCGGAGAGCATGGTCGTCCAGCGGGTGCTGAAGGCGGCCGAGCTGAGCACGCATTCGCCGGCGCTGTTCTTGGTGCCGGTGACGTTGCCCTCGTACAGCCAGGTCTGGATGCTGCGGCCGCCGACCGCGCTGTTCCGCACGGTCGCGTCGGCGGTGAGGAACTGCCCGATCTGGCTGCCCCAGCCGATCGGGCAGCTGCTCGCGTTCATCATCGTCGAGTCGCCCGCCATCCACACCGTGGTCGCAGCCGCCGGGGAGAAGGACGGGGCAGACGCGGCGGCGGACGCGCACGACGGCGGGGCGGCCTGGGTGACGGCCACGCATCCCACGAGCAGCAGCAACAGGGTCAGCAGTCTCATCACAACGCTCCTAGCAGCGGGACCAGCTTGTCGGCGATCGCCGCGTGGCCCTTGTCGTTGGGGTGCACGGAGTCGCTCAGCCCGTCGGCCGGGAGCCAGCCCGTGGTGTCGACGTAGCGGACCTTGGTGTCGCCGGCGGCGGCGCGCGCCTGCACGGCGGCTTGCGTCTCGGCGGCGTACCTGCCGATGAAGGTCCGCAGGGCGATGAGCGTCGCGTCCGGGAACTTCGCGCGCAGCTGCTGCAGGAAGGTCGTGTACTTCGCCTGGAAGGCCGCGCCCGTGACGCCGTGGCTCTTGTCGTTGGTGCCGAGGTTGATGACGACGGCAGCCGGGGTGTAGCGGCTGAAGGTCCACTGGTCGGTGCCGGCCTGCCCGCCGCTGGACAGCCAATAGCGGGTCTCGTGCGCCCAGCAGCCGTCCGAGGTCTCAGCAAGGCACATGCCGCCGATCGCGATCTGGGTATGGTCGATCCCGAGCCGCTCCCCGGCCACGAAGCCGTAGCCGGTGACGGCGAGCTTGCTGCTGGTCTGCCCGGCGGTGATCGAGTCGCCGACGAACTCGACGAGGCGCGGGCGCGCGGCCGGCCTGAAGGTGGCAGCGCCGGGGTCGAGCACCAGACCCTGGAAGACCGCATCCCCGGTGTACGACCCGGCGACCTGCCGGTAGCTGACGATCAGCGTGTGGTTGCCGGCGGCGAGGGCGGTGGGCGTGAGGTTCACGGTCCCGGACACATTGGCGTACGCCGTGAAGGGCCCACCGTCGATGCTGGCCCACAGGGTGACGGTGTTGCGCTGCTTGAGTTTCACGGTCCGCCCGGTGAACCCGGTCCGCAGAAAGGCCCCGGCCCAGTAGGGCACGTAGGCGGCGCTGTTCGTGGTGTTCCAGCGCCCGGTGAAGCTGATGTTGGGGTCGGACGGCGAGCCGTCACCGGTGGCCGCGGCGGCCGGTGACGCGTTCGTCAGGCCCGCGATGCTCAGCACGAACGCCGTCGTGACAGTCAGGACGATGCGCCTCATGACTGCGCACGTTAACATTGATGCACATCGATGTCACGGCCGGAGGTAGGGGTCGAGTGACAGGGCCGCCGCCCGGTACTGCGCGGCCCGGATCTCGTCCCCCAGGGCGGCGTGGTCCGCGGCCAGGCCGGCGTTGGCGAGCGCCTGCTCGTCCCGCCAGTTGCCGGCGCGGGCGGCGTGCAGCGCGGCCGTGTGGTGGGCGAGCGCCTCGCGAGGCTGCCCGGCCGCCCGGGCGGTGTCGCCCAGCCCGGTGAGCGCCGCGGCCACGAAGCGCTGCTCCCCCAGCTCCCGGCACCGCTCCAGGGCCCGGCGGTGGTGGTCGGCCGCAGCCGCCCGGTCGCCCAGCCGGCCCAGGATCGCCCCGATGGCGTTGAGCACCACCGCCTGCGTGGTCAGGTGGCCCACGTCCCGGGCGTGCTGCATGGCCTCCCGCTGGTTCGCCAGGGCCGGCCGCAGCAGCCCCAGATCCGCCTGGGTGTGGCCGAGGTTGTGCAGCGCGATGCAGGTGCCGGCGACGTCGCCGGCCTCCCGGAAGAGCCGCAGCGCGTACTCGTGGAAGGCGATCGACTGCCGGCGCCGGCCCATCCGGCGCAGCACGTTGCCCATGGAGGTCATCGACCCGGCGATGCCGTTGCGGTAGCCCTCGCGCCGGAAGACGCCCAGGGCCCGCGCGTAGTAGTCCGCCGCCGACTGGTACTCGCACCGCGACTTGCGGACGTCGCCCAGATGGCACAGCATGCGGCCCTCGTTCACCGCGTCGCCGTGCTGCCGCAGCAGCACGAGCGTGGTCTCCTCGTGCCGCACCCCGATCGCCGTGCGGCCCAGATGCAGGTTGAGCACGGCCAGGGCCTGCTCGAGCCGGGCCGCCGCCATGGTGTCCCCGGCCATCCGCGCGGCGCGCAGGCCCAGCTCGCACATCGTCAGCCCGTCGGCATAGCGGCCGGAGAGCAGATAGTCCTGCACCACGGCGGGCAGGCGGGCCGCTATCCCGGGCGGATCATTGTCCGCCGTACGCGCGGTGACGGCGAGCAACGTGGACAGCTCCCGGTCGAACCACGCCAGCGCGCCCGGGCGATCGGCGAGCGGGGGCAGCACCGTGCCGGACGGCTCCACCGCCGGCGCCCGCCCGCCGAACGAGTGGTAGAGCGTCGTCACCGCCGCGGCCGCGGCCGCCAGATAGTGGTGGTAGAGGCGCCGCAGATCGGCGGCGGCCTCGTCGTCGCGGAGCAGGCCATGGGCGTACGCCCGGAGCAGGTCGTGCATGCCGAAGCGCCCGCCCGGCTCGCGGCGGATCAGGTGCGCCCGCGCGAGCTCGTCGAGGGCCCGGCGCGTGGCGGTGAGGTCGCCGCCGGTCAGCGCCGCCGCGGCGTACGCGTCGAAGTCCGCGCCCGGATGCCGCCCCAGCAGTGCGAAGAGCCGGAAGGCCGGCTCGCTCAGGTGGTGCATCGACCACGAGAAGACCGCCCGCACCGCCGAGTAGGGGTCCCCGCCCGGGTCCAGCCGGTCGAGCCGGTCCTGCTCGCCGGCCAGCTCGGCGATCAACCCCGACAACGGCTCCCCCGTACGCGACTGCGCCAGCTCGGCGGCCACCCGCAGCGCCAGCGGCAGCCGGGCGCACAGCCCCGCCAGCTCGGTGAGCTCGGCGACCGGCCCGGGCCCGACCAGCGCGGACAGCAGCGCGACGGCGTCGGCCGTGGGCAGCAGGTCGAGGTCGAGCCGCCGGGCGCCGTCGCGCACCACGAGCCCGCCGAGACTGTCCCGGCTGGTGATCAGCACCAGGCAGCCCGGCGCCCCCGGCAGCAACGGGCGCAGCTGACCCACCGTCGCCGCGTTGTCGAGCACGATGAGCATGCGGCGGCCGCTGACGCGCGTCCGGAAGTCCGCCGCCAGCCGCTCGGTCTCCACCGGGATGTCCTGCGGGGCCACGCCGAGCGCCCGCAGGAAGCCGGTGAGCGCCTCGGCGGGTCCCGTCGGCTCGTCCGGCCCGTAGCCGTGCAGGTTCGCGTAGAGCTGCCCGTCCGGGAACCGCGTGCGCCGCCGATGCGCCCACCGCGTGACCAGGGCGGTCTTGCCGACGCCCGCGGTGCCGGAGACGACCACGACCCCGGCCTCGAACGCGTCGAGCGCCGCCAGCTCATCCTGCCGGCCGGTGAACGACGACACGTCCACCGGCAGCTGCTCGGGCCCCGGCGCGGGCGCACCGGCGGTCGCCGTCAGCCCGGCGTCGGCGCGCAGGATCTCGGTGAACCGGGCGGCCAGCGCCGGGCCCGGGTCCACCCCGAGCTCCTCGGCCAGCAGGGCGGCCGTACGCCGGTAGACCCCGATGGCGTCGCTCTGCCGGCCCGCCCGGTACAGCGCCAGCATCAGCGCCGCCGTGATGCCCTCCCGCAACGGATGCTCCGCGTGCGCACGCTCCAGATCGGACAGCGTGCCGGGCGCCTCCCCGCCGGCGACCTCGGCCTCCAGGCACCACTCCCAGGCGTCGGCCCGAGCCTGCTCCAGCCGGGCCGCCTCCGGCCGGAACCGCCCGTCCAGCCCGCCCAGCGCCGGGCCCCGCCACCACGCCAGCCCGGACCGGAACGCCTGCGCCGCCTCCCTGGTCCGCTGCTCGGCGAGCAGCCGCCGGCCCGCCGCGACGTCCGCCTCGAACCGCAGCAGATCGACACACCCGTCCGCGACCACGAGCCGGTAGCCGTTCCGCTCGGTGCGGATCTCCACGCGGTCCGCCAGGGCCCGCAGCGCCCGCCGCAGCACCGAGATCACCATGTGCACCTGCCGGTGCGCCGTGGCCGGGGGCCGCGCGTCCCAGATGCTCTCGATCAGCCGCTCGACGGTGACGACCCGGTTGGCCGCCAGCGCCAGCACGGCGAGCGCGATCCGCTGCCGGCCGCCGCCGAGCTCGATGGTCCCGGCCCCGTCGACAACCTCGAACTGACCAAGAAGTCGCAGGTGGACGACGTCCTCCATGGCCGCCAGTCTACGGCCCGGGCCCGCACCGATACCGCGCCGAGGGTGTCCGATACCCCACCGAGACAGGCCCGGGAGCGCCGCATCCGACACTGGTCCGCGGAAATGTCCGGCACCACCACGGGGAGGGACGACAATGCGACAGATTCACCGGAAAGCCGCGGTCGCGGCCTTCGCGGCCGCCACGGCGGCGGCCCTGGCCGCCCCGGTCACGGCGACGGCGCTCAGCCCGGCGGCCGACAGCCGCTGGACCCGGATCGTCACGGCCGGCGCGGACGGCCTGATGCACCACGACATGAGCTGGGGCACCCTCGCGCAGCTGATGCACCACGACCTCAACTGGAACAACGCCGGCCCGGTCATCGCGCACATGATGCACTGGGACATCGACTGGACGCCCGGCCTGCTGTCCGACGGCTCCAACTGGAGCACCCTCGTGACCGACGGCACCAACTGGGACGGCATCACGCCCGCCGACATGCACTACTACAACGCCACCCCGTAACCCGCAGCGGACCACACAAGGGGGGATCACCGTCCGGGCCGCACCCGCGGCCCGGACGGCGGTGGCGGTCCGCGCGCTCAGAGCGCGGTGCCCCCCGAGGCGTCGATGACCTGCCCAGTCACCCAGCGCCCGTCCTCGGAGGCAAGGAAGGCGACGATGCCCGCCACGTCCGCCGCCTCCCCGAGCCGGCCGAGGGCGACGCGCGCGGTGGCCCGGGCCGCCGCTTCCTTGTCCTCCAGCAGGTGCGCGTTGTTCCGGGTGAGGACGACGCCCGGCGACACCGCGTTGACCGTGATCCCGCGCGGCCCGAGATCCAGGGCCAGGCTGAGCGTGAAGGCGTTCAGGGCGCCCTTGCTCGCGCCGTAGGCGATCAGGTGCGGGCTCGCGAGCGTGGCCGCGACGCTGGAGACGGAGATGATCCGGCCACCGTCACGCAGCCGCGGGAGCCCGAGCTTGGTGATGAAGAACGGCGCTTTGACGCTCGTGGCGAAGACCTGATCGAACTCCTCCTCGGCGAGCCCGTCCAGCCGGCTGAAGCTGCCCTTGGCGGCGTTGTGGACGAGGATGTCGAGCTTGCCGTCCGGGACGTGCTCGCGGCCCGCCTCGTCGAAGGCCGCCCACAGCCGGGCCGCGTCCCCGGGGAGGCCCAGCTCGGCGTGCACGGCGAAGGCCCGGCCGCCGGTCGCGCGGATGCCCTCGACGGTGTCGGCCGCCGCGCCCCCGTCCCGGCCGTATCCGACCCCGACGACCGCGCCGTCGCGGGCGAACCGCTCGGCGATCGCCCGGCCGATGCCGTGGCTGCCGCCCGTCACGAGGGCGATCTTGTCAGTCAACATGGCGCGTTCCTCACGGTGTGCGGAGGCCTCGGAATAAGGCATGCGCCCCACGCTAGACGCGGTGACGGCTGTTTTCAACGCAGCGTCAAAAATTACGGATGTGACGTCAATCAAGTAGGATCGCGGCGTGCCAGCCATCCGGAGTCGCCGTGCTCCCACCAAGGGCGACCAGCGGGAGCAGGCCCTGGTCGACGCCGCCCGGCTCGTCTTCCGCGACAAGCCGATCAGCCAGGTGACGATCGACGAGCTGGCCGGGGCGGCCGGCATCACCCGCTCCGGGTTCTACTTCTACTTCGAGTCCAAGGCGGCCCTGCTCGCCGCGGTGGTGGACCAGGGCATGGCGGAGTCCGGCCTGGAGACGGCCGAGTGGCTCGCCGCCGACGGTCTCGGCCGCGACGCCCTCCGCCGCGCCCTCGCCTCGGGCCTGGCCCGCTGGAAGGTCGACGGCCGCTGGCTCCGCGAGGCGTTCGTGGCGCCCGACCCCGGCCCGGAGGTGCGCGAGGTCCGCGACCGGCTCGTCGACCGGGGCTGCGCCCTCTTCACCGAGCGCATCGAGCGCCACGCCCGCGCCGGCCTGACCGTGGGCGGCCCGCCCGCCCTGCTCGCGCGCATGGCCGTGCACCTGCGCAGCACGATGTTCGCCGAGGCCTATGCCGACCCCACCGCCTGGGACGACGACGCCCTGCTCGACACCCTCACCGACGCGATCCTCCGCCTGATCTACGGCACGAACCCGCCCGCCTGACCGGTTCGGCACCGCCGCGCGGGGTCCGGCCGGGAGATCAGGGGTCTTGAGCAGCGCGGGGGCAGGGTTGCTCAGGATCGCCTCAAGGGCGGCTCAGGGGGCTCACGTGGGCGGCGGCGGGGCCGATGCGAGGGCCCTGCACCCGAACAGCTACCAGGAAGGTTGCCTCCATGACCACGTCCTCGCCCGGCGACCCCGCCGTCACGCAGCAGCTCATCCTGGCGCAACGGGTCGCCACCTCGCAGCACCTCCAGGACGCCCGGGAGGCGGACCGGTTCCGCGCCGTCGAGAGGCAGCGGGTGATCGCCGCGCAGCACGCCGCGGCGGGAGACTGATCCCCGGTCAGCCGATCCGGGGAACGGGTCGTCCGGTCGATGAGCACCGGGCGCAGCGCCGGTGCCCCCGGGTTTCACGTCCGATGTGGACCTATCGGTGCTCCCACAGCCAGGCGACGAGCTGGTCGACGGCCCGGTCCCGGTGCCGCCGATAGGTGTTGAACGACAGGTGCAGCGCGACCGCGAGCCGCTCCTGGGTCATCGTGGGCCGCAGGTAGGTCCGGGTCAGCAGCTCCCGCGCCGCCGGGTCGAGCGCGGCGATCCCGGCTTCCAGCCGGCCGTCCGGCCTGCCGGGGGCGCGCAGGGCCGCCCGTACGGCGTCGGCGAACTCGGCCCGGGACACGGGCGGCTCCCGGCGCACCGGCGCGCCCAGGTGACGGGCGTGCAGCTGCCGGGTCCACCGGTCCACGCCGGTGCGCCGCCAGTCGTGGGCGTAGCCGGGGCCGGCCGGCCAGAAGTCGAGGAACTCCATGGTGGGCGCCCAGGACTCCGCGTCATCGAGGCCGCCCACCAGGGTCCACGCGACGTCGGCGCGGAGCTTCATGATGGCGAGCATCTGGCAGGCGACGAAGAGCGTCATCGACGGCGACGGGCCCTGCCCCCGCTCGCGGTCGCCGAAGAAGCGCCACGCCCGCACCCGCTCCCCCGGCAGCGGCGGATCCTGGCGCAGCACGTGCTGCCACATCGCATCGGCGACCGGGTCCACGCCCGCGTCGGTGCCGTCGAGCTCCACGCAGGCGGCGTACCCGCACAGCTGCCCGCCGGCCGTCCGGAAGACGTGGAACGCCTCGGGCTGCCGCCGCAGCCAGTACGCGACCAGGTCCGGCCCGGCCGCCATGGCGAGCACTCCGGCCTCGTCGCCGGGGCGCAGCCGGTCGGCGTACGCGCCCATCGTGGGCGGCAGCGCGTTGAGCAGGTCGAGCCGGGAGCGGGCGCCGTTGAGCACGACCATGCGCACGACCACCTCGAGCTGCGCCCGCTCGTCGGACATCGCCCGGACCTGGTCGCGGAAGGCGACGAGCTTGCGGGCGTACGTCTCGGCGTAGCGCTCGGGGTCGCGCCAGCGCAGGTCGGCGTCGAGGACGTCGCGGACCACGTCGTGCGGATAGAGCCCGTACGGGCTGTCGCGGACGAACGACAGCGTGCGCAACCACCCGAACAGCTCCCCGGCGTCGCCCCCGACCATCGCGCGCAGATAGTCCTCGGTCGTGGCCGGCACCAGCGCGCACGCCTCGAGCGCCGCCCGGTGCCGCGGGCTCGGCGCCTGCTCGACCAGCTGACCGACCAGCGCCCCCACCACGTCGGGCACGTCGGCGAGGGTACGCGGCTCGGCGCCCCGGCCGGCCGCGTCGGCCAGCAGCGACAGCGTCAGCGGATGGCCACGGCTGATCGCCACCAGCCGCTCCCGCGCCGGGGCGGCGACGTGCTGGGCGGCCAGCAGCGCCCGCGCGTCCCCGGCAGCCAGGTTGCCCAGCTCGACGACCCGCGTCAGCGCCCGCCACGCCGGGTCCGCGCGCCACCGGGGCCCCGGCGCCCGGCGTCCCGCGAGCACCACCAGTGCCCCGCCCGGCAGCGATGGCAGATACTGCTCGCGCACCCAGTCGTCGATCGGCTCCAGCAGCTCGTACGTGTCGAGGATCAGCACCGGGCGCGGCCCGGCCGGCACGGGCAAGGCCTCCGGCGCCAGGGCGAGATGCCGCGCGTCGGCCCGGACCGGCTCGCGGCCCGCGGCGGCGGCGAGCCCCGCGAAGCCGTCCAGCAGCGCGGACTTGCCCACCCCGCCGGGACCGTGCACGAAAATAAGGCCCGGGCCGGCCAGCGCCTCCCGGAAGAGGGCCAGCTCGGCGTCGCGGCCCACCAGCGAGCGCCGCCGCACATCGTCCAGGGTCTGCCCCAGCCGCGTCATGCCCCGACCCTAGGCCCTGTGTCGAAGTGGGGGCCGACGGCGAGGCGAGGTCCAGGCGTCGGCTGGGTGTGCGACGTGGTCGCCCGCATCCCGGTGTTGGATGTGGGTGATCGCGGCGTGCGGCCAGGCGGCGTCTGGGCCCGCCGCAGCCCGGTCCCCACTTCGACACAGGGCCTGAATGGGCACCGGAATGGGCACTTGACCCCCGGGCCGGCCGGTGACGATCAAGACATGTCTGATTTCCCGAGCAACTGGGGCCGGTGGGGCGCCGCCGACCAGCGCGGCGCCGTCAACCTGATCACCGACGAGGTACGCGCCCGCGCCGCCGCCGAGGCCCGCACCGGCCACACCGTGTCGATCGCCCGCGCCACCGTCCCGTTCCCGCTGACCGGCGGCCCGATGGCGGCCGCCTCGGCAGCCACCACCGCGGTGCAGACGGTCATGCAGTTCACCGGCACCGGCGCCCCCGCCATGGCCGAGGTGATGATCGTGACCACCCACCACCCGGAGGTCACCCACCTCGACGCCCTGGGCCACTGGGCCGAGGGCGGCCAGGTCTACCCGGGCGTCGCCGCGGCCGACAGCTCCGGCCCGACCGGCGTACGCCACGGCGCCGCCGACGTCTACGCCGGCGGCATCGTCACCCGCGGCGTGCTGCTCGACCTCGCGCCCGGCGGCCGGCTGGACCCGGGCTCCGCCGTGACCGACGCCGTCCTGGACGCCGCCGCGGCACGCGCGGGCGTCGAGGTGCTCCCGGGCGACGCCGTGGTGGTGCGCGGCGGCTGGGACCGCGTCCGCGACGGCGGCCAGGCCCTGCCGGGGCTGACCCTCGACGCGGTGCGCTGGCTGCACGAGCACGGGGTCGCCGTCTACGCGGGCGACATCGGCGACGCCCACCCGCCGCTGCCCGGCGAGGTGCCCGGCGCCCTGCACCGCTTCGCCCTGGGCCGGCTGGCCATCCCCCTGATCGACGGCGCCGACCCCTCCGGGCTCGCGGAGACCTGCGAGCGGCTGGGCCGCTGGACCTTCCAGTTCGTCGTCGCGGTCCCCCGCATCACCGGCACGACCGGCCTGCCCGTCAACCCGCTGGCCATCTTCTGACCTTTCGTCCGGTGTGGAGCGGCGGTACCGTACCGGGTCATGCCCGCTCAACCGCTTCAGCCCGGTGACCCCGCGGAGCTGGGAGGCTACCGTCTGCTCGGCCGGCTCGGGGCGGGCGGCATGGGCGCCGTCTACCTGGGCCGCGGCCGCGACGGACGGCCGGTCGCGGTCAAGGTCATCCGGCCCGATCTGGCGAGCGAGGCCGAGTTCCGGGGCCGCTTCCGCAGCGAGGTCAACCGGGCCCGCGCGGTGCCGTCCTTCTGCACGGCGCCGGTGCTCGACGCCGACCCGGACCACGCGACGCCCTACCTGGTGGTCGAGTACGTGGACGGCCCCGACCTCGCCGAGGTGATCGACGATCGCGGCCCGCTGTCCGGCGGCGAGCTGGACAGCGTGGCCATCGGCGTCGCCACGGCCCTCGCCGCGATCCACGGCGCCGGCGTCATCCACCGGGACCTCAAGCCGCGCAACGTGCTCTTCGCCCTGGGCAGCCCGAAGGTCATCGACTTCGGCATCGCGCGCCCGTTCGAGGCCACGAGCAATCACACGGGCACCGACCAGATGGTGGGCACGGTGTCCTACATGGCGCCGGAGCGCTTCGACACCGACGGCCCCGGCACCGGGCCGGCCGCCGACGTCTTCGCCTGGGGCGTGCTGATCACCTATGCGGGCACCGGCCGTACCCCCTTCGCCGCGGACTCCCCCGCCGCGACCGCCGCCCGCATCCTCACCCAGCCGCCGGAGCTGGGCCGGCTCCCGGCGCCGCTGCGCGGGATCGTGGCCCGCACGCTCGCGAAGAACCCGGCCGACCGGCCGACCGCGGCCCAGCTGCTGGAGCTGCTGCTCGACACCGGCTCGCACCGCACGGCGGAGCTGACCGGCGGCACCGACCTGCGCCGGGCAGCCCAGGCAGCGCGGGCCGGCGCCGCCCCACGCCGGCGCCGCGGCCGGGGCCTCACGGTGGCTGCCGCGGCGCTGGTGGCGCTCGCCGCGGCCGGCGCCTGGGCCCTCAAGGACCGCCACCCGGCCGCCGCCCCCGTCCCCGAGGCGGGACCGTCCCCGTCGGCGACACCGGCCGGCCGGCTGCTGATCGGCGACCGGCTCGACCAGCCGGGCCGCTGGTCCGCGGCCACCGACGAGCTGGGCACCTGCGCCTTCGCCGACGGCCGGATGGTGGTGACCGCCCGTGGCTCCGGCGCCAACTCCTGCCCCGGCCCGGCGGACCGGATCGCCGGCGACCAGTCGATCGCCGTCACGGTCGCCCTGCTCGGGGCGCACAGCTGCGGCTGGATCGGCTTCCGCCGGGTCAGCGACGACCTCGGCTACAACCTCTTCCTCTGCGCCGGCCACGTCACCCTCTCCCGCGACGCCGACGACAACCGGTCGACGCTGAGCACCGTGCGCTCCCCCGTCCTCGCCGGCGGCGGCGACCACCGCGTCGAGCTGCGCCTGCGGGGCGGCGTGGCCACCGTCGAGGTCGACGGCCTGCCGGTGGGCCGGGCCCCGGTGACCGACCGCCGCCTGCGCACCGGCCACGTCGAGCTCGGCCTCGAGACCGACGACCAGAGCCCCGACGGCACCGTCGCCTTCCGCGACGCCGAGATCCGCAGGCTCTGAGCGCAGGGTTCAGCGGTGCAGCCCGGCGGTCAGGCCCTCGACGATCTGCCGGGTGGCCACCGCGAAGAGGACGATCAGCGGGACCGTCGTGATGACCAGGCCCGCGAAGAGCGCCGACCAGTTGGTCTGGAACTCGCCGAAGAACTGCGTCAGGCCGACCGGGAGGGTGTAGCGGTCCGAGCCGCGGAGCAGGACCAGCGGGTAGAAGAAGTCGTTCCACAGGGGCACGAAGCGGAAGACGACCACGGTGGCCACGGCGGGCTTGACCAGGGGCAGCATGATGCGGGCGAAGATGCGCAGCTCGCCGGCGCCGTCGAGGCGGGCCGCCTCGTCGAGCTCGGCGGGCAGGCCGCGGAAGAAGGCGGTCATGACGAAGAGCGAGAAGGGGATGCCGCCGGCGGCGTACACCAGGATCAGGCCGAGCCTCGAGTCGATCAGGTCCAGGGTGCCGAGCAGGTGGAAGGTCGGCAGGATGCCGAGGCGGACGGGCAACATCAGACCCGCGAGGAAGTACGCGATCAGCACGCCCCGGCCCCGGAAGCCGATCCGCCCCAGCGCGTACGCCGCCGGCAGCGCCACCGCCGCGTCCAGCGCCACGGCACCGGCCGTCACCAGCACCGAGTTCCCCACGTAGGTCGAGAAGGACGCCTCGGTCCACGCCGTCGCGTAGTTCGTCAGGTCCACCCGGTCGGGCAGCCCGAGCGGCGCGGACAGCACCTCGGCGTTGGGGCGCAACGAGTTGAGCACCATCACGAGCATCGGGGCGAGCGCGACCGCCGCGTACGTCCACAGCAGCAGGTAGCCGCCCAGGCGCAGAGCCCGGTTCATGAGCGCTTGCGGATGATCCGGTCGGCCGGCACGGCGACGGCGAAGGTGGCCACGAAGAGCAGCACGGCCAGCGCGGACGACTGGCCGATCGCGTTGCTGCCGCCCTCGGCGAAGGCGATCCGGTAGAACAGCAGCCCGAGCACGTCGGTGGCGCCGGCGGGCCCGGTGGGCTGGTTGCCCTGGGCGCCGGACAGGGCGTAGACGAGCTCGAAGGTGTTCATCGAGCCGAGGAACGTGAGGATCGAGACGACGCCGATCGACGGCAGGAGCAGCGGCAGGGTGACCCGGCGGAAGCGTTGCCACGCGCCGGCGCCGTCCACCCGGGCCGCCTCGGCGTACTCCGGTGGCAGCCCGGCGAGCGCGGCGCCGAAGAGCAGGATCGGGAAGCCGAGGTGGTGCCAGGCGTTGACCAGGATCACGGCCGGCAGGGCGGTGGCCGGGTCGCCGAGCCAGGGGCGGGCCAGCGTGTCCAGCCCGACCGCCTCGAGTCCCGCGCCGACCGGGCCGAAGACCGGGCTCAGCAGCAGGCTCCACAGGTAGCCGACGACCAGCGCGCCGATCAGGTAGGGCACGGTGAACACCGTACGCAGGAAGCTCCGCGCGACCGGCAGCTCGGCCAGCAGCACCGCGATCAGCAGGCCGACGGTGTTCTGCATCAGCATCGTGCCCGCGAAGAAGGCCATGGTGTGCCAGAAGGCCGGCCACAGCTGCTGGTCGAGCGGGAAGGTGGTGAAGAGGCCGGTGAAGTTGCCGGCCCCGGCGAACCCGGCGCGGGCGGTGCCCTCCCAGCGCCAGAAGCTGTTCGCCAGGGCCGACAGCAGCGGGTAGACCGCGAAGACGGTGTAGAGCAGGAAGGCCGGCAGCACGAACCAGAAGGCGATCAGCCTTCGTCTCACGGCCGGAACCACTGCGCGACGCCGGTCTGGATGTCGGCGGCCACCTGCGCGGCGGTCTGCTGCCCGAGCAGCATCTTCTGCAGCCCGGCCGCCTGCAGGTCGCTGCCGGTCGGGGTGCCGTAGCGGAAGTCCACGAGCATCAGGTACGGCGTCGGGGCCGCCCGGTAGGCCTCGGCCAGCTGGGCCAGCAGCGGGTCGGCGGGCCGGACGCCCTTGACGAGCGACAGCTGCTTCAGCGTGTCGGCGACCAGCTGCCCGAACTCGGCGGTGGTCATCCACTGCAGCAGCTGCAGCGCCTCGGCCTGGTGCTCCGACCTGGCGTTGAGCCCGTAGGAGGCGTCCACCCAGCCGACCTGCAGCGGCTCGGCCAGCACGGCGCCGGGCGGGGGCGGTGCGTTGAAGACACCCAGGTTCAGCCGGGGGTTGATGGCCTTCAGCGGGGCGAGCGCGAAGGAGCCCTCCGGGATCATGGCCGCCTTGCCCGTGGCGAACAACGTCTGCACATCCGATTCGCCCAGCGCCATCATGTCCTCGGGGAAGAACGGCTTCAACTGCTGGAGTACGTCCAGAGCGGCCACATAGTCCGGGTCGGTGAACGTGGCCTCGCCCGCCAGCGCCTTCTTCTCGAAGGCCGGGCCGCCGTAGCGGGTGGCGGCGAACGTGTCGGCGTACAGGGGAAGCAGCCAGGTGTCCTTGCCCGCCGTGGCGAAGGGGGTGATGCCCAGCGTGAGCAGTTTCCGCGCCGCCGTGGTCAGCTGCTCCCAGGTGGCCGGCGGCGTGATCCGGTGCTTCGCGAAGAGGTCCTTGTCGTAGTAGATCTGGAACGTGGACATCTCCAGCGGCACGCCGTAGACCTTGCCGTCCTTCTTGCCGCGGGCGCCGTCCAGCGAGCTCTTCTCGAAGTTCGTGAGGCCGGTGACCCGGTCGTCGAGCGGCACGAGGTTGCCGGCGTCGATCAGGGGCTGCGGGCCGCCGTAGGCGCGCAGTTGCATGACGTCGGGGCCGCCGGCCTGGGTCAGCCCGGTGGCCAGGATGGTGTTGTACTCGGTGGACTTGTAGGCCTTGACCTCGACCCGGATGTCCGGGTGCGCGTCGTGGAAGGTGTCGAGGATCCGCTCGTAGGCGGCGACGTCCTCCGGCCGCCACGACCACAGCGTGAGCGTGGTGCGGTCGTCGGGGGAACCCGTCGCGGTGCAGGCGGCGGAGGCGGCCAGGGTGGCCGCCAGCGCGAGAACCGCGAACCCGTTGCGCGTTCTCATCGTGGCCATCTCCGTTCGGTGATGCAGCCGTCGGTTCGGTCAGCCGACCAGGGTCAGCGCCTGGCGCACCGCTCCGCCCGACTCGGCGAGCGCCCGGCGCGCGGTGTCCACGGGCACGCCGGCGAGCAGGCAGACCAGTGCGACGCGGCAGTCGCCGCCGGCCCGGTCGGCGGCGTCGGCGCAGACCCGCGGGTCGAGGCCGGTCGCCTCGACCAGGATGCGCACGACCCGGCCGCGGAGCTTGTCGTTGCGGGCGCCGACCGCGGCCATCAGATTGGAGTACGTCCGGCCCATGCGCACCATGAGCGCGGTCGAGAAGGCGTTGAGCAGCATCTTCTGCGCGGTGCCGGCCTTCATGCGGGTGGACCCGGCGATGACCTCGGGGCCGGTCGCCACGCCGACGTGCACGTCGACCTCGGCGCCGAAGCGCGCGCCGGGATCGGCGGAGATCAGCACGGTGCGGCTGCCGCGGGCGCGGGCCGTGCGCAAGGCCCCGAGGACGTACGGGGTGCGGCCGCTCGCCGTCAGCCCGAGCGCCAGGTCGCCGGGCTGCAGGCCGCCGGCGTCGGTGGCGCCCCGGGCCTCGTCGTCCTCGAGGTTCTCGATCGGGCGGACGGTCGCGTCGGTGCCGCCGGCGTGATGGGCGACCACGAGCTCGGGGTCGAGGGCGAAGGTGGGGCGCAGCTCGGCGGCGTCCATCACCGCGATCCGCCCCGAGGTGCCCGCCCCGAAGTAGTGCACGCGCCGGCCGCCCCGCAGCGTGGCGACCCCGTAGTCGACCGCCGTCGCCAGGGCCGGCAGGACCGCGCGGACCGCGGCGGCGATCGTGGCGTCCGCGTCGTTGATCATCCGGAGCATGTCCAGGGTCCCGGCCAGGTCGATGCCGACCGTGCCGGGGTGGCGCTCCTCGGTCGGAGCGACGACCCAGGGAGGCGTCTGCGCGGTCACGTAGAAAACTTCCCACCATCGACGCGAATGAGTCAATGTTTTACCAGTCGGCGATCCGGCGCAGGAAATTTATTGACTGTCCTCGGCGGCTGTCCGTAACCTTCCTACCTGTCGGCTCAGGGGTCGACGGGGGGACAGTGATCGGCATCGGGGGCCCGCGGATGGGCAGCACCTTCGCCCATCCGCGCGGGCGCTTGGGCTAGCTTTGAGCGCCATGGCACGAGTTCCCGAGGCGGCCGAGCCCGGCGCCGCCACCGCCGTCCACATCCGGGCGTTGCTGCCCAGCCTGCAGCCGTCCATGCGGCAGGTGGCCGAGCAGGTGCTGGCCGACACCGACGCCGCCGCCGCGCTGACGGTCACCGAGCTGGCCCACGCCTCCGGCGTCTCCGAGGCCACGGTCATCCGCTTCTGCAAGGCGATCGGCTTCTCCGGCTATCCCCCGCTGCGGCTGGCGCTGGCCGCCGAGTCCGGGCGCAACAGCCGGGCCGGGCACGACGGCCGGGCGCTCGCGGCCGACATCGAGCCGGGCGACGACCTCGCCCGCGTGGTCGAAAAGATCACCTTCGCCGACGCCCGCGCCGTCGAGGAGACCGGCGCCCAGATGGACCTCGCCGTCCTCGAGCGCGTCGTCGAGGCGCTGGTCCGGGCGCAGCGCGTGGACCTCTACGGGGTGGGCGCCAGCGCCTTCGTCGCCCTGGACTTCCAGCACAAGCTGCTGCGCATCGGCCGGGTCGCCTTCGCCTCGGCGGACACCCACGTGGCCCTGACCAGCGCCGCCCTGCTGCGCCCCGGCGACGTCGCCCTCGGCATCTCGCACACCGGCACCACCACCGACACGATCGACTGCCTGACCGAGGCCCGCGCCCACGGCGCCACCACGGTCGCGCTGACCAACTTCCCCCGCTCCCCGATCGCCGCGGCCGCCGAGCACGTGCTCACCACCGCGGCCCGGGAGACCACGTTCCGGTCCGGGGCCATGGCCAGCCGGCTGGCGCAGCTCACGGTCGTGGACTATCTGTTCGTGGGGGTGGCGCAGCGCTCGTACGGGCAGACCGTCGCCGCCCTCGACGCCACCCGCACCGCCGTCGGCACCCGCCACACCCCGCGCCGCCCTACGCAGCCCCGCTCCTGAGCCGGGCGTGCACCTCGGCCAGGCGGTCCTCTGCCCAGCCGGGCCGCATGCCGCGCACGGCCAGCCACGCCGCCCCCACGACGCCGTCCGCGGCCGCCACCACGTCACCCGCCGGCACGTCACCCGCCACCGCGTCACCCGCGGGCACGTCACCCGCCGGCACGTCGCTCGCCGGCACGTCGCTCGCCGGCACGTCGCTCGCCGGCACGTCGTTCGCCGCCGCCTCGTCGGCCCGCTTCGCCAGCAGGTCGCGGACGCGGCGCCCGATCGGTGAGCCGGGGTCGCGCACCACACTTCCGTGGAGCACGATCGGTGTCTCTTCCCCCGGCTCGCGCACGTCGCGGACCAGCCGGACCAGCCGCCCGGCCGCGTCGTCGCAGATCAGCCCGGCCACCGCGTCGCCGGCGCTCGCCGCCGCGGTGACCAGCGGCGCCAGCTCGGCCAGGGCGATCGGGGGCCGCGCCGCCACCGCCCGGATCAGCGCCGACCGCCCCGCCGGCCCGCCACCCGGCGGCGTTTCCAGCAGGTGGTTCGCCACCGCCGCGGTCAGCGCCGTCGCCGGGCCGGTCCGGCAGAGGTCCGCGATGCTCGCCCGGACGGCCGCCCGGCCCAGCCAGAACGCCGACCCCTCGTCGCCGAGCAGCCAGCCGAGGCCGTCCGAGGTCCGTGCGGACGTCCGGTCCCGGATTCCCACGGCCATGGCCCCCGTCCCGGCCACCAGCACCGTCCCGTCGGGCGCCGGCGTCGCCGAGCAGAACGCCACCTCGGTGTCGGCCACGAAGACCGGCCGTACCGGCACCCCGACAGCCTGGGCGAACAGGTCCGCCACGGCCGGGTCGTCCAGCGTGGCCCGCCCGGCGATCCCCACGACCACGGCGCGTACGTCCCGCGCCTCCAGCCCGGCCAGCGCCCGCCGCACCACCCCGCCGAGCTCCCGCGCGGCCGCGTCGGGACCGTGCGTGGTCGGGTTCGCGCCGCCGCCCTCCGCCGTCGCCAGCCACTCGCCGGCGGGCGTGGCCACGGCGACGCGGGTCGACGTGCCCCCGGCGTCGGCCCCGATGACGATGTCACCCAAGCCGGTCGCTCCCGGGCCCGGCGGCAACGGGCCTGGTCACCGGGCCGGCTCCCGCTCCGCCGGGCGGGTCGCCGGCCACACCAGGACGTCGTCCGGGATGTGCTGGTCGCGGATCGCCGGGAGGTCGCGGCCGGGCAGCGTCACCCCGTGCGCGGCGACCAGCCGGGCCACCTCGATCGCGCCGTGCGCCTGGAAGTGGGTGTTGTCCGCCACGCCGGCCGGATAGTTGACCGACTCGCCCGGGTCCAGCCACAGGAAGTCGTCCTTGGTCCCGTCCGTGCCGAGGCTGCCCCACCGCTCGAACGACAGCGCCGTGAGATCGATCAGCGGCGTCCGCGTCTCGGTCGCGAGGGCGCGCACGGCGTCGGGGTACTCCCCGTGCGACAGGTACGGCTCGCCGTCCGCGGTGAACCGGCGCCGCTCGACCGGCGTGACCAGCACGGGGTGCGCCCGCCGGGCCCGGGCGCCGTCGACGTGGAGCCGCAGATGGTCCTGGAAGGTCGTCCACGGCTCGGTGTAGCGGGCGGGATCCTCGATCTTCTCGTCGTTGTGCCCGAAGGACACGAGCAGCGTGTCGCCGGGCCGGATCGCGTCCAGGATCAGGTCGAGCCGGCCGAGGTCCACGAAGCTCTTGGAGCTCGCCCCGGACAGCGCCGCGTTGTGCACGGCGACCCCGGGCCGCAGGAAGACCGGCAGCGCCTGCCCCCAGCCGGCCCGCGGGACGTCGGCCGTGGCGTACGTGGCGGCGGTCGAGTCCCCCGCCACGAAGACCGTCCGCCGGGGCCCGCCCGCGCGCGCCGGCAGCCCCCAGACCGTCGTCGTCGCGCCGCCGAGGGCGGCACCGAGCACGCTTCTCCGCGCGATTCCCATCCCGCCATTAAATCAACGTACGTCGATTAATCAACCCGGCCCGGGCTCAGCGCACCGGCAGCGGCACCTTGCGGCCCATGCCGAACTGCGGCGCGTTCGTGTTGGTCACCATGGCGAAGGCGCCGGCCGGCACCCCCTTCCGGGTGGCCACCCGGGAGGCGGCCCTCAGCAGCGTCCGCTCGTTCACGCCGGCGATGAAGAAGATGTAGACGTCGCCGTACTCCTCGCCGTCGTCGTACTCCTCGATGCCCAGCTCCTCCTCGAGGTCGATCAGGTAGTCGCCGATGTCGTCGACCCAGTCGACGACGTCGCCGGTCAACGGAACGTGGATCTCCACCAGCACAGCCATGCGGGAAATGATCCGGCACGGGTCCGGCGCCGGATGTTCCGGGTGGCTACACGTTCGGTTTCGGGGCCGTTAAGGGTCCCGCTCGGGCCCACGGACATCGATGGTCGTGCTTGTAGCGTCAGCGGCACTTCCAGCCTCTGATCGAGTCGGGGTGTTCCGTTGACGCTCTTTTCCCTCAGCAGATCCGTGCCGCTCACCGTGGCGGCCGTCACCGCGCTGGCCGTGACGCCGGCGCCCGCACACGCGCGAGGAACCACCACTGCCCCCGCCGCCGCGAGCAGCGCCGGCGCAGCGGCCGGGACGACCATCACGTTGATCACGGGTGACAAGGTCACGGTCCGGCCGGGCGTCACCACGGTGCAGGGCCCGGACGGCGAGCAGGTCGGCGCGCACGTGACCACGGTCGGCACGGACACCTACGTGTATCCGGACAGCGCCCTGCCGTACGTCGGCAAGGGTCTGCTGGACAAGCGGCTGTTCAACGTCACCTATCTGCTGCGTGAGGGCTACGGCGACGGCGCGACCGGGAAGCTGCCGGTCATCCTCGGCTATCGGGCGGCGGCCACGAGCCGGCGCGCCGACACGCTGCCGGAGGCCAGCACCGAGGTACGCGCGCTGCCCAGCATCCGGGGCCGGGCGGTGACCACCGACCGGCGCCGCGCCGCGGACTTCTGGACGTCGCTGACCGGCACGAGCACGAGCTTCGCGTACGGGATCGACAAGGTCTGGCTGGACGGCAAGGTGCACGCCGCCCTCGCCGACAGCGTCGCGCAGATCGGCGCCCCGCAGGTCTGGGCCGGCGGGAACACCGGCGCGGGCGTCGACGTCGCCGTGCTGGACACCGGCGTCGACGCGGCACACCCGGACCTGGCCGGCCGGGTCGAGTCGAGCGTCAGCTTCGTCCCGGGCGAGGACGTCACCGACCGCCACGGCCACGGCACGCACGTGGCCTCCACCATCGCCGGCACGGGCGCCGGCTCGAACGGCCTCGAGCGCGGTGTCGCCCCCGGCGCCGACCTGGAGATCGGCAAGGTGCTCGACAACGGCGGCTCCGGCCAGGACTCGTGGATCATCGCGGGCATGGAGTGGGCCGCCCGCGAGCGCAAGGCCAAGGTCGTCAGCATGAGCCTCGGCGGCAGCCCCACCGACGGCACCGACCCGATGAGCGCGGCCGTCGACGAGCTGAGCGCCGAGACCGGCGCCCTCTTCGTGATCGCGGCGGGCAACAGCGGCCCGGACGCCACGACCGTCGGCTCGCCCGGCGCCGCCGACGCCGCGCTGACCGTGGGCGCGGTGGACGCCGCCGACCACGTCGCCGACTTCTCCAGCCGGGGCCCGCGCCTGGTGGACAGCGCGCTCAAGCCCGAGATCACCGCGCCGGGCGTGGACATCCTGGCCGCCCGCTCGCAGTTCTCGACCGAGGGCGAGGGCCTCTACCGCACGATGAGCGGCACGTCGATGGCCACCCCGCACGTGGCCGGCGCCGCGGCCCTGCTTGCCGCGCAACACGCGGACTGGACCGGGGCGCAGCTCAAGGACGCCCTGGTGAGCACGGCGCGGGAAACGCCGGACTACGGCCCGTACGACGGGGGCAGCGGCCGCCTCGACATCGCCGCGACCACCGGGGCGACGCTCTTCGCCACCGCGTCGGCGTACCTGGGCATCCACCCGCTCGACGAGGAGCCGGCCGGGCCCGCCGAGCGGCAGATCACCTACACGAACACGGGCGCCGCTGACGTCGTACTCGAGCTGGGCCTGGAGGGAACCGACCTGCTCGCGCTGTCGGCACCCGGCGTGACCGTGCCCGCGGGCGGGACCGCCTCGGTCACGGTGTCGGCCGACCTGGGCCGCATCACCCAGAAGGGCCACTTCACCGGCAGCGTCGTCGCGACCGGCGCGGACGGCAGCCGGCTGGCCGACACGATCGTCGGCGTGAGCACCGAGGACCAGCCGCGGCACCTGGTGATCAAGCCCACCGGCCGGAACGGCGAGCCCATGCCCGGCTCGATCAACCTGATCCGCGAGGGCGACCCGGCCGGCGGCTACTACAACTTCTGGACGCAGGACGGCAGCCCGATCGACGTGCTGCTCCCGCAGGGCCGCTACGCGGTGTGGATGTACGGCGACGTGGAGGGCACGCACGGCCCGAACTCCCGGGGCGTCGCGCTGCTGACCGCGCCGACCGTGACGGTCGAGGACGACATGACCCTGTCGCTCGACGCCGCGGCGACCCGCGAGCTCAAGGCGGTCACGCCTCGCGAGACGGCGGACGCCGAGGTGCGGCTGGACTATCACCGCGAGCTGGGCGACACGGCGTCGGCCACCGATTCGTACATCCTCTCCCGCTGGTACGACAGCATGTGGGTCGTCCCCGGCCAGAAGTCCCGCGACGGCACGATGTCGATCACCGCGCGCTGGCGCAAGATCCAGCCGGTGCTGGCCATCGACGGCTACGACGACCTGGCGCTGCTGCCCGGCTCGACCGCACCGGCCGAGGGCACCGAGCTGCTCCGCGCCGCCCTCACCGGCGATCTGCGCGGTAAGATCGCGGTCGTCCGCCGCGGCGACCTCGACGCCCAGGTGGAAGCGGCCGAGAAGGCGGGCGCCGCCGTGCTCCTGATCGTCAACGACGAACCCGGCCGCTACCTCGACGCCACCTCCCGGACGGCGCTCGCGGTCGTGTCGGTGACCAAGGACGAGGGCGAACGGCTGATCACTAGGCTCGGCAAGGGTCCCGTGACCCTGCGCGTCACTTCCCACCCCACCACCGATTACCTGTACGACCTCGTACGCCACTGGCAGAACGCGGTCCCCGGGTCGGTCACCTACCGGCCGTCGGAGCGCGAGCTGGCCCGCGTCGACGTCGACTTCCAGCGCACCTCGGGCCGCGAGATCTCCGAGAAGCGCTTCGACCAGAATCCGGACCTGCCGGTGAAGACGGGCACCACCCTGCTGATGCGCTCGGACCGCTTCCGTACCGACTGGGTGACCGTGCAGGACGGCGTCACGTGGTCGACCGACATGGACGACCTGTACTCGTTCCAGCTCGGCGGCACCAAGACCTACCGGCCGGGCACCCGCACCACCGAGAAGTGGCTCGGCGCGATCCAGCGCCCCCGCATCAACGACGCCGTCACCCTCCCGTACCGCGCCGGCGACCGCATCGTGGCCGAGATCCCCGGCTGGGGCGACTCCGGCGCCGACCACGCCGGCGTCGCCTTCCCCGAGGGCGGCGAGATGACCGCCACTCTCACCCAGGGCGACTCGATCATCGAGCAGAACGCGTACAACTGGATCGACAGCAACTCGGGGCTGAGCCCTCGCCGGCTCCCCTACCGACTGGTCACCACGACGAAGCAGAACGCCACCGACTCCCACGAGACCCGGACGGCGTGGGACTTCCAGTCGGACGCCACGACCACCCGGCTCCCGCTGATCCAGCTCGACTACGAGGTGGACACCGACCCGGAGCACCGGGCGCCGCGCTCGACCGGCATCACCCTCCTGCCGTCGCACCTGCCGGGAGCACCCAGCTCGCGCTCGATCACCTCGGCGACCCTCGACGTCTCCTACGACGACGGCGCCACCTGGCTGAGCCAGCCCCTCCGCAGGACCGGGAACGGCTGGACGGCGAACCTGCACGCCCCGCTCCACGCCCAGTACGTGACGCTGCGCGCGGGAGCGAAGGACACGCACGGCAACAGCGTCACCCAGACGATCACCCGAGCCTTCGGCCTCAAGTAGTCCAAGAAGGGCCGCGGCGACCCTTCGCCGCGGCCCTTCGCCGCGCCCTGCGTCACCATGCGGGGGCCGGGACAAGTTGCCCGAGTACTGACATTGACCGACATGCATGTGATCCCTAGCGTGGGGCGCAGCGTTGACATCGTTGCCACAGTGGAGGGGACGCCGATGAGAGCGCTTCGCCTGCTGGTGCCCGGCCTGATCGCGTTGCTGGCCCTGGCGGGCGCGCCACCCGGTCCCGCCACCGCAGCGCCGGGCACCCGACCCGCCGCGGCGCCGGGCGATCAGCCGTTCGCCTCCTACTGGTATCCGAGCAGCATCCTCGCCTGGGACCCGGCCACCGACCCGGACGCCCGCTTCAACCGGTCCCGGGTGCCGCTCGCCCCACGGACCGCCGATTCCGCGCTCAAGGCGAACCCGAATGCCCGCTCCGGCGAGGGGAAAATCGCGTCGCTGGTGTCCTTCGCGCCGACCTCCGGCAATCCGTCGCAGGGCTCGGCGGACGCGAACTACTACGCCTTTCCGTACTGGCAATACATCGACACGCTCGTGTTCTGGGGCGGTTCGGCGGGTGAAGGGCTCATTCTCGCTCCCAATCCCACGGTCATCGACGCCGCACACCGCAACGGCGTGCGGGTCTACGGCACGGTGTTCTTCCCGCCCGCCGCGTACGGGGGCCAATTGCAGTGGGTCCGCGACTTCGTCCGCAAGGACGGTGACACCTATCCCGTGGCCGACAAGCTCGTGCAGGTCGCACAGTTCTACGGCTTCGAGGGCTGGTTCATCAACCAGGAGACCGGCGGCGGCGACGCGGCCCTCGCGACCGAGCTGCGCCGGGCCATGACCTACGCCAAGGGCAAGGGCCCGATCGACTTCATGTGGTACGACGCCATGACCGAGAGCGGCGCGGTGTCCTGGCAGGACGGCCTCACCGCGGCGAACGACGCCTTCCTGCAGGAGGGCGCCGACTCCATGTTCCTCGACTTCGGCTGGAGTGCGGGCAAGCAGAACGCCTCGCGCGCCAACGCCCGGGCGCTGGGCCGCAGCGAGTACGACCTCTACGCCGGCATCGACACGGAGGCCAACGGCTACAACACCTCGGTGCCGTGGAGCGCCGTCTTCCCGGACGGTCAGCCGCACGTCACCGGGCTCGGCCTCTACCGCCCCGAGTGGACGTGGAAGTCGTCGGCCTCGCGCGCGGACTTCTACGCCCGGGACGCGCGCTACTGGGTCGGGGCCCACGGCGACCCCTCGGACACGTCCACCACCTCGGCGTGGAAGGGGCTGGCCAGCTATGTCGCCGAGTCGAGCCCGGTGACCGCGAAGCCGTTCGTGACCAGTTTCAACGCCGGGCACGGCGACTTCTACGCGATCGCCGGCGAGCGGCTGGGCACCGGCGGCTGGAACAACCTGTCGCTGCAGGACGTGCCGCCCACGTACCGGTGGGTTGTGCAGTCCTCCGGCACGAAGCTGACGCCGTCCGCCGACTTCTCCGACGCGTACGAGGGGGGCAGCTCTTTGCAGTTGACCGGCCGCCTCGATGCCGCGAACACCGTCCGGCTCTATCAGACCCGCCTGCCGGTCACCGCGGACACCAGGCTCGCCGTCACCGTCAAGAGCCCGCAGCCCGGCGCCACCCACCTCGCTGCGGCGGTGTCCTTCACCGACGACCCCACCACGTTCACCACCCTCGACCTCGCACCGGCCGCCGGCACCGGGTGGGAGACCACCACCCTCGACCTTTCCCCGTACGCCGGCCGCACGATCGCCCAGCTCGGCCTGCACGTGGCAGCCCCCGAGCCGGTCGACGACTACGCGGTCCGCGTCGGCAGACTCGCCGTGTACGACGGTGCGGTGGACGCCGTCGCCGCCCCCGCCGACCCGGCCGTGATCGGGGCGACCGACGTGTCCGCCGGCCGCAGGTCCCTGCGCCTGGCCTGGACTCCCGCCCCGGGGCCGGTCCACCACTACGACGTCTTCCGCCGCGCCCCGGACGGCACCCGCACCTACCTCGGCGGCACCACGAACGACGCCTACTTCGTCGCGGGGTTCGACACACCGGGCACCGTCGAGGTGGAGGCGGTCGGACCCGAGGGAGGCCGGTCCGCCCCGGCACGCACCACTCCCTGAACCGGCGGCCCGGGCAGGTGCAGGCTGACCGTGGTGCCCTGCCCGACGCGGGAGTCGACGGTCACCCGGCCGCCGTGGGCGCGGACGATCGCCTGGACGATGGCCAGGCCGAGGCCCGAGCCGCCGTAGTCGCGGCTGCGGCTGGCCTCGGCGCGCCAGAAGCGGTCGAACAGGCGGGGCAGGTCGGCGGCGGGGATGCCGGAGCCGTCGTCGGTGACGTCGACCCGGGCGCCGGCGTGGTCGGCGTACAGGGTCAGGCGGATCTTCGTCCCCGCGGGGTTGTGCTGCACGGCGTTGCCGACCAGGTTGCGCAGGACCTGCTGCAGCCGGGCGGTGTCGCCGGTCGCGGGCAGCCCGGCGGGTGGCGCCTGCAGCTCGATGTCGAGGTCGGGGTGGATGACGCGCGCGTCCTCGACGACGCTGTCGGCCAGCTCGGCGAGGTCGAGGGGCCGGCTGTCGAGGGGCCGCCCGGTGTCGAGGCGGGCCAGCAACCCCAGCTCGTCGACCAGCAGCCGGATGCGGCCCACCTCGTCCTCGATGCGGGCGACGGCCTGGTCCAGGTCCCGCCCGCCGAGCGTGCCCTGGCGGTGCAGCTCGAGCCATCCCGAGATGGTGGCCAGCGGCGTGCGCAGCTCGTGCGACGCGTCGGCGGCGAAGGTCCGTGCCCGGTCCTCGGCGCGGGCCTGCGCGTCGAAGGCCCGGTTGACCGCCGCCGCCAGCACGTCGGTCTCGGTGCGGCGGTCGGAGACGGGCAGCCGCTCGTCCCTGGAGCCCTCGGCGATGGCGTCGGCGGCCTGGGCCATCTCCGCCAGCGGCCGCAGCCCGACGTGGAGGACGACCACGGCCAGGCCCATCAGGACGACCACGGCGACGGACGCGATGACCGCCATGCTGCCGACGTAGCCGAGGATGGTCCGCCTGTCGACCTGGGCGTCGTTGACCAGGATCAGCTGCGCGACGGCGTCGGGGTCCCGGTCGTCGTAGGTCATCCGCATGCCGGGCGTGGGTATGCGCACGGCGACGACGTCGTCGCTGGTCTTGAGGATCTGTCCCGGGGCGGCGGTGCTCGCCAGCCGGGCCAGCTCGTACTCGCGGCCGGCGCTGGACCCGATCGCGAAGAGGATGTCGCCGCCCCGGTCCTGGCCCATGATGCCCAGCGGCGGCCCGAGCATGGTCTCGAACTGGTCGGCGTTGATCGTCTGCGGGCCGGAGCCGACCAGGGCGGTGATCCGCCGCTCGTCGTCGCGCAGCTTGGTCACGGACCGCTCGTTGATGTAGTCGTCGACCAGGAACGCCGTGATGATCCCGCTGGCGGCGAGGGCCAGGACGAAGAGCATCAGGAAGCCCGCGAGCAGCCGGCCGCGGATGCCGGCCCACCAGCGGCTCATCGCTCGGACCGCAGGGTGTAGCCGACGCCCCGGACGGTGTGGATCAGCGGCTCGTGCCCCTCGTCGACCTTGCGGCGCAGGTTCGAGATGAAGCGCTCGACGACGACCGAGGCGCCGCCGAAGTCGTACTGCCAGACCTGCTCGAGGATCTGCGCCTTGGACAGCACCTGGCCCGGCCGGGTGATGAGCAGGTGCAGCAGCTTGAACTCGGTCGGCGACAGCTTGATCAGCCGGTCGCCGCGGCGCACCTCGTGCCGCTGCGGGTCCACCGACAGGTCCCGGAAGCTCAGGGCCGACCCGACCGGCACCGCCGCGCCGCGCGACCGGCGCAGCAGTGCCTCGATCCGGGCCCCGATCTCCACGACGCTGAACGGCTTGACCACGTAGTCGTCGCCGCCCAGCTGCAGCCCGCGCACCCGGTCCTCGACGGCGTCGCGGGCGGTCAGGAACAGCACCGGCACCCCGATCGACTGCGCCCGCACCAGCGCGAGGACGTCGAAACCGGTGCCGCCCGGCAGCATGACGTCCAGGACGATGACGTCGGGCAGGGCGGTGCGGACGGCCTCCAGCGCCTCGGGGATGTCGGCCGCCGCGTCCACCTCGTAGCCGGCGAACCGCAGTGCGGAGGTCAGCAGGCCCCGGATCCCCGGATCGTCGTCGACCACCAGCACGCGGTCCATCGGTCTTCCCCTCTCAGACGAGCTCGGGCTCGGGCTCGCGGATCTCGATGTCCTTGGTCTCCGCCACCTGGTGGCCCTCGATGTCCACCTTGGGCACGATCCGGTCCAGCCAGCGCGGCAGGCGCCAGGCCCGGTCACCCAGGAGCCTCAGCACCGCCGGTACGAGCGTGAGGCGGACGACGAACGCATCGACCAGCACGCCGACGGTCAGCGCCAGGGCGATCGGCATCACGTTCGGGTCGTGGGAGAACATGAAGCTCGCGAACACCGTGATCATGATGACCGCCGCCGCCACGACCACCCGCCCGGCGTCGCGGCTGCCGGCCAGGATCGCCTCCCGGGCGTCGCCGTGCCGGGCGTAGTGCTCGCGCATCGCCGAGACCAGGAAGACCTCGTAGTCCATGGCCAGCCCGAAGAGCACCGCCATCACGATGATGGGCGCGAAGCTCGGGACCGGGCCCACCAGGGGCACGCCGAGCGGCCCGGCCAGCCAGCCCCACTGGAACACGGCCACCATGGCGCCGAAGGCCGCGCCGACGGAGAGCAGGAAGCCCGCGGTGGCCTTGAGCGGCACGGTCCACGACCGGAAGGCGAGCAGCAGCAGGAGCAGGGACAGCCCGACCACCACGACCGCGAAGGGCAGCATGGCGTTGTCGATCTGCTCGACGGCGTCGAGGCTGACCACGGTGAGGCCGGTCAGCTCGACGTAGTGACCGGTCCCGGCCCCGATCGGCTGGATCGCGGCGCGGACGTCGTCGGCCAGCTCGGCGGTGGCGCCGTCCCGGGGTCCGGTGGTGGGCACGATGCGGACCAGGGCGGCCCGCTCGTCCCCGGTCAGGATGGGCCCGTTGACCTCGGCGACCCCGGGCATGGTCCCGACCTTGTCCATGACGGCCTCCGCGGTGGCGCCGCTCCCGGCCCCCTCGACGACGACCACCAGCGGACCGTTGACACCCGGGCCGTAC
>NZ_JAUQWH010000080.1 GCF_030757795.1 Actinoplanes oryzae
CGTGGCGGGGCACGGCGGGGTGAGCGGCGGGTTCCGGACGCGGTTGTGGTCGGTGCCGGCGCGGCGCACGGCGGTGGCGGTGCTCGCGGTCGGCGATCGCAGCGGCGGGCGGCTGCCGCAGCTCGAGGACGCGGTGCTGGACATCGCCCTGGACGCGGTCGAGGCGGCGACGGGGTTGCGCGAGCCGGCGCTGCGACCCGGGCCGATGCGGGACGACCCGCAGGCGTACGCCGGACGCTGGGGCGAGCACGAGGTGGTCGCGGACGGCGACGCACTGCTGGTCTCGGGGGTGCGCGCGATGCCGTTCGGCGGTGACAGTTTCGTGGTGCCGGGGGTGTCCGCGCCGCGGCGGCACGTCGACTTCCTGCGTGACGCCGCGGGTGACCTGGCGTTCCTACGCGTCGGGCTGCTTTGCTCCGCGCGTGGCTGACAGGCGCTTGTTCGCGCGGTCGCTGGCCGCGGTGAGCCGCTCGACGAAGGCCACCACCTGACGCAGGTCCTCGACGCCGGTGCCGGTGAGGACCTCGGCGATCTCGGCGCCGGCGAAGGCGAGGAAGGCGCGCGCCTGCTCCCGGGCGGCCGGCTCGGGCCGCAGGGTGACGCGGCGCCGGTCGGCGTGCTCGCGGCTGCGGCGGATGTGGCCCGCCGTCTCGAGCCGGTTGAGCAGCACGGTGGTGGCGCCCGAGGTCATGCCGATCTGGCGGGACAGGTCCGCCGGGGTGAGCGGCCTGCCGTCCTCGGCCGCCCAGATGATGTGGCCCAGGGCGTTGGCGTCCGAGGTGGGCAGGCTCATCCAGGCCGCCAGGTGCTGGTTGAGCTCGGCGAAGCTGACGGCCCAGTCGCGCAGCCGCTGCATCGCGGCGGTCTGCTCGGGGAGCCAGTCGGCGGTCAGCGGGTCCACGGTCGCCATGCAAATCCCTTCACTGTGTAGTAGCTTTACTCTAAAGCTTCTAGGGAGGACATCCTATGCCGTCAGCAGTGATCTCCGGGGCCAGCATCGCCGGGCTGTCCGCCGCCTTCTGGCTGCGCCGCACCGGCTGGGACGTGACCGTGATCGAGCGCGCGCCGGCCTTCCGCGACGGCGGGCAGAACGTCGACGTGCGCGGCGTCGCCCGCGAGGTACTCACCCGCATGGGCCTCTTCGACGTGGTCAAGGCGCTCAACACCACCGAGACGGGCACGGTCCTGGTCGACGCCGCCGGCAACGTGCGCGCCGAGCTGCCGTCGCAGGGCCCGGACGGCGCGACGGCCGAGCTGGAGGTGCTGCGCGGCGACTTCGCCCGCGCGATCCTCGAGCACCTGCCGCCGGGCGTCGAGATGATCTACGGCGACACGGTCAGCGAGATGACCGGCAGTGACGTCACCACGGCCGGCGGACGCAGCCTGCGGGCCGATCTGCTGGTCGTCGCCGAGGGGGTCCGGTCGGCGACCCGCGACCGGCTCTTCGGCCCGGCGGTCGACCGGCGCGAGCTGGGCATCACCATGGTCTTCGGCACGATCCCGCGCACGCCGGCCGACGACGACCGCTGGCGCTGGCACAACGCGGTCGGCGGACGTCAGATCCACCTGCGCCCCGACAACCACGGCACCACTCGCGCGATCCTCTCCTACGCCGGCGGCGACGACCTCACGCGGCTCGACCGGCCGGAGGCCCTCGCCCGGGTCAGGGAACGATACGCCGACGCCGGCTGGGAGGCGCCGCGGATCCTCGACGGCTTCGACGCCTCCGACGACGTCTACATCGACCAGCTCGCCCAGATCCGCATGCCGGCCTGGCACCGCGGCCGGGTGGTGCTCGCCGGCGACGCCGCCTGGTGCGTGACCCCGATGGGCGGCGGGGGCGCGTCGCTCGCCCTCACCAGCGGGTACGTCCTGGCGGCGTACCTGGCCTCGGCAGAGCTCCCCGAGGCGCTCGCCGCCTACGAGACGTGGATGCGCCCGCTGGTCGACGACGTGCAGAAGCTGCCGCCGGGGCTGAAGCACTTCGCGTACCCGCGGACCAGGCTGGGCCTCGCCGCCCGCGGCGTGGCCGACAGGCTCCTCACCTCCCGGCTGTTCGCCCCGATCGCGGCCAGGCTCACCGAGGTCGCCGCCACCGACCGCCCGCTCCCCGAGATCCCCGCGCGCCCTAAACTTGCGCAATGAGCATGAGGTACGCGGCGGTGGGCGACAGCTACTCCGAGGGGATGGGGGACGAGCTGCCCGACGGCACTCCCCGCGGCTGGACGGATCTCGTCGCCGCGGGGCTGGCGGGCGGGTCGGACGAGCCGGTGGAGTACGCCAACTTCGCGGTGCGCGGGCGGCTGCTCGAGCCGATCGTGCGGGAGCAGGTGGAGGCGGCGCTCGCGCTGTCGCCCGCGCCGACGCTGATGACGCTCAACGGGGGCGGCAACGACATGATGCGGCCGGGCACCGACACCCCGAAGCTGATCGGGCTGATCGAGCAGGCCGTGCGGCGCATCACCGAGGCGGGCGTGCGCCTGGTCGTGGTCAGCGGGGCGGACCCGTCGGCGCGGCTGCCCTTCGGGGCGATGATGCGCAAGCGCGGCGAGATTTTGACCCGGGCGACGGTCCAGCTGGCCGACCGGTACGGGTTCCAGCTCGTCGACGTGTTCCACGACACCGAGATCCGGCGCTCGGCGTACTGGTCGGCCGACCGGCTGCACCTCAACGCCGCGGGGCATCAGCGGGTCGCCGGGCTGGTGCTGAGCGCGCTGGGCCACGAGCGGGCGGCGCACGCCGTCGACCCCGGCCCGGAGGAGAGCCGCCGGCTGCTGCAGGAGGCCAGGTACTACCGCGAGCACGTGTTGCCGTGGGTGACCCGCCGGCTGCGCGGGCAGTCGTCGGGCGACAACCGGACGGGCAAGTACGTCACGTGGACCCCGATCAGCGCGGGCTGACCGGGGTCCGGCGGAAGGGTCGGCGGCGGGCGGCGGGCAGCGCCGCAGGACCCTCTCGCCGGCAGCGTCGAGGCGCCGCCGGGAGGTGGCGAGCACCGTCCGCCCGCAGCCGGTAGCCGCCCGGTTCGTGCACGATCGCGTCCGCCCCGATGCGGCGCCGCAGCCGGGAGATGTAGCTGTGCAGCCCGTCGCGGCGCAGCTCCACGGGCCCCGGCAGGGCGACGTCGATGCCCACGCGGTCATTCTCGGCCGAACAGGATGCTCCGCAACACCCTCGTGAGGTGTGCCGCCACCTCGTCGGGGGTCATCGTGGCGAGCGGGCCGGTCCGGGCGATGTAGCGGTTGACCGTGACGCCGATCAGCTGCGCGCCGAGCATCGCCACGCGGGCCTCGATGTCGTCGCCGTCCATGAGCTTGCGGTAGGCCTCGATGCTGTTGCGCGCCATCGCCTCGAGCAGGGTGGCCGCGGCCTGCTGGTCGGTGCCGACGCTGCGCAGGAGCACGACGAGCGGGTCGGCGGCGGCGCCGGCCTCCATGCGGTCGACGTAGGCGCGGGCGACCCGCTCGGGCAGGGTCGCCGGGTCGCCGGTGACGACCTCGTCCAGCTCGCGGTGCCCCGGCACGGCCGCCAGGAACAGCTGCTCCTTCGACCCGAACTGGCGCAGGACCAGCCCGTGGGTCACGCCGGCGCGCGCGGCGATGTCGCGCACGGTCGCGCCGGCGAATCCGCGCTCGCCGAAGCTGGCGCGGGCGGCCTCGAGGATGGCCCGGCGATGGCCTTCGGGATCACGGCGGTGGGGGCTCACGGGTCCACCGTAGCCGAGGTACGCTCTTAATGACCACGTGGTCATTAAGCTTCTCCCGGGAGGGACACCCACCATGACCAGCGCAGTCATCATCGGAGGCACCGCCGGCATCGGCCGCCACATCGCCGAGCGCTACGCGAGCCGCGGCGACTCGGTCGTCATCGCCGGCCGCGACACCGCCCGCGCCGAGGCCGTCGCCAAGGAGATCGGCGCGGGCGTCACGGGCCTCGGCGTCGACCTGGCGCACCCCGAGACCATCGCGGCCTCGCTCGCCGGGGTCGGCGCGGTCGACCACCTGATCATCACGGCCTCGCACCAGCAGCCCAACACGTTCAAGAACTTCGACATCACCGGCGCGGTCACCGCCGTCACGACCAAGCTCGTCGGGTACGCCGAGACCGTGCGCGCCCTGCACGACCGGTTCACCCCCGGCGGGGCCGTCGTGCTGTTCGGCGGGCTCGCCAAGGAGCGCCCCTACCCGGGGTCCACGGTGGTCACCACGTTCAACGGCGGCATCACCGGGCTCGTGAAGACCCTCGCCGTCGAGGCCGCCCCGATCCGCGTCAACGCCCTGCACCCGGCGCTGGTCGGCGACAGCCCGCGCTGGGCCGGCGCCGACCTCGGGCACGCGGTCGCCCGCACCCCGATCGGGCGGCTGGTCACCCTCGACGAGGTCGCCGACGCGACGGAGTTCCTGCTGCGCAACGGCGGCATGAACGGCCACGACCTGTTCGTCGACGGCGGCATCCTCACGCAGTGACCGTTTGACCTGGGGCGGGCGGGGAATGCGTCGGCGTCCCCGCCCCCAGGAGGTGCTGTCATGTCCGCAGCCGGTCGCAACACTCTTTCCGGGGTGCTGCTCGGCCTGGGCGTCGCCGGCTTCGTCGACGAGACGGTGTTCCACCAGCTGCTGCACTGGCACCACTTCTACGACAAGTCGACCCCGGCGGCGGGGCTGGTGTCCGACGGCATCTTCCACGCGTTCAGCTGGTTTTCCACGATCGCCGCGCTGTTCCTGCTCGCGGACCTGCGGCGGCGCGCCGCCTTCGAGCGCCTGTCCTGGTGGGGCGGGCTGCTGGCGGGCGCCGGCGCCTTCCAGCTGTACGACGGCACGGTGCAGCACAAGCTCCTGCGGCTGCACCAGATCCGCTACCACGTGGACCTCACCCCGTACGACTGGACCTGGAACGTCATCGCCGTCGCCCTGCTGCTCGCGGGCGTCGCGTTGCTGGCCCGGGCCCGGCGCCGATGATCCTGCCGGCCCTGCTGTACGCCGCCGGCATGCTGGCCGTACACCGCAAAGGCAGCTGGTGGCCCACCGAGCGGGCAGCCTGCTGGATGGCGGGAGTCCTCGCCGCGTCCCTCGCCGTGCACGGCCCGCTCGCCGCAGCCGCGCACCACGACGTCGCCGCCCACACCGTCGCGCACCTGCTGCTCGGCATGACCGCTCCCCTGCTGCTGGTCCTCGGCGCGCCCGTGACCCTCGCCCTGCGCGCCCTGCCGGTGCCCCAGGCCCGCGCACTGTCGCACCTGCTGCGCAGCCGCCCGGTACGCGTCGTCACGCACCCGGTGACCGCGGCCGTCCTCAACGCCGCCGGCCTGTGGGCGATCTACCTGACCGGCCTGCACCGGGCGACCGGGCTCGTCCAGCTGCACATCCTCGCGTCCGGTTACCTGTTCACGGCCGCGATCATCGGCGTCGACCCGGCCCCGCACCGGCCGGGCCGCACGGTCCGCGCCGCCGCCCTGATCGGCTTCCTCGCCGCCCACGGCATCCTCGCCAAGTACCTCGGCTCCCCGCTCATGTACTACGGCGGCGACGCCATCGACCTGGTGCTCATCGTCCTGTTCTGCCGCGAGTGGTACCAGGCCGCCGACCCGCACCATCGCCGGAGCCGCCGCATCCCCGGCACCCGCCCGCCGCGCGTGCCGTGGCGCCTGCCCGACGAGCTCAGGACCGCGGGTGGTAGGTCATCGTGACCTGCACGGCGGCGATGTAGCGGCGGTGCGCGTAGGCGTCACGGGACAGCGCCGCCACGTCGAGGGGAATCGGTGCGGTTGAGGCGGGAGTGGTGGCGGCTGTAGAACCAGTAGACCAGGGCGCCCAGGACGAACCAGACGGCGAAGCGGAGCCAGGTCACCGGGTCCAGGAAGGTGATCAGCCAGATCGAGAAGATGATGCCGACGATCGGGATCACCGGCATCCAGGGGAGGCGGAAGGCGCGCGGCGCGTCGGGGCGGCGGTAGCGCAGGACGATCACCGCGACGCAGACCACGACGAAGGCGAGCAGGATGCCGATGTTCGTCAGCTCGGCGGCCTCGCGGATCGGCAGGAAGCCCGCGATGATCGCGGACGCGATGCCGGCGATCCACGTCACGCGGGACGGGACGCGGCGGCGGGGGTGCAGCTTGGCGAACCAGGCGGGGAGCAGGCCGTCGCGGCTCATGGCGTACCAGACGCGGGTGACGCCGAGCATGAAGGTGAACATCACGGTGAGGATGCCGATGATGGCGCCGACGGCGATGACGTCGGCCAGGCCGCTGAGGCCCACGGCGGCGAAGGCGGAGGAGAAGCCGCTCTCCGGGTCGATCTCGCGGTAGTCCTGCATGCCGGTCAGCACGAGCGTCGCCAGCACATAGAGGACCATGGAGATCAGCAGGGAGTAGATGATCGCTCGGGGCAGGTGGCGCCGGGCGTCCTTGGACTCCTCCGCGGCGGTGCTCATCGCGTCGTAGCCGAACACCGCGAAGAACACCGTGGCGGCGCCGGTGATCGCCCCGCTGATGCCGAACGGGAAAAACGGCTGGTAGTTCTGCGACCGTACGTGGAAGAAGCCGACGATGACGACCAGCAGGACCACCGCGATCTTGATCGCGACCACGGCCGTCTCGGCGCGCGCGGCCGCGCGGATCCCCCGATTGAGCAGGTACGCGATGAGCAGGCACAACACCATCGCGAACAGGTCGACCACGTGCCCGTCGCCGGTGCCGGGCGCGCCGAGCATCCATGCGGGCAGGTCGGCGCCGAGCTCGCCCATGAGGAACGAGAAGTATCCCGAGATGCCGATCGCGACCACCGAGACGATCGCCGTGTACTCCAGCAGCAGGTCCCAGCCGATGAACCAGCCGACCACCTCGCCGAGCACGACATAGCCGTACGTGTAGGCGGACCCGGCCTTGGGGATCATGCCCGCGAACTCGGCGTAGGACAGCGCCGCCGCCGCGCTCGCGATGCCCGCCAGCAGGAACGAGACGAGCACCGCCGGCCCGGCCGTCTCGTGCGCCACCGCCCCGGCCAGCGCGAAGATCCCCGCCCCGATGATGCCGCCCACCCCGATGGCGGTCAGCTGCCACAGGCCGAGCGACCGGGTCAGATGGCCGCTGCCCTCGTCGCTCACGTCGTCGAGGGGCTTGCGGCGGAACAGATCAGAAGTCGCCGTCATGCTCTTGGCGTACCACGTTCGCGGCGGTTTCGCATCCATGCCCATGGATCAATTGATCGATTAACTTCGCCGTCACGCGGTGGCGACAGGGCGGATACGGCGCCCTCGTAGAACTGCGGCATGGACGGTGCATCGTGGATCAGGAGCGCGCTCGGGCGGCGTACCTTCCTGCGGGCGGTCGCGGCCGCCGGGGCGGGCGGTGCCGTGTCCGGTGCGGCCTCCGCGCCCGCCGCGGCCGGGGGCATCGGGCAGATCCTGCAGCCGGGCAAGGGACCGATCCACGGCAAGCACTACCTGCGGTCGCGTCCCGACGAGGTGCGCTGGGGATACGTGCCGTCCACCACGGCGTCCCCGGTGCTGCGGATGCGCTCCGGCGAGACCGTCACCGTGGACACGATCTCGCACGAGGGCATCCTGGAGGACCAGGGGCGGGATCCGGTCGCGTGGTTCGGCGGGCACGGCGTCGCGCGGGGCGAGGTGCTGACCGACGCGGTCGCCGTGGCGCGGTCCTACGACCGGACCGTCCGGAACTTCGACGTCGACGGCCCGCACGTGGTGACCGGGCCGATCCACGTGGACGGGGCCGCCCCGGGGGACGTCCTCAAGATCGAGGTGTTGTCCGTCCTGCCGCGGGTGCCGTACGGCGTGGTGTCCAGCCGGCACGGCAAGGGTGCGCTGCCGCGCCTGGCCGGGGGCGCGGTGCCGGCCGGGATCACCGAGGCCGAGATCATGCCGCCGGTCGCCACCGACGGCCGCCCCACCGGCGATCCGGTCCGCTACGGCAACGTGTCCGTCTTCACGCCCGTCCGCGCGAGCCGGCGCGGCCTGACCGGCGTCATGCCCGGCGTCGCGTTCCCGCTGAATCCCTTCATGGGCATGATGGGCGTCGCCTTCGCCGCGGCGGGATCCCTGACGGACGCCACGTTGAACTCGATCCCGCCGACGCTGGGCGGCGGCAACATCGACATCAACCTGCTCGGCCGGGGCGCCACGTTCTACCTGCCGGTGTTCGCGGAGGGCGCCCTGTTCTACGCCGGCGACCCGCACCTGGCGATGGGCAACGGCGAGGTGGCGCTGACGGCGATGGAGGGCTCGCTGCGCGCCACGTACCGGCTGACGGTCGTCAAGCCCGGCAAGCGCGGGGCGCCGTCGGTGGCCTTCGGATACCCGTTCGCCGAGACCGCCGACGCGTGGGTGCCGATCGGCCTGTCCGACCCCGACGGCAGCATCGGCGGCCAGGGCAGCGATCTCGACATCGCCATGCGGCGCGCGGTGGTCAACGCCCTGGACTTCCTCGAGCACGACCGGGGCATGGACCGCGCGATCGCGTACGCCTATCTGTCCGCCGCCGCGAACTTCGAGGTCTCCCAGGTCGTCGACCGCACCGTCGGGGTGCACGCGGTGATCCCGAAGGCGCATCAGGTCCAGTAGAGGATGCGGCAGGCGGGGAGGCGCTCGGCGAGCTCGGACTCGAACCAGCCGCGCAGGGCCTTCATCGTCTCGGGCGGGTAGACGTACTTGACCGCGCCGAACTTGCCGTGCTTGCGGGAGCGGGTGCTCTCGTCGAGGTCCAGCCTGGTGCGCGGGTACCAGCCGAGCAGCACCTCCTTGCTGCCCGGGGTGAACCGGTGGGTGATCAGCTCGGCGGTCAGGTCGAGGCCCGGGATGCCGTCCACGGCGGCGGCGACGGCATCCAGCAGCGCGGCGTAGTGGATCCGCCAGTCCGGCAGCGCCATGATCGGCGCGATGGTCAGCCCCACCGGATAGCCGTCGAGCGCCAGCCGCCGCAGCGCCGCGAGCCGGTCCTCGAGCGTGGCGGTGCCGCCCTCCAGACGCGTGGTCACCGGGGTGCAGTTCACGCTGAACCGGACCCGGGTACGCCCGCCGTGGCCGAGCCCCACGAAGCCGCCCACGTCGTCGAACTTCGTCGTCCAGCGCAGCTGCACCGGGGCGTCCCAGGCGCCGAAGTGCTCGACGGCGCGCCGCCAGCCGCCGGTGAGGTGCTCCAACGCGAGCGGATCGGTGTAGCAGGACGCCTCGAAGGTCGTTCCCTCGTGGCGCCGGGCGTCCTTGCGGCTGGTGATCGTGCCCCGGCCGGCGTACTCGGCGAGCCCGGCGAGGATGTCGTCGAGGTCGGCGTACACGCGGGTCACGGGCGGCCCGGACAGCGAGCCCGCCAGATAGCAGTACTGGCAGTGCGCCGGGCAGCCCTCCGCCAGGTCGAACCGCCAGTCCGCGCTCGGCGCGATCGGCTGCAGCTTGCGCCGCGACGGCGGGCTCACCACGATCGCGAGGGTGCTCTTCGCCCGGGCGTACGTCTCCCGTTCGCTCGCGCCGCGGATCCCGCTGAGCCGGTTGGATCCCAGCCGCTCCACTTCGAGCCCCAGCTCCTCGACGCGGGACATGATCCGCAGCCCGTGCGGGTGGTCGTAGGCCGCGGGTGTGGCGACCACGCGCTTCGGCATCCACCGGCGCCCCGGTCGCGCGGGCGGCGCGACGGCGCTCAGATCGTGCGTCACGACCTCCTCCCCGCTCGCGCTGTGCGGCGCGGGCGGCGAGTCGGGCGCGAGCGTGGCGGCCAGGTCAACGGTGTCGGTCACCCCCGGAGACGTACCCCGGCCTGGGCTTTTCTATCGGTCCTGCCACGTGCACAGGCAGACGCGGTTGCCCTCGGGATCGGCGAGGACCCAGAACGACGGCGCCTCGGAGTCGTCGACGAGCGCTCCCCCGGCCGCGACGGCGGCGTCGATGCGGGGCCGCACCTGCGCCGGGTCGACCCAGATGTCCGGATGCCAGCGCTGGCGCGGCTCCTCGCTGCCGGACTGCTGGAACCAGACGGCCGGGAGGACGCCGTGGGGATCGCGCACGTCGCCGTCGACCACCTCGGCGCCGAGCACGGCGGCCCAGAACGGCATCAGCGGCGCCGCCTGCGGGGTGTCGAGGCCCAGCTCGATCAGGCTGACGCTCGCGCACTCCTGGGCGAGGCCGGCGCCCGCGATCAGGGTGGAGATCGCCCGGGCCAGACGCACGTCGCGGCCGGTGACGCCGCCGGTGTCGTAGCTGGTCAGGGTGATGTCGACGAAGGTGTACCGCAGGGCGAGATCGGGATGGTGGTCGCGGCGCTCGGCCTCGGCGGCGATCGCGTTGACCAGCGCCAGCCCGGTGGTGAAGTCGGGCGTGGCCACGCGGGTGCGCAGCCGGTTGAGGAAGTACGTCCAGCCGGTGAGCTTCTCGTCGGCGATCTGCTGCCCCGTGAGCCTCTCGGATGCCATGCCGCCAGCGTAGGACCCGCCGCGACGGCCCGCCCCCGGCCCTGCCGCTACCCTGATTCCGACATATCGGGCAAAGTTCGTTGGAGGATGGGTGTTCGCTGCACGTTGCCTGCGGATCGGGCTGACCGCCGGAGTCGCCTCGCTGACCTTGATCGGGGCGGCCACGTCCGGCGCCGCCGCGGACGCCGCCTCCGCCGGTGCTTGGGCGCAGCCCGGGTACGGTCCCGGGCAGACCTACTACAACCCGGGCGAGACCACCATCAACGCCACCACGATGGGCAAGGTCGCCGACCGCTTCACGACCGACCTGCCCGAGGCGGCCGGCGAGTCCTGCACCCGCCCGGCGCCGCCGCTCGTCTCCGGCGGCCGCGTGTTCGTGGCCGACACCACGGGCATCGGCGCCTATGCGGCCGGCACCGGCAAACCGCTGTGGCAGCACACGTGGCAGAACCCGGAGGACAAGTCCACGCCGTACCTGGCCGTCAGCAACGGTCTGCTCCTGGCCGGCACCAGCGGCTGCCAGTCGGCGAGCGACCCCAACGGCACTGTGCGCGCCTTGGACGTGACGAACGGCAGGCAGCGCTGGGCACAGGAATTCGACACGCCCGTCGACTCGCTGGTCGTCGACCGGAGTGTCGTGGCCGTGGGCGGGGAGTCCGAGTCGGACCTGCCGACCGTACGCGGCCTCGACGTCACCACCGGCCGCCTGCGCTGGACCCTCCCCCGCTTCACGTCCCCGGGCGTGGCGTCCCAGGGGCGCCTGCTGCTCACCCGCACCACGGCCGCGCAGATGGTGGCCGTCAACGTCACCACCGGCAAGGCCCTCTGGACCAGGCCCCAGAAGTGGCAGGCCGAGATGGCCACCGCCGACCGCTTCTTCGTCACCAACGGCGCCGGCACCCTGATCAGCCTCAACGCGGTCAACGGCGCCTCCCAGTGGACCGCCCCGAAGGCCGCCGGCCGCAACGCCACCGACGGCCGCCGCATCTACCACCCCACCGGCCGCACCGTCGAAGCCTTCGACGTCACAACCGGCAAACGCGTCTGGTGGCGCACCTTCCTCGGCGACGTGGGACAGCCGGTCCGCGCCGGAGGCCTCGTCTACGCCGCTGTCCAGGGCCGGACCGTCGGAGTCATGAACGCCGCCAACGGTCAGCCCATCGCCACGACCTGGACCAGCGGCCTGGCCTCCACCAACCGGGTGACCGTGGCCGCCGGCCACATCTACACCGTCGCCGGCAACACCCTGACCGGCAGCGGCCTCTGACCAGCGCCTCGTATCGTCGACCCCACGACCATCGCAGGCGACGGGTGACGGGATGGATGTGGACGATCTCCGCGAGCAGGTGCGGGCCTTCGCGGTGCAGCGGGACTGGGAACAGTTCCACACGCCGAAGAACCTGGCCATGGCCCTGGCCGGCGAGGTGGGCGAGCTGCTGGCCGAGCTGCAATGGCTCACCCCCGAGCAGTCGAGCTCGGTCATGCAGAGCGATCTCGCCGGCCAGGTCCGGGCGGAGCTGGGCGACGTCATGATCTACCTGGTCCGGCTGGCGGACGTGCTCGGCGTCGATCTCGTCGAGGCCGCCCGGGACAAACTCGCCGACTCCGGCCGGCGGTACCCGGCGGACCAGGTCCGCGGCTCGGCGGCCAAGGCGCGGCGGCCGACCGGCTCCTGAGGGGACCGGTGCCGTCGTGGTCCTTGGCTAGGATCGCCGGGTGGACATGGTGGGGTTGATCGAGGCCGGGCGGCCGCTGGTGGTCGTGGCGGTGCCGGCGGAGGCGGAGCATCTCGGGACGGATCTGCCGGTGCTCGTCACGGGGATGGGCAAGGTCAACGCGGCGCTGGCGGTGGGGGCCGCGCTCGGCGGCGGGCCGCGGCCCAGCGAGATCATCAATCTGGGTACGGCCGGCGGCCTGCGCCCCGGCGTCACCGGCATCCACGTCGTCGGCACGGTGCTGCAGCATGATCTCGACGGCGACGTGCTGTTCAAGCTGACCGGGGAGGTCACCGGGCCGCCGCTGCTGGTCGGGGATCCGGAGGGGCCCGTGCTGGCCACCGGGGACGCGTTCGTCAGCGACGACGCGGCC
Source organism: Actinoplanes oryzae (assembly GCF_030757795.1). Classification (GTDB taxonomy): domain Bacteria; phylum Actinomycetota; class Actinomycetes; order Mycobacteriales; family Micromonosporaceae; genus Actinoplanes. Next base: position 12,510 of record NZ_JAUQWH010000080.1, read on the forward strand.
CGGGACCGGCTGGCCCGGGATGCCTCCCTGGTCGACATGGAGGGTTATGCCGTTGCGGCCGCCGCCCGGCAGTTCGGGGTGCCGGTGCGGCTGGTGAAGCATGTCAGCGACGACGCCGGGGCCGGGGCCGCCAAGAGCTGGCAGCAGTCGGTGGCGGACTGTTCGCGGCTGCTCGGGGCCTGGCTGGCGGAGCATCGCTGATGGGGCTCTTCATGGTGGAGGAGGCGCGCGCCGAACTCGCGACGCTGCTGCCCGTGCTCGAGGAGATCGTGGCGCGGCGCGCGGACATGGTGGAGCTTTCCGCGGCGCTGGTGCCCGGCGGGCAGACCACGGATCTGGGCGGTCTGCCCGAGCGGAAGGCCGTCGAGGCGCGGCTCGACGAATTGATGACGACGGTGCAGCAGACCGGCGCGGAATTGAAGGGCATGGCGCCTCTGCTCCTCGACTTCCCGGCCGACCTCGACGGGGTGCCGGTGCTGTTGTGCTGGCTCGAGGGTGAGACCGAACTGACCTGGTACCACCGCGCCGACCTCGGATTCGCGGGAAGGCGCCGGTTGCCGTGAAGCCCACGGTCGTCGCCCATCCGGCGTGGGTCTACTACGGGCTGATCCCGGTGGTGGGCGGGGCCGTCCTGCTCGGGGCGGAGCGGGCCGCCGGCTGGTTGCTCGATCTGCCGTGGGTGCCTCTGCGGTTCGCGCTGGAATGGCTCGATTCGGTTCCCGATCCGGCCGCGTCGGTCGTGGCGGCGGCGATCGGACTCGTCGGCGGATCGGTCATCGGGGCGATCGGGCGCTACGAGGATCTGCGGATCAGCGTCGACGGCACGGCCGCGGTGATCACCCGCAAGGGCCACACCCACACCATTTCCCGTACGGACACCAGCGCCGTGTTCCTCGACGACGACCACCTCGTGATCCTCGGCCGCGACTCCACCGAGCTGGTCCGCGAGGAGTCGGATCTGCAGGACGACCGGGTGGCCGCCGCGTTCCGCGAGCACGGCTTCCCGTGGCGCGACGGCGACCCGTACGGTGCGCTTTTCCGGCGCTGGGTCCCGGAGCTGCCGGACCTGTCGCCGGCCGAGCACGCCTTGCTGAAAGCGCGCGAACGTGCGCTCGCCAAGAAGGACGCGGGCGACGCGGAAGAACTGCGCCGGGAACTCGCCAAGGAGGGCATCGTCGTGCGCGACACCGGCGGGTCCCAGCATTGGCGCCGGGCATGATGCTGCAGGTGACGCCGAACGGGCCGTGGGGCAAAGATGTCCATCCGGGCATGCCGGTGTCGCTCGGCGAGGTACTCGCGGAGCTGCGGGAGTGTTTCGCGGCCGGGGCAACCGGGGTGCATCTGCATGTCCGGGACGCGGCCGGGGCCGAGACGCTGGATCCGGCCGTGGTGAACGAGACGTGCCGGCGGGTGCGCGAGCTCGATCCGACGGTCGAGATCGGATTGACCACCGGGGCGTGGATCGTGCCGGATCTTCGCGAGCGCGTGGCGATGATCCGGGAGTGGGAAGGCGTCGACTGCGCGACGGTCAATCTCTCCGAGGACGGCTTCGAGCGGGTCATGGCGGCGATGACCGACGTCGGCATCGGCATTGACGTCGGCTTGTGGGCGCCCGCCGAGCTGCCGCGGGCCCGGGGCATTCTCCCGCAGGCGCGGCGGATCAGCATCGAGCTCGATGCGGGCGAGCCCTATTTCCTCACCGGGGAGCCGGCCGCGATCGCGCAGCACATCAACGACGCGCTGGATGCGGCCGGCTCCACGTGTCCGCGGCTCACGCACGGCATGAACGAGTGGACCTGGCCCCTGGTGCGTGACGCGTTCCGGCGCGGGCACGACACGCGGGTCGGTTTCGAGGACTCCGTCCTGCTGCCGGACGGGAGCACCGCGCGCAGCAATGCCGATCTGGTGCGGGCGGCGAAGGAATTAAAGGGCCAGTAGCGCCGCGGCGACCTCGTCGGGATGGGTCAGGCTGGTCCCTCGACGACGCCGAAGAATGGCTGCTCGACACGCTCCGCCGATCATTGCTGCGGTGACGCGACGGCATCGGTCGAGGCGGCGGAGGCCTGCTGCGGCTCGATCTGGGCGAGGCGCTCGCGCAGGGCGGCGGTGAGGAAGCCGTACGAGTCCGAGCCGAGCACCAGCCGCATCGGCGCCGGCTCGACGTCCGCGCTCGCGATGATGCCGGCGGCCATTTTCGCGGGGTCGCCCAGGGGCGGGCGGCTGCGATCTCTGGCTCCGCGGACCATGGCGGCGGGCGTGTTGTCGTAGGCGGGCAACGGGGTGGCCAAGTGCAGGCTGTCGAAGCGGAACTCGGTGCGGGCGCCGCCGGGCTCGACGATTGTCATGCCGATGCCGAAGGGGGCGACATCCTTGGCGGTGCCTTCGATGAAGCCCTCGATCCCCCATTTCGACGCGTGGTAGAGCGAGGCGCCCGGATTGGTGGCCTGCCCGCCGTACGAGGAGATCTGAATGACCCGGCCGCCGCCCTGCGCCCGCAGGTGGGGCAGCGCCGCGCGGACCACCTGGATCGAGCCGAGGAGATTGGTGTTGATCTGCTGGACGACCTGGTCGTCGGTCAGCTCCTCGGCGGCGCCGAAGAGGCCGTAGCCGGCGTTGTTGACAACGACGTCGATGCGGCCGAGCTCGGCGAAGGCCCGGTCGACGGTCGCGCGCACCGGGGCGGTGACGTCGAGCTGGGCGACCCAGAACCGGGAACCGTACCGGTCCTGCAAGTCGCGTACCGAGTCAGGCTTGCGCACGGTCCCGGCGACGCGATCGCCGCGGGAGAGGAGCTGCTCGGTCATGCGGCGGCCGAATCCGCTGTTGACGCCGGTGATGAACCACGTTCGTGTCATAGATTCAGTGTTCGCGGGCGGGCGGGAAGCGGGCAGATCCCCGGTGTTACCGGTACCACGAGGAACAGGAACAGAGCCATGGACAACGAGCTGGGCGCCTTTCTCCGCGCACGCCGCGAGCTGGTGCACCCGGAGGACGTGGGGCTGCGCGCGACCGGGCTACGCCGGGTGAAGGGTCTGCGCCGCGAGGAGGTGGCGTTGCTCGCCGGCATCAGCGCCGAGTACTACCTGCGGCTCGAGCAGGGTCGTGACCGCAATCCCTCGGCGCAGGTGCTGGAGGCCGTCGCGCGGGTGTTGCGGCTGGATGCGGACGCTACCGCGTACCTGCGGGAACTGGCCCGCCCGCAACCGCGCCGCCGCGGGCCGCGCAGCGTGGAAGAGGTGCCGGCCGGCCTGCGGATGCTGCTCGACACGATCAATGTCCCGGCATTCGTGGTCAACCGCTATCGCGACGTGCTCGCCGCCAATGCTCTGGCCGTGGCGCTGTCGCCGCTGATGGCACCGGGCACCAATCGGCTGCGGGTGCTGTTCACCGATCCGGCGGCGCGCGAATACCACCCGGACTGGGAGGACAACACGGCGAGCGTGGTGGCGCAATTGCGCGCGGAAACCGGCACGGACCCGGACGATCCGCGCCTGGCCGAGCTGATCGCCGAGTTGTCGCAAGCCAGTGACCGCTTCCGCCGGCTGTGGGCGCGCCACGACGTCCACCGCGGCGGCAGCGGAAGCGGCACCATCCGCCACCCGCACGCCGGCGACCTGTCCCTGCGCCGCGAGAAACTGGCGGTGCTGGGCGCCGACGGGCTGCAGCTGGTCATGTACCACGCGGAACCGGGCAGCCCGTCGGCGGAAGCGCTGGCCCGGCTGGCGGCTCAGTCCGGGAGTGCCCTGGACACCGTCCCGCGGTAGACCTCCGCGAGGTGATCCGCGCTGCGGTACAGGGCAGGCAGGTTGTCGGGGCACGAGCTCGTGAAGTCGCGCAGCTCGCGGATCGCGGCCCGGTACTCCACGCCGAGCCGGTCGTCGGGCGGCGGCGGGAAGCCCGCGGCGCGATCCGCGGCAGCCCGCTGCCGGCGGCACACGGCGGCCTGGGCAGCCTCGGTGTGCCCGTCGCGGTCACCGATCAGGTAGGCGTAGCTCGCCTGGTTCATGTCACCGAGGGTCATCAGTCCGCCGCCCATCAGCCAGGTGATCAGCCGGTGATCGCGTTCGACGGCGAGCTGCGCCGCGGTGGGCAGGGGCGGCGGCGCCAGCACCGGCACGGCATGACCGGCCGCCGGCGACCACACCGTCATGGCGAGGCCCCCGGCCAGTGCCGTCGCGACGGGTACGGACGCCCACCACCGTCCGGGCCCGGTCACCCCGGCAGGACGCCGGGTGCGGACGCCCAGGGCGATCAGCACCGCCACGGCGCCTGTCGCCGGTAACACCTGCAGCGGCCGCGCGGCGAGAATGCTGTCCACCTGCCAGCCGGCCCGCCGATGCAACTCGATCGTGGCGGCGCAGCACAGCACGGCCAGCAGCCAGGTGGCCCACGCCGCGCTCACCCAGTCCCGCCGCCGGGCCACGGCCAGCGCGATCACGAGCTGACCGGCGGCCGCCACGGTGAGTTCCCAGGCCGACGACACCAGGGCACCCTGCCCGCCGGCCGGGTGCCCGGCCGTCACACGCAGCAGCCCCACGACGACGGCCCATCCGCCGAAGGCGACGGCCGCCGCGATCGTCCCGTACCGGATGCGCCCGGTCCAGCCGTGGGTGAGCAGCAGCGGCACGAGCCAGAAGACGATGACCCCCACGACGGTGATCTTCTGGCCGGCGAAAATGAACACCATGACGGTCGTACCGGTCACCGGCGCATCCGCCGCGAGACCCGGGATGCCGGCGGCGTAGGTGCCCGCCTGTCGCAGCGCCGGGTTGAGGAAGGCGGTCCACGTGTTGTCGGCGGTGAACCGCTGGCCGTGCAGCTGGCCGGCACTCGCTGCGGCCAGCACCGTCAGCGCCGCCGCGACCAGCAGACCGCTGCAGCCGCCGGAGCGTGCCCCGAGCTGCCGGGCGCAGTATCCGGCCCAGCCGCACAGCACCACGCTCGTGCCGACCAGCAGTGCCATGACCACCAGACCCGGCATGGTGACGAAACCGTCGACCGCCACGCCATTGGTCTGCAGCGCCGCCACGTACCCCAGGCACAGCCCGCAGCCCAGTGCCAGTCCCGCGCGCGCGAAGACCCGCCCGGTGCCGCCCGCCTCCCGGTATGCCGCTCCCCGCCGCGCGATCACCCAGATCCAGGCAGCGATCCCGGCCGCCCACAGCCAGGTCATGATGTCGTACGAATGATTGCCGTACCGCACCACGTTGAGCTGCCCCAGCGCCGCGCTCAGGTGCTGCCACGCAAGTTGCAGTGCCAGCCCGCCCGCGAACACCTCCGCGAAGCCGGGCCGCAGCAGCAGCGTGGCGTCCCGCAGCACGGCATCGCGGGCCCCCCGGCTCGGATGGGTGGCGATCCAGCGCAGCACCCGCCGCCGGGGCTGCGCCGTCAGCGACCGGTAGGGGTCGTTGCTGCCCGTCCAAGCGGCCGCCGCCGCGTCGGCGTAGAGCTCCCGCGACCGCAGCACGGCGGTGCGCGCGACGTAGATGAGCGCGATCAGCAGGCTCAGCCGACCGGCGACACCGGCGCCGAACTCGTTGGCCAGCGGGAAGGAGGGCGGCAACCGCCACGGGTCGTGGCTCAGCAGCAGCGGGTCGGCGGCCACGATCAGATAGGGCACGACCGCCACGAGCAGGAAAGCCCGCCAGACGGCAAGTGTGGTGAACGTGGTCGTGACGTCCCGGTGCCGGACGTGGGCGAGCTCGTGCAACACGATGGCTTCGAAGGCCGGCCGGTCCCGCCCGGCAAGCGCGACCAGGCCCGCGTCCAGACAGATCAGGGGCCGGCGGCCGCGACCGAAGGCCAGCCCGCCGGCCCGCATGCTCGTCGCGTCGAGCAGGAACTCGGGCTGCCGCACCCCGGCCCTGGCCACCAGTGCGCCCAGGGGTGCCCGCAGGCTGTCCCTGATCTCCGGGAACTCGGCGAGCGGCCGCAGCCCGGCCCGGCGGATCTGCCGGCCCGGCCGGGTGTAGTAGAACGCCGCAGTGACCAGGGCCAGGGCGAGCAGGCCGGCGAGGAGCCAGCCGAGCTGCCACGCCATCGTCCCAGCCATGCACTCGTTGTAGGCGTGGCGTTCCGCGTCGGTGTTGGTGGGGCTGACGTACGCGCCGGTCCGCACCTCGCAGCCGGGGCCCGGCAGCGTCCCGTCGACCGGCCACAACGCGACCATGCTCCCGTGCAGGTAGACGGTGGACGACACCGCCAGCACGATCAGGGTGACGAGACGTTGGGTCGTGCCGGACGGCACGTCCTCGCCGGGGACTTTCACGCGTGGTGCTCCAGCAGGGCGCGGACCACTTCCGCGCACTGGTCGGCCAGCCGCGGATCATCCGTACGGACGCCGACCAGCTGCCGCACCCCGGCGACCGTCTCCTCGAGCGTCTCGGCGCCGACCGGCCCGGACGGCACCGGATCGCGGCGTTTCCGGAGCCCCTTGACAGCCTTGACGAGCCGGCGTCCGGTCAGGTCGGTTGCCCGGCCCAGCAGGTGCTCGTAGACGGTGGTCGCCACCGACAACGCCACCGGGGTCAGCGCCAGCACCACCGTGTCGATACCCGAGCCGAGCTCCGCGTCAGGGCGGGACCGCGCGTCGATCACGCCGCCGGGGTCGCTCAGGTATGCCCGGCTCACCGGCTCGAACACCACCAGCTCGTCCGGCGCCAGCGCGGCGACGATCCGCCGCGCGAACCCGGTGACGAACTGCTCCGCAGCTGTCGGTTCCCCCATCGTTGTCCCCGCTCTCCGCCGGGACCACGACGAGGATCCCGGGCGCAGCGCTCAACGAGGCCGCCGGGATGCGGTCGCCGACGGGTGCGGCTTATGCGGGCAAACGCGGAGAATGGCTCACCCGACAGGGGCGTCGCTCAGGGGCGGGGCGACTGGCGGGTCCAGGCGCGCTCGCCGCGGCGGGTGGTGGCGGCGACGCAGCGGCGGCAGATGTGGCCGATCTGGTCGGCGGACGTCAGCTGGTCGCTGGGCCGGAAGTCGAAGGGTACGTGCGGGAAGCGCCGCAGCCGCGCCTTGTGCAGCGGCAGCCCGCACACCGTCTGGTTCTGCCCCTGCTCCCACGCGTGCACCTCGCCGCAGGGCTGTCGCACCCCGTCGTCGTCGACCCATTCGCTGGACGCCGCCACCGCCTTGCTCATGGGGCGCGCATGCCCGCCGCGCCGCGTTTCACACCTCACCCGCCGGAGGCGGTCACGGGACGCCACAGCTGGAGGGCCGTGATGCCGAAGACGCCCGGTGCGGTGACGCGCAGGCGGTCGGTGGTCAGGGGCGGGTCGACGGTGATGCGGTTGACGGCGCGGCCGGCCGGGGTGGTGGGGTCGCGGCGCTGGCCGGGGACGTCGCGCCAGGTGGTGCCGTCGAGATATTGCAGCGCGTACGAGGCCGGGGCCCGCACGCCGCCGCCGTCGTCGTAGAAGGCGATGCGCACGTCCGAGATCGCCCTGGCCGCGCCGAGGTCGATCTGCAGCCAGTCGGAGGCGTTCGGGGTGCCGTAGTTCGTCCAGCGCGTCGTCGGCACGTCGAGGTGCCAGTCCTGGCCGTCGATGGCGTCGGCGGGGGTGTCGCCGGGCCAGGTGTAGGAGGCGGTGGCCCTCGGATATCCGGCGCCGGTGACGTTGACCGCGTCGTCGACCATCGGATCCTGTGCCCGGGCGACGGTGTCCACGGGCAGCGTGACGTCACCCACGGTGGGCCGGCTCAGCGCGAGTGCGCCGTCGATCCACACCCGGAAACCCGCACCCTTGCCGTACGCCGTCCCGTCGCGATCCCACACGACGGTCAGCTCCCGCCCGTGGTACGGCACGTTCTCGACGGCGAAGTGGTCCCATGACGCCGGGGCGAGCGGGGCGATGCGCACGGATGCGTTCGCCTGCGGCCGGATCCCGAGCAGCCCGGAGAGGATCAGATCGGTGTAGGTGGAGTGGTTGTAGTCCTCGCTGTGCCCGTGGCTGTCGTAGAGCCAGCGGTTCTCGTCGGGGTGGTGCGCCTCGGCGACGTACGGGCGGCCGTCCTTGCGCTGGGTCAGGGCGTATCCGCGCAGCAGGGCCAGGTAGTCGGCGCGGTCGACGGCGGACTGGGCCGGGTAGCCGAGCAGCTGGTTGGCCAGGGCGGTGAGGGTCTGGCTCGTCGCGTAGGGCCAGCTCGGGCCGTCCCAGCGGCAGCACCCGTCCGTCGCCTCGTGCATGAACCACGGGCTGCGGCGCTCGGTGGTCGCCGGCCCGTACGCCGCGGCAAAGCCCTGCGGATCGGTCAGCTGCGCCCAGGCCGGGGCGGAGGAGGCCGGCGGCATGTGGAAGTACCACGGGACGTATCCCATCAGCTCCCGGTCGGATATCGGCGCGAACGTGTCGCGCTGCACGTGCTGGTAGAAGGTCCCGTGCCACAGCTTGCCGAGGTTGGTACGCAGGGCGGCCGCCTCACGCTCGTACCGTCGCGCGGTCGTGGGATCCCCGGCCCGGCGCAGGATCGCCGCCAGTGCGAGCGCGTCGCCGTACTGATAGGCGTTGAGCGTCGGCCGGAAGCCGTCGCCGCCGTGGTAGGGATCCGCGGTCTGGTAGGAGCCGGCGGTGTACTCCATGGCGTCCCACACCGGGGTCTGCCAGTAGAGGCCGCGGGCGCTGTCGTAGTTCGACGTCTTCCAGCCCTCGTACTGCCGGCGCAGCGCGGGCAGCCGGTCGACGAGGAACTGCCAGTCGCCGGTCACCTCGGCGCGGGCGACGGCGGCGTCGACGGCCCAGAAGGAGTACTGGTGGGCCCAGTCGGTGGTGTTCTTGTTGAGTTCCTCGGTAGCGGGCTTGGCCGTGGATCCCGAGCCGGTCAGCCAGTAGTCGAGATAGTCGTCGAGGTAGCGGCGGTCGCGCAGCCAGCGCCCCTCGTAGAGGTGGTGCCCGGCCGCGGCGTTGATGCCGCCGAAGGGCGCGGAGTAGCCGACCGGGCCGAGGAACTCGGTGACGATCCAGCCGTCCGCGGCGCCGGTGTACTTCAGCGCCTCCTTGAACGTGCGCCACCGGTAGTAGTAGGTGGCCTCCAGGTCGGCGTCGGGCAGGTCGACGAAGGGGATGTTCGCCTCGTACCAGTCGGGCTCGGCGAGGGTGCCACCCGGCTCCGCGGCGGAGGCCAGCAGCGCCGGGTGGTCGAGGAAGCTCGTTCCGCGCGGAGCCGCATGAGCGGCGGCGGCCCCGGGCAGGAGCAGGGCGAGGACAGCCGAGGAACGCACCCACCACGTCGACATGTGTCGATCGAATCAGCTCGCCGTCCGCCAGACAAGGGCATGGCCCTGAGTCCCGAGCAGCGCGAACGCCTGCGACAGCTTCTGGAGAGAGAACTGCGCGCCGCAGTCGCTCCCGCGCGGAAGGCGGCCGGGCCACCTGACACCGCTCTCGGACAGCCGGGCGGCGGCGCCGCGGGCACAGGCTCATGACGGCGACCATGGATGGCCGGATCGTGCCCGGTGGTGTTTGGATGGTCACATGGAGCACAGATACGTCGGCGCCAGCGGACTGCGGGTCAGCGAGCTCGGCCTGGGGACCATGACCTTCGGCAACGAGGCGGACGAGGCCACCTCGCACCGGCTGCTCGACCAGTACGTGGAGGCGGGCGGCACGTTCATCGACACGGCCGACGTGTACGCGGGCGGCGCGTCCGAGACCATCATCGGCCGCTGGCTGGCCCGGCAGGCGCGCGGCAGCGTGGTGCTCGCGACCAAGTTCTTCTGGGCCACCGGCTCCGGGGAGAACGACATCGGCGCGGGCCGGCGGCACATCCTCGACGCCGTGGACGCGAGCCTGCGCCGGCTGCGGACCGATTACATCGACCTCTATCAGGTGCACTGCTTCGACGCGGGCACCCCGATCGAGGAGACACTGTCCACCCTCGACGGGCTCGTCCGGGCCGGCAAGGTACGCCACCTGGGCGTCAGCAACTACGCGGCGTGGCAGCTGCAGAAGTCCGCCGACCTGGCGCGGCACCGCGGCTGGGAGCCCTTCGTGGCCGCGCAGCCGCTCTACAACCTCATCGACCGCGATATCGAGCTCGACCTGCTGCCGGTGTCGCGCAACGAGGGCGTCGGCATCATCCCCTGGTCGCCGTTGCGCGGCGGCTGGCTCACGGGCAAGTACCGCCGCGGCATGACGCAGGCGCCGCCGGACACCCGCTGGGAGGCCGACAAGCAGCCGTGGCTGGGCGACTGGGAGAACAGCGTCGACGAGCGCACCTGGACGATCACCGACACGCTGCTCGCCGTCGCCGACGAGACGGGCCGCTCCCCCGCCCAGGTCGCCCTCCGCTGGCTCCTGCAGCGCCCGCAGGTGACCGCCCCGATCATCGGCGCCCGCACCCCGAGCCAGCTCGCCGACAACCTCGGCGCCACCGGCTGGACCCTGGACGACAAGCACATCGAACGCCTCACCGCCGCGGGCGCCAAACCCCTGCCCTACCCGTACGCCTACCTGGCCCGCTCCCCCCGCACGCACCAGCTGTGATGTCCGGGAACCGGCAACGCCACCAAGGGCGGCATATGCGCCGAATCACGTATATCTGCCCTTAAAGTCCCCGTCATGATCCGACGCGTGTGGGCCGTGGCTGCGGTCCTCGTCCTTGGTGCCACCGTTCCCGCCACCCCGGCGCCCGCTGCCGGCCCGTCGACGTGGCCGCAGCCCGGCTCCGACTCCGGCAGGTCGTTCTACAACCCCGGTGAAAACCTGCTGAACAGCTCCACCATCGGCAGACTGAAGCCGCGCTGGACCGCCCCCGCGGCACCGTCCGACTGCCCGGGCAGGGTCGGCCCGGTCGTCGCCGGCGGGCTCACACTCACCCAGGACACGTCCGGGTTGGTCGCCCGCGACTCGGCCACCGGGCGCACGGTGTGGCGCGACACCCGGATCTTCTTCGACCGGCTGGCCTATCACCTGGTCGTCGCGGGCACGACCGTGGTGGTGACCTCGAGCGACAGCCTGTGCGGCATCGAGGGCGGCGACGCCGACGGGTACGTGTGCGCCTTCGACCTGGCGACGGGGCGCCTGCTGTGGCGGCAATCGCCGAACACCGATGCCGCTCAGCTGATCGTCACCCGGGGCATGGTCATCGTCAGCGGCAACGACTACGGCACCGAGCCGAACGTCGAGGCGTACCGGCTGGCCGACGGCACCAGGGTGTGGGCCGACGGCGACAACACCGACGGGAGGCGGACCCTGTTCTCGCTGGTCCCGGTCGGGAACGATGTGCTCATCACCCAGGGTGGAGTGCCGCGACGGGTGGACGCGGTCACCGGGCGGACCACCGGCAGCTGGTCGTCCGCGTGGACCCCGCTGGCCGCGTACGGGGACTGGCTCTTCGTCGGGGACAGCGCGGACTGGTCGCTCAAGGCGATCCGTGTGTCCACCGGCGCTGTGGCATGGTCGGCCGACCGGGTGTCCGGCCGGGTCGCCACCGACGGACGGCGGCTGTACCTCGCGACCGGCACCTCTTTGGCGGCTTACGACGTCCCCTCGGGCAGGCGGGTCTGGAGGGCCGGACTCGGCGCCGAGGTGGGCCAGCCGCTTCGCGCGGGCGGCCTGGTCTATGTGTCGCTCGCCGGCCGGCCGGTGGCCGTCCGCAACGCGGCCACCGGCGCGAAGGTCGCCACCGTGCCGCAGCTGTCCGTGGTCTCGGCGATCGCCGGCGGTCGTCTGGTGGGCGCCGGCGCGAAGGGCCTGGTGGTCCTCGGGGTGTAGGGGTCAGCGCGGGCCGGGGTCGGTGACGATGTCGACGGCGGTTTCGATGATGCGGTTGAGGGTGGAGCGGTTGGCGAGGGCTCCGGTCACGCCGCCCAGCGGGTCGGCAGCGCCGTGCGGGGCGCGGTCGAGGGTGCCGGTGAAGACGCCGCCGAAGACGGTGCGGATGACTTCGGCGACCGCTTGTTCGGGGGGTTCGCCGCCGCCCAGGCGCTGGTCGATGGCGCGGACGGCGTCGGCGGCGAGGCGTTGCAGCTCCGCTTCGACGTGGGCGTCCGGGTCGCCCAGGGGCAGGGGTGCGGCCGGCTCGCCGTAGGCGTCGAGGGCCGGGGCCGCCGCCACCGGGGCCTGCTTGGCGCCGAGGGGGCGTTCCACGTAGGACTCGTACCAGGCGGGCCTGCGGCGCATGACGGCCAGGACGTGCTCGACCTCGCGGGCGACCGCGGCGGGGTCGCTGCCCGGCCAGTCGCCGGTGCGGCGGCCGCGTTCCTGCGCCCACGACTCGAGCGGCCAGACCTCGTGGCCGGCGGTGCCGGTGGTGCCGACCCAGACGAGCATGTTCGTGGCCAGGGTGGTCAGCCAGCCGTCGTGGCCGAGGGCGTCGGCGAGCCAGCCGGGCAGCCGCGGCCGTTGCAGCGCGCCGCGGCGGCCACGCTGGCGCCGGTAGGCGTCGACGGTCGCCGCGTTGAGCCGGGACGCGACCCAGGCGTCGAGGTTGGCGATCGGGCGGTCGGCGTGCGCGAGCAGGTCCTCGACCACGGCCTCGACGTCGTCGTGGAAGCGGTCGAGGCAGTCGTCGGCCAGGTTCGACACGCCCGCGGCGCAGGCGGCGTGGCCCCGCTGCAGCTCGAAGCGGCGGGTCAGCCGACTGAAAACGATCGGCCAGGCGAGGTCGTACGCGGCGCCGGTCAGCGCGGTCCGTTCGGCCCCCTGCGCGCGCGCCGCGACGGCCGCCAGCTCGCCGCGCCCGGCCAGCTCGCGCAGCCGTCCGGCGCCGGTCCGGACCAGCCTCGTCCGGGTCTCGCCGATCACGGGTCGCCTGGCGTACATGCCTTGCGGGGCGGCGTTGGCCGCCCGCAGCCGTTCCGCGCGCAGCTGCGCCGTCGAGCTGTTCGAGAAACCCACGCCAGGCTCCTTCCGAGGGACCGTGATCGATGGTTGAAGCTTGGCGGAACGGGCCGCGCGCGGGGAGGGGCCCGGGAGCGATGCACCGGTTCGGAGGCCGATTCCGCACACACAGGCGGATCGGGTGCGACCGATCGGCGGAGCATTCCGGCTAGTGGATTGACTACGTGAGTAGGGTCGTGGCCATGCCGTCCGACGTGCTGCAGGCTCTGCGCGACTTCGTCACCCGCATCGATGCCCTCGACCCGGCCGCCGCGGCCGCCGGCGAGCTGACCGTTGACCTGGCCGGACGCTCCGAGCGGCTGGTGCTGCGGGAGCCGGTGGCCGCCGCGCTGGTGGCGGCCCTGCGGGCGTACCAGGATCCGCGTGACCACGGCGTGTGCGCGCACTGCGGCGGCCTGCTGGACGGCAACTTCGCGTGCGCGTCGTGCGGGGTTGTCAACGGCATCTTCGGTCAGGCCCTCACCGACGTGGTCATGCGGCGGCGGGCGATCGAGAGCTCCTAGGGGTGCAACCTTCCCTCGGGCCGTCCACGACAGACGGGTGACGGCAGCCGAGGGAAGGATCGCCGATGCGCCCGGAAGCGGAACGGGAGTACGAGGAGTACGTGCGGGGGCGGTTACCCCGCCTGCACCGCACGGCGTACCTGCTGTGCGGGGACGGGCACCGGGCGGACGACATCGTCCAGGTCACGCTCACCGCGCTCTACGTCCAGTGGAAGAAGGCCGCGCGGGCGGACAACCTGGACGGGTACGTGCACCGGATCCTGGTGCGCAAGTATCTCGACGAGCGCCGGTTGCGCTGGGCGGGCGTCCGGCTGGGTGAGGTGCCCGCGGAGAGCGTCACCGTCGCCGCGGCGGATCACCGGGTCGGCGAGCACGACGAGCTGGTCGCGGCGCTGCGGTCGTTGCCGAAGGGGCAGCGGGCCGTGGTGGTGCTGCGCTTCCTCGACGACCTGAGCATCGAGGACACCGCCGAGGCGCTCGGGTGCTCGGCCGGCAATGTGAAGAGCCAGTGTTCCCGGGGTCTGGCGACCCTGCGCGAGCTGCTCGGCGCCGGATCCAAGGTCGACACTGCGGGAATGAGGGTTCAGCCATGATCGAGGACGAGCTCCGGGAACGATTCGGTACGGTCGCCACGCCGCCCAGCCGCCTGCGGGTGGACGAGCTGGTCGCAGGCGGGCGGCGCACTGCCCGGCGGCGGCGCGCGCTGCAGGCGGCCGGCGGGGCCGCGCTGGCGGTCGGCGTGCTGGTCGCGGTGCCGTCGTTCGTGTGGGGCGGCACCCGGGCCGCCCCGGTCGCGGGCACCGGCGCGGTCGTGCGCTGCGAGGCGGCGAAGCTGCCCGTGCCGGCCGGGCTCACGCAGGTGGAGCTGCAGGCGGTGGACCCGGGCGGCCGGTACGTGATCGGCAACGACGTCCGGGTGAGCACCGGGACGACCGACGCGGGCAAGCCGGACCGGATCGGCACGTCGCAGCCGGTGCTGTGGACCGACGGCAGCCCCACGGCGCTGCCGAAGGGCGGGAAGAAGTCGGTGTACGCCGCCGGGGTCAACGCGAGCGGCACGGTGATCGCCATGGGCGGTGACGACACCGCGTGGGACACCGTCCTGCGTTACACCGCGGGCGTGCCCACCGAGCTGCGGCTGCCGGCCGGCGACTGGTCGGTGCGGATGTTCCCGTCGATCAACGCCGCCGGCGACGTCGTGGCCACGGTCGGGCCGGTCGGCAGCGTCGTGGTGGGCGGCACGGTCCTGCTGTGGAAGGCCGGCTCGACCGAGCCCACACGGCTGCCCCTGCCCGCGGGCGCGCAGAGCCGCCGGCTGGGTGACGACGGGCGGATCTTCGGGTTCATGAGCGACGGCGCGTCGTCGTGGGCGTGGGACCAGCGGGGCACCGGCACCCGGCTCGACGCGCCGGCCGGGCAGACCGCGACGCTCAGCACGGCGCGCGGCGACTACGCGACGGGCACCCTGTCGCCCTCCGGCGAGGTGGGGCGGTGGAACGTGCGTACCGGCGAGTTCCGGCGGATCCCGATCAACGCCCCGGTGGACAGCGTCAACGGGCAGGGCTGGCTGATCATCGACAGCGCCGTGTACCGCACGGACGCCGACGTGGAGCTGGCGGCCGTGGACGGGGTCGCGGGCTCGGCGCGGGACCTGTCGGACACCGGCGCGGTGGTCGGCACGGCGGGGACCAACGTGCCCGTGCGGTGGACGTGCGCGGACTGACCGATCAGGGCTTGGCGGTGGTGCCCGCGCGGTGGACCTGCGCGGGCTGACCGATCAGGGCTTGGCGGTGCTCTTGCGCACGATCAGCTCCGTGGGCAGCAGGAGGTGGGTCGCGGCGACCGGCTCACCCGTGCGCGCGGCGGTCACGGCGGCGGCGAGTGCCGCGGCGGCGGCGCGGCCCTTCTCGACCACATCCTGGCGTACGGTCGTCAGGGCGGGCCAGGCCTGCGCGGCGAGCGGGCCGTCGTCGAAGCCGACCACCGACAGCTCGCCGGGCACCGAGATGCCCAGCTCGCCCGCGGCCTGCAGCACGCCGTAGGCGACCGCGTCGGAGAAGCACAGCACCGCCGTGGGCCGGTCGGGGCGGTCGAGCAGCAGCCGGGCGCCCCAGCGGGCCTGCTCCAGGTCGTCGCCGCCCTGGCGGGCCACGAGCGGCTTGATCCCGGCCGGTTCGAGGGCATCGAGCCAGCCGAGCAGCCGCTGCCGGGAGGCGTAGCCGTCGGCGGCGATGTCGCCGGGGTCGATGAGCCCGTGCGGGCCGTGCGCGCCGGACATGAGCAGCGCGACGTGGCGGTGGCCCAGCGCGACCAGGTGCTCGGCGGCGGCGCGGGCCCCGCCGCGGTCGTCCACGTTGACGCAGGGCACGCCCTCGACCGGCTGCTGGTCGACGTAGACCAGGGGCAGCCGGCGCCGGACGAGATAGCCCAGCGCCTCGGACGTCGGGTCGCAGGAGAAGACCAGCGCCCCGTCGATCGCGACGTCGCGGGCCGGGATGATCGGGCCGCTGTCGGCCGAGGTCAGCAGCGTCATCGAGAGCCCGGTCGGCGCCAGCCGCTCGGCGATCGAGCCGAAGAAGCTGGTCGCCACGAGGTCGGTGAACGCGTAGCGCAGCGAGGTGGTCAGCAGCACCCCGACGGCGCCGGTGCTGCCCGTGGCCAGGGCCCGCGCCGCCGGGTCGGGCCCGACATAGCCGAGCTCGTCCGCGGCGGCGAGGATCCGCGCGCGCAGGGCGGCGGAGAGCTGGTCGGGCTTGGAGAACGCGTTCGACACGGTCATCCGGCTGACCCCGACCCGGTCGGCGATGGTCTGAAGAGTCACACGGGCCGCCACGTGCTCCAGGCTATCGCTTCGCACCTCGAATCACGCGGGGGCGATCACGTGGGCTGCCCGGACAAGCCCGGCGGCGACGGCCTTCCGGACCACCCGGGTCCGGCGGGGACGGGTGCGATCGGGCCGGACCGGCGCGTCCGGAAGGGCACTGTGCAGCTCGTGGTCGACGGCGTGGACGGCGGTGATGAGCGCGGCGGGCAGTTCCATGGTGGCTCCCCTCGGGTCTCTGTACCGGTACAGTAGCGCCGCTCTTCTGTACCGGTCAAGACCTTCTTCATGCCGGGGACGATCGCAGCCGCGGACGTCCACGATTCCGCGCACACAGCCCGGGCGGCACGACATGTCGTGCCGCCCGGGAAGGCCGGCGACGAGCGGGCCGCACCACGTCGGTGACGAGCCCGCCGCACCGCGCCGGCGGGTCAGCTTGCCGTGCAGGTCAGGGCCGGGGCGGTGTTCGCGCCGGTCCACGAGCCCAGAAAGCCGAAGGTGGCGCTCGCGCCCGCGGCGAGGCGGCCGTTGTAGCTGACGTTGCGGGCCGTCACGGCCGGGCCGGCGCTGGTCACCGTGGCGTTCCAGGCCTGCGCGACGGTCTGCCCGTCGGCGTACGTCCAGCCGACCGTCCAGCCGTTGATCGGCGCGGCGCCGGCGGTGACGCGTACCTCACCCTGGAAGCCGCCGGTCCACTGGCCGGTCGTCGCGTACGTCGCGGTGCAGGCATTGCCGGCGGGCGGGGTCGTGGGGTTGCTCGGCGGGGTCGACGGCGTGCCCGCGCCGCCGTAGATCGTCGCCTCCTTCGCGGTGGCCTTGATCCCGTTCGCGCCGTTGAAGATGCGCTGCCCCCACGTGGTGAGCTGCGCCGGGTCGAAGTTGGTGGCCATGTCCAGGACGGGATCGGTGTTGCCGGTCCACGACCAGCCCAGATAGCCGAGGTCACGCGCCTCCGCCTCGGCCAGCAGCGTCTCGTGGTCGACCTGGCTCGCGTCGAAGCGCCACCCGAACTCGCCGATCACCAGCGGCCACCCCTTGTCCTCGAAGGTGTCCAGGTACGAGGTGATCGAGGCCGCCGTGTTGAACACCGCGTACATGTGGATCGACAGCACGGTATTGTGCCGCGTGTCGGCATCCAGGACCGCCTGGGCGTTGTCCCGCATCACGTACTGCCAGTCCTGACCCCAGTTCGGCGCGTCCACCATCAGCAGATGCTCGAACCCGGCGGCCCGCATCTTCTGCACCGCGGCGACGGTGGCGGCGGTCCACTGACCGGGGTTGGTGTTGCCGATCGGCTCGTTGCCGATGTTGATGACGACGTAGTCCTCCTGCCCGGCCAGCACGCTCTTGAGGCTGATCCAGTAGTCCGCCGCCTGATCCAGCGAGTACGCGGCGGCATCCTCGCCGTAGCCGGTGGTGTCGTGGTCCTCGAGCACGCAGATGAGCCGGTTCGCCTTGCACAGCGCGACGACGTTGGCGACGTCGGCGGCGGTGTTGGCGGTCCAGCGTCCGCCACTGAGCACGACGCGCAGGGTGTTGGCGCCGAGCGCCTTGACGTCGGCGAAGGTGCGGGTCTGCCCGGCGTACCAGGTGTGCATGTGGTTGATGCCGCGCATGACGAACTTCTGCCCGTTCGCCTCGACGATGTCGCGGCCGCTGACGTGCAGGCCGGTGGCGGCGTACGCGGGCGGGACGAAGAAGAGCACGGAAGCGGCGGCCGCCAGCAGCGCGGCGCCGAGGGTGGCAAGTCGGCGTCTCATGCGGAGCTCCGATCAGGGGGACGAGGGTGGGAGCGCTCCCAGACATTGACGCACGTCATTAACACGAACGCAACACACCTCAGTCGTCCAGGGGCTTCGCGGGGTCGGCCAGGACGCGCTCGACCAGCTCGACGTAGCGGGCGGCCCAGGCGGCCACCGTGGACTCGGCGAAGAGGGCGACCGCGTAGACGATCTCCAGGCGCAGGCCCCCGCCCGGCAGCTCGGCGAGCTGCCAGGCCTGGTCGCCGCGGGAGCCGGTCGTCTCGATGTGGCCGGCCGGGGCCGGGTCGACGCCCGGCAGGCGCAGGCAGGACTCGCCCTCGTCGAGGGTCGCGAAGTAGACGCGCTCCGGCGCGGTCAGGCCCAGCGCCGCGGTCTGCACCCGCGACGGCACGGACTGGCGGGCCAGCATCTGCCAGTTGGCCTCGGTGGTACGGGCCACGAGGTCGTCGAAGCTGGTCACGCCGCCGGTCGGGACGACCAGCCAGGCGGCGCTGGCGAAGATGCCGACCACGCGGTCGAAGCGGGCGTCCGGGCGGTTGGCGACGGTCGAGTTCAGCGGGATGTCGTCGAGCCCCGTGAGCTGGTGGGCCAGCCAGGCGAAGGCGGCGGCCAGGACGGCGTAGGGGGTGCTGGTCCGGCTGGTCGCGTACGCACCGACCCGGCGCATCAGATCCGGCGACAGATCGACGGTGTACGCCGCCCCGGCCCGCGACACGTTCGCCGTACGCGGATGATCGGTGGGCAGGGCGAGGGTGCGCAGGTTCGGGAAGCGTCCCGCCCACTCGCGCAACTCCGCCTGCGTCGCCGGGTCCCGGAGGTGGTCTTGTTCCCACGCGGCGAAGTCGACGAAGTCCGCGTCGAGAGCCGGCAGGCCCGCGGGCTCGCCGGTGACCGCCGCCCGGTAGAGGGCGCCGAGGTCGTCGGTCAGCACGTCGAGCGACCAGCCGTCGCAGATGCCGTGGTGGATGGCGACCAGCAGCTCGTGGACCCCGTCGTCGGCCAGCAGCGCCACCCGGAAGCCCGGCTCCGCATCCAGATCGAAGCCCTGCGCGGCCCAGCCGGCGGCGATCGTGTCCCACTCGGACTGTCCGGCATGCCGGACGGGCAGCGGGACCGGGCGCGGGCGCAGCACCTCCTGCAGGACCACGCCGTCGCGCTCGGCGTAGCGGGTGCGCAGCGCCGGATGCCGCTCCACCAGGGCGGTGACCGCCGAGGCCAGCGCCTCGACGTCCAGCTCGCCGCGCAGGCGGAAGCGCACCGCGATGGTCAGTACGCTCGGCACGTCGCTGGCCAGGGTGCTCTCCCGCTGCCGCGCCTGCACCACCCCGGCCGGCGCGCTGCGTACCACCTCGGAGGGCTCCGACGAGCGCAGGAAGGCGGCCATCTGCCGGATCGTCGGCGCGGACAGGAAGTCGCGGACCGACGGCGCCCGCCCGAACGCCGCCCGCACCGCGTTGAGCAGCCGGATCGCGCTCAGCGAATGGCCGCCGGCGGCGAAGAACGTCTCGTCCGGCCCGATGCTGCCACGGCCCGTCTCCGCGCACCACATCCCGTGCAGCCGCGCTTCGAGACCGTCCCCGGGAGAGGGCACCGGCGCCCGGTCCAGCTTGCCGTTGACGGTCGTCGGCAGCGCGTCGACGAGCATCCACGCCGCCGGGATCATGTATCCCGGCAGGTGCACGGCGAGGGCCTCGGTCAGGGTCGCCGGTGTCACGCCGGGGGCGGCGGGCACGACGTAGGCGGCCAGCTGCACGTCGCCCCGGTGGTCGGGGCGGGTCAGGACGGCGGCCTCGCGCACCGACGGCAGGCCCCGGAGCCGGTGCTCCACCTCACCCGGCTCGACCCGGAAGCCGCGGATCTGCACCTGCGCGTCGGTGCGGTGCAGGAACTCCAGCTGCCCGTCGCCCCGCCAGCGGCCCCTGTCACCGGTGCGGTAGGCCGGGCCGTACCGGTCGTGGCGCACGAACCGGCGCGCGGTCTCCTCCGGCGCGCCCAGGTAGCCGTCGGCGAGCTGCACCCCACCGGTCCAGAGCTCCCCCGCCACGCCGGGCGGCACCGGCTCGCCGTCCTCGTCCAGCACCCGCACCCACATGCCCGGCACCGGTCGCCCGATCGGCGGCACCCGCCGGTCGCCCGCGGGCACCCGGGCGGTGGTGACGGCCACGGTCGCCTCGGTCGGCCCGTAGATGTTGGTCACCTCGAACGGCAGTCCCGCCGGGCCGCCGTGGTGCAGCCGGTCGCCGCCGACGACCAGATGCCGCAGCTCGCCGGCGCCCCCGGACCAGTCGAGGTCCAGCAGCAGCTCCCCCATCGGCGTGGGGAGCATGACGACGGTGATCCGCTGCTCCACGAGCCACTGCCGCAGCGCCACGGGATCCAGGCGGACGTCGTCGGGCACCGGGTGCAGGCTCGCCCCGGCCCGGACCGCCGGCCACACCTCCACGCAGGACGCGTCGAAGCCGGGGCTGCAGTACCAGCTGAGCCGGTCGGCGGCGGTGATGCCCAGGTCGCCGATCCACCAGGCGACGGTGTTGGCGAGGGCGGCGTGCGGGACGCGGCATCCCTTCGGGCGGCCCGTGGATCCCGACGTGTAGAGGACGTAGGCGATGTCGGCCGGCTGCGGCGACACGGGCTCGGGTGGCGTGTCCTCGGAGGCGATGGCGGGATCCACGCGTACGTGATCGGCGAGCGGGACGGCGCCGACCACCGCGACCACCTCGGCGGCCGTCGCGATCCCGGCCAGGCGGGCGACGGGCTGGGCCGGATCCAGCGGTACGTAACCGGCGCCCGTCCACAGCACTCCGAGCATCGCGGCGACGGCGTCCGCGCCACGCGGCAGATGCACGCCGACGAGCCGCCCCGGACCGGCCCCCGCGGCGATCAGCTGCGCGGCGATGGCGGCGGCGCGGCGGCGTACCTCGGATGCGGTCACCACCCCGTCGGATCCCCGCACCGTCAGGCTGTCGGGAAGGTCGAGGGGCGTCATCAGACGGTCGGCGTGCGGCGCGGGCGGGCCGCCGTCCTGCCAGCGGGTGAGCAGGGCGGCGTCGGCGGCGGTCAGGCGGGGCAGGGTGGACAGGGGCGCCGCGGGGCGGGCGAGCCCGTCGTGCAGGGCCGCGCGGAAGTGGTCGAGCACACGCTGCGCGGTGGCCTCGTCGAACAGGTCGGTGGCGTAGTCGAGGCGGCAGTCGATCGTCGTGCCCCGGCCGGTCAGGACCAGCGTGAGGTCGAAGGGGGCGCGGCGGGCGGTGATCGGGAGCGGCTCGGCGTGGACCCCGGGCAGGTCGAAGGCGAAGACGGGCGCGCGGTCGTACTCGATGACCACGTCGAACAGCGGCGTGCGGCCCGGCTCGGCGTCGTCGCCCAGCGCTGCGACGATGGCGGGCAGCCCGGCGGAGCGGTGGTCGTGCGCGGCGAGGACGGTGGAGCGGGTGGTGCGTACCAGATCGGCGAAGCCCTCCTGGTCCGCCACCGGGATCCGCAGCGGCACGGTGCTCAGGAACGCGCCGACAACCCGCTCGGCGCCGGCCGGGCGGTCCGCCACCGGCGCGCCGATGACCAGGTCCGGCTCCCCGGTCAGCCGGCGCAGGGCGACGGCCAGGGCCGAGACCAGCACGCTGTACGCGGTCACGCGCTGCTCCCGGCAGAACCGCCCCAGCAGCTCGTGGTCGCCGGCGCCGATCGTGGCCCGGACGCTGTCGCCGGCGCCGGTGCGCACGGGCGGGCGCGGCCGGTCCACGGGCAGCTCGGGGCGCGGCGGTCGCTTCGCCAGCGTGGCCGTCCAGTGGCCGAGGTCGGCGTCGCAGGGATCCCCAGGGTGCGGAAGGGGTTGCACGGCGGGCAGCCCGGGATCCCGCCCGGTTACGAACGCCCGGTACGCCGCGGAGATCTCCTCGGTGAGCACCTCTGCGGACAACGTGTCGATCACCAGGTGATGCATGCGCAGGACGAGCAGATGCCGCTCGGGGCCCTCCCGGAGCAGCCGCGGCTCGAACAGCGGGCCCTCGGCCAGGTCGAACCGGTGCGCGGTCTCCGCGTCGGCCACCTCCGACTCGACCCCGTCGGTGACCGGCAGCAGCAGCGGCCGGTGCGCGCCGATGAGCAGCCGCGGCTCGCCGTCCTGCTCGGGGAAGGTCGCGCGCAGCATCGGATGCCGCTGCACCATCAGGTCCAGCGCGGCGCGCAGGGCATCGGCGTCGAGGGCGCCGGTCAGCCGGACGACCGCCGACTCGGTGTAGGCCGGGCCGGGATCCGACTGCTCGGCGTGCCAGATCGCCCGCTGCGCCGCCGAGGGCGCCGGGGCCGCCGTGAGCCGGTTGATCCGGGGCAGGGCCGCGAGCATCCGGCCGGGCGGGATCCCGAAGTCGACGAAGCAGCCGATCTCGTCCACGCCGAGCGCGGTCAGCCGGTCCAGCAGCGGCGCGGCCTCGCGCGGGCTGCCGATGAGGGCACGGTCGGCGGTGTAGCGCTCGTACGCCCGGCGGAACACGAAGGCCAGATCCTCGGGCGGCGTCCCGGCCAGGTCGACCCGCATGCCCAAACTGTTGGTGAGCTGCCCGAACAACGCCAGCGACGAGCGCAGATAGTCGCAGAACGGCTCGAAGGCCTCCGCCCGCGCCCGGTCGCCGTCGTCATCCAGATAGGTGTGCAGCAGCAGCACCACCCGGCCCGCCCCGGGATCCAGTCCCGCCTCGGCGCGGGCGCGGCGGTACAGGGCGATGTTGCCGGCGAGCTGGTCGACGCTCTGCGCCATGAGGTTGGTGATGACCCCGAGCCCGGCCGCCCCGGCACGCCGGTAGCTGTCCGGGTTGCCGACGACGGCCGTGAAGAAGTCCGGCATCGCCTGCACCGGCCGCGGGAACAACCGCACCCGGGTACGGCTGCCGTCGCCCGCGGTCGCCTCCACCTCGGCGCCGCTCCACAGTTCGCGGATCCGCTCGATGCCCTCGTACATCCGGTCGCGATGATTGCCGTACGCCTCCGGGGCGAGCACGAAGTCGCGGGCGTGCCAGCCGCTCGCACACCCGAGCGCCACCCGGCCGTTCGAGAGGTTGTCTACCATGGACCACTGCTCGGCGACGAGAATCGGATCGTGCAGGGGCAGCACGACGCAGCCGGCCCGCAGGCCTATCCTCTCCGTGCGCGTGGCGAGCGCGGCGGCGAGCACGGCCGGATCGGGGAAAATGCCGCCGAAGGAGTCGAAGTGCCGCTCGGGCAGCCAGACGGCATGCAGCCCGTGCCGGTCGGCGTAGACGGCGGCGTCGATGATGGCCTGATACTTGGCCTGGGCGCTCTCCCGCGGATAATCCCCGAAGAAGTAGAGGCTCAGATCCGGCTGCTTCCCGGAGCGCGTTGCCGCCTCGAGTCCTGTATCAACTGCGTCGAAGGGCGGCCGTGGCGGCATTTCCTCCGCGCCTCGCGGGTTTGCCTGGTGCTCACGCCGCACGGCGTCAGAGATCGTTCCCTGTCGCTCGCGCCGCACGGCATCAGGCGCCTTTTCGTGTGGCTCGCGCCGCAGGGCGTCAGGCGTCCTAGGAACCTGGGTTGATGGGGTGATCGGGCCGGTCCGCGTTCCTTCGCGGGGGAAGAAGCCCGCGTCGCGGAGCTCGGTCAGGCTGCCTTTCACCGCGTCGGTGATGACGGCGAGATCGGTGTCGGTGTGCGCGGTCGACAGGAAGAAGTTGCGCCATTCCCAGACGTGCACCCCGGCGAGCAGGAGGTGGTGGAAGAACAGATCCAAATTCGCCGTGGAGGCGAAGCGGAACAGCGAGCCGAAATGCAGCGTCCGCAGCGGGAACTCCTCCGCCGCGAAGAAGTCGTTCAACGTGCCGGCGAGGGCTGCCGTGCGCTGGTTGAGCGATTCCTGCAGGCCGGGCCCGGCGTCGCGGAGCCGAGTCAGCACCGCCTTGGCGGCCACCATCGACACCGGGTGCTGCAGATAAGTGCCGCCGAAGAAGGTGGTCTCCTGCGGCGGCGCGCTGTCGTCGCCGTACTGCCAGAAGCCGCCGTCGACCCAGTCCATGATGTCCGCTCGGCCGGCGATCGCCCCGATGGGATAGCCGCCGCCGAGGACCTTTCCGTAGGTGGCGAGATCCGCCCGTACGCCGAAGACGCCCTGCGCGCCGCGCTGATGCGGCCGGAAACCGGTCAGCATCTCGTCGAAGACGAGCACGATGCCGTGGCGGTCGCACAGGGCGCGCAGTTCCCGGACGAAGGCGGTCGGCTGACGGTCGGGATGCCGGCTGGGCACGGGTTCGAGGACCACGGCGGCGATGCTCCCGGCCTCGCGCGCGATGATGTCCAGGCTGGCCGGGTCGCCGTAGGTCAGGACGCGCATCTCCGCCACGGCCGACTCCGGGATGCCCGCCGACACGGGCACGGTCCGCCACGGCCGCTCGCCCGGGCCGCCCGGCACCGAGCGGCTCAGCACCGGGTCGAAATGCCCGTGGTACGACCCCTCGAACGTCACCACCACCGACCGGCCCGTGTACGCGCGGGCGATGCGGAGCGCGCCGGAGTTGGCCTCCGTACCCGTGGTGGCGAAGGCGGCCCGGTCCATGCCGGTCAGTTCGCACAGCAGGTCGGCGACCTCCCCGGTCTCGGCGCTGCGTGGCCCGAATCGCATGCCGGAGTCGAGGAAGTCGCGCACGGCGCCGGTGACGACATCGGGATCGTGTCCGAAGAGCAGGGTGCCGAATCCCATGGTGATGTCGACGTATTCGTTGCCGTCCACGTCCTCGATCCGCGCGCCCCGGGACCGGCACGCCGCGATCGGGTAGAGCATCTCCTTGGTGGCGCGCCGGAATCCGACGACGGCGCGGCTGTCCGCGAGGGTGCGGCGGTGCTGCTGGGCGAGGCGCTTGGAGGTGGCGGTGCGGGCGGTGTAACGCTGGATCAGGCTGTCGACGTGGCGCTGCTGCCGTTCGGTGAGCCGTCCGCCGGCGGCGCTGGCCGCGGCGCCGAGCGGTCGTGGCCCGAGCTGCGCCGCCACCGTCGGCTCCGGAGCCGGCTTGGGTGCCTCGAAGGCCGGCAACGGAGTCACCGGCGCCGGGGCCGAGCGCGCTTGGAGCTGCTGGGCCATCAGGTCGGTGAAGCGGCTCATCAGCTCGAGCTGCGACCGCACGATGTCGTCGGAGACCGTGGCCGCGCCGGAGGAGACAGGAACGCTCGGCGCGGCAGGCACGCTCGGCGCGGCAGGCACGCTCGGCGCGGCAGGCACGCTCGGCGCGGCAGGCACGCTCGGCGCGGCAGGCACGCTGGACGCGGAGATAAAGCTGGGAGCGGAGGGAACGCCGGACGCGGCGGAGGAAGTAGACGCGGCGGGGACGGTGGGAAGGGCAGGCGCGGCAACGGGTTCGGGCTCGGGGGCGGGCGCGAGGGAGGGCGCGAGGGCGGCAAGGCGGTCGGGGGCCATCCGGGCGGTGACGGCCTCGGCGAGCAGGGCCGCGGTGTCGTGCTCCTCGAAGAGCTCGCGCATGCCGAGGCGTACGCCGAAAGCGGCCTCCACGTCCCGCAGCAGGTTGATCATCAGCAGCGAGTCGGCACCCAGGTCGAAGAACGGCCGGTCCGCCGGGATGTCGCCGGCGCTCGCGCCCAGGTGACGCGCCACCATCTGCCGCACCCGGTCGAGCACGACGGCAGCGGGCGCGACGGCGACGGGCTCGTTCGGCATGGGACGGGAACCTCCAGCAGCGGGGGGAACGGAAGGGGCCGCCCAGTGCCGGTCGGCGCGGAACGGCATGGTGGGCAACGGGATCCGGCCGCCGCCCGGGGCGAGGCTCGTCCAGTCGATCGGGATCCCCCGGACGAACAGCTCTCCCGCGGCCCCGGCGAGCGATCCGCCCCGGCGCTGCACGGGCGTCCACGTGCTCCCCGGCCACTGCGTGCCGAGGCCGGTCAGTACCGCACCGGGCCCGAGCTCGACGAAGTGCGGACTCCGGGCACCGGCCAGGATCGTCTCCACGCCGGCCTGGAAGTCCGCGCGGTGGCGGGTGTGCCGGCGGACGTGGCCGGCGCCGAGGACCGTCCCGGCGGGGATGACCGTGCCGTCCGCGCCGGCCACCAGCGGAGTGTGCAGCGGGCGCCAGTCCAGCATGGCCGCCTGGGCGCCCAGATCGCCGAGGATCGGATCCATGGCCGCGGAGTGGAAGGCGTGGCCCATGGCCAGCCGCCGATGGCCGATCCTCGCCTCGTCGAGGGCGGCGCAAGCCTGGGACACCGCCGCGGGCGTGCCGGACAGGACCTGGTTCTCCGGGCCGTTGCGGACGGTGTGCGTCAGGCCGGGCAGGGCGGCGCAGAGGCCGGCGGCCGTCTCGTCGTCGGTGAACACCGCGACAGCGGCGCCCGGCTCGGTGCGGTGCCGCATCAGGTGCCCGCGCAGGCCCGCGAGGAACATGGTGTCCGCCACGCTCAGGGCGCCCGCGAGGCAGAGGGCCGCGTACTCGCCGGCGCTGTGGCCGATCAGCTGCTCCGGGCGTACGCCGATGGTGTGCAGGAAGCGGGCCTGGGCGATCTGCAGGGCGACCAGCGCGGGTTGCCCGGCCGCGGTGTCACCCGGCGCGATCGGCGCGAGCAGGTCGGTGCTCCACCAGCGGGCGTGGTGGGCGGCGCACTCGCGCAGGACCTCGCCGGCCACCGGCTGGTGCAGCAGCGAGGCGATCGCGGCCGAGACGTCGCCGCCCTGCCCGGCGAGGGCGAAGACCACGGGACCGGCCGCCGCCGTGGTGGGAGAAGCGATGCGCAGGGCGTGCGCCGCCTCGGCCGCGGTGGCGGCGTGGACGACGAGCCGCTCGGTGTGCCTCCGGCGGCCGGCGCCGAGCGTGGTGAGGACGTCTCCCGGCCGGGGCGGATCGGGCGCGTCGAGACGGTCGGCGAGGCGGTGCGCCAGCGTGGTCAGCTTCTCGGTGGTCGGCGCCGACAGGGGGATGACGTATCCACCGGTGGCGGGGGCGGGATCCGATCGCGGCGCTTGTTCGACGATGACGTGCGCGTTGGTGCCACCCACGCCGAGGGCGGACACGCCGGCCCGGCGCGGCTGGTCCGCGGGCCAGTCCATCGCCGCCGTGGGCAGGGTCAGGGCGCCGCCGGCCACGGGATCGCGCAGGCCCGCCACCGGGGGGATCCGGCCGTGCCGTACGGCGAGGACGGCCTTGATCAGACCCGCCAAGCCCGCGCAGGT
>NZ_JAUQWH010000081.1 GCF_030757795.1 Actinoplanes oryzae
TGCTGCTGGCCGCCGAGACGGTCGCCGTGGTCGCCGTCGAGCTCAAGCTGATCGGCGAGCTGCACGAGGTCTACGGCCAGCCCGTCCAGGGCGCGCCGGGCCAGAAGGCGATCGCGCTCATCCAGGCGTGGTCGGGCCGGCGCGGGGTCAACCCGCTGGTGCCCGGCGTGGGCCTGACGGCGGTGCTCGGCACGGCCGCCCGCAAGGAGCTGCAGGGCACGCTGCTGCGCCGCTTCGGCCGCCATCTGACCAGCCTGGGGCCGATGCTGACGGGCGCGGCCGTCGCGGGCTATCTCAACCGTCGCGCGACCCGCGGGGTCGGCGAGGCGGTCGTCAAGGACCTGAAGAAGCGCCGCAAGTCGATCGGCCGCTGACCAGTTCCGAGCTTGTCAATCCTAGTTCCGAGCTCGTCGGAAATGCGCGGGCTCGCGGGTCGCCCTGTGGACAACTGGGCGCTGTGGACAAGCGGGGGCTGTGGACGACGCCAGCGCTGTGGATGATGCCGGCGCTGTGGACGACGCCGGCGTCAGGGCCGGGCGCGCTTCGCCGTGAGGATTGCGGTCGCCAGCTCGACCGGGTTGCGGGTGCTGATCACCCAGAAGGGCGTCGGGTCGGCCGGGTCGTCGAGGACGATCTGCACGGCGCCCTTGATCCAGGGGCGCTGGATGACGAAGGCCAAGGGGTGGGCGCCCACGCCCAGCACCTCGCGCTTGCCGTCGGCGTCGAGGGCGACGACCTCGGAGACGACGGCGAGGGGCAGGCGGGCGTCGTCGGCCTGGAATTCCTCCGGGGTCACGGCGACGCGGATGCGGCCCAGCCACCACGGTCCGATCAGCGACACCGGCAGCAGGACCGCGAACGGGACCCAGGCGCGCAGGCCGGCGTAGCCCATCCAGACCTCGGCCGCGAGCAGCCCCGCGGTGACCAGGGCCACCGGCCACATCCACCAGGGGGCGCGCAGCCGTTCGGCGTAGGCGGCGGGGGCCGTGGTGCGCGTCGTCGGCTCGGGTGTCACGCTGGTGAGCGTACGGCGCGCCGCCCGCCCCGGCCACGGCAGGATGGCAGGGTGGACCCCTCCCACCACGTGCGACGTGAGGACTCCCGCCTTGGACATCCAGGTCCGACTGCTCGACCCCGATCTGCCCGTGCCGGCGTACGCCCATCCCGGTGACGCCGGTGCCGATCTTTACGCGGCCGAGGGCGTGGAGCTCGCGCCCGGGGAGCGCAGGCCCGTCCGCACGGGTCTCGCGGTGGCGCTTCCCGAGGGGTACGTGGGGCTCGTCCACCCCCGTTCGGGCCTGGCTGCCCGTCTGGGTGTGACGGTGCTGAACGCGCCCGGTACGGTCGACGCCGGTTACCGGGGCGAGATCCTGGTCATGCTGATCAATCACGATCGGGCGAACACGGTCAAGATCTCGCGCGGCGACCGCATTGCCCAGCTGGTCGTCCAGCGGGTCGAGCGGGCGGTGTTCCACGTCGTCGACGAGCTGCCCGAGACCTCGCGGGGCGCCGGCGGGCACGGTTCCACCGGCGGGCACGCCGCACTCTAGTTCCGACTCCGGAGAAGGTGACAAGCAGATGTTCTCCCGCAAGCGCGGAGGCCCGCGGCACGTACGCCCGGACGACGCCCCCCAGCCGGAGGCGCTCGCCCGGAGCATGGGCGCCCTCCCCGAGCGTGATTTCGGCCCGTGGGACGCCGCTCATGCGCCGGAGGGGGTGCAGCGCCTCGACCTGGGCAGCATGCTGATCCCGGCGGTCGAGGGCGTCGAGGTGCGCGTGCAGGCCGGCCCGGAGGGCAACGTCCAGCAGGTGGTGCTGGTGACCGGCGAGAGCGCCCTCAAGCTCGACGCCTTCGCGGCGCCGCGCACCGAGGGCATCTGGGACGAGCCCCGTGGCGAGCTGGCCGCGGCGCTGAAGTCCCAGGGCGCCGACCCGCAGGAGATCGAGGGCCCGTGGGGCGGGGAGCTGCTGGTTCGCCTGCAGACCCCGGAGGGCCCGGTCGACCTGCGCTTCGTCGGCGTGGACGGGCCGCGGTGGATGCTGCGGGCGCAGTTCCAGGGCCCGGCGGCGCTGAGCCCGGACAACGACGCGGTGCTGTGGGACTGCCTGCGCGGCGTCGTCGTGGTGCGGGACAACGAGCCCCGGCCGGTTCTCGAGGAGCTGCCGCTGCGGCTGCCGCGGGAGATGTCGGACGCGGCGCAGCAGCACGCGCACGACCACCCGCACGAGCACGTGCACGACGACCCCACGCCGCCGGACGTGTCCCGGCGGGGCTGAATTTCTCAGCATTTTCGCAATCACGTGATGTGGATCACGCGGGACTGCTCGGCGTACCGTGAAAGGACGGCCCCCGGCGCGCGGGGTGCCGTCCGCCGGCAGTTTCTTCCGCTTGTCGCGATCATCGAGGTGGCACGGGGTCATGAAGACCGATGAGCACACCACCGGCCTGCGCCGGTTCCTCGCCCGGCTGACGGCTTCCGAGGAGGAGCTGGACGCCCAGGAGCTCCAGCGTGACAGCGCCAAGTGCGGCGCCCAGCTCGCCGGCCAGTGCCGCCGCGGGCAGGTCGTCTCCGTCTCGGGCCGGCTGCGCACGGTGGCCTACACGCCGCGCACCAACCTGCCGACGCTCGAGGCCGATCTGTACGACGGCAGCGACGTCGTCACCCTCGTCTTCCTGGGCCGGCGCTCGATCGCCGGCATCGAGCCGGGACGCCAGCTGACCGCGCGCGGCAGAATGGCGATCCGGGACGATCGCAAGGTCATCTACAACCCGTACTACGAGCTGGAGGCGCCCCGGTGACAGCCGGCAGCGAGCCCCGTCACGCCGCCCACGAGACGGCCCGGGGGGCCGCCGACGAGCCCGAGGCGCTGAGGGGCGACATCGACTCGGTGTCCCGGCGCGTGGTCGACGAGGTGGCCGAGGAGGTCGTCGAGGAGCTCGACCTGCACAGGAGGCAGGCGGCGGAGCCCACCGCCGAGCGGCGCGACGAGGACGACGACGAGGAGATCCCCTCGCTGAGCGAGCAGATCTCGGACCAGCTCGGCGGCGTCCGCGGGCTCATCGAGTCGAGCATCCCGGTGCTCGCCTTCGTGCTGCTCAACGTCCTGCTCGGCGACACCGTCCTGGGCCTGGAGAAGAAGACCGCGCTCTACTGGGCGATCGGCGGCAGCGTCGGCTCGGCCCTGCTGATCGGCGCCTACCGGCTGGCCCGCAAGCAGCCGGTGCGGCACGCGGTCAACGGCATCTTCGGCATCGCGGTCGGCGCCTGGCTGGCCTGGCGCACCGGCGACGCCAAGAACTTCTACCTCCCGGGCATCCTGCTCACCTTCGCGCAGGTGGTCGCGCTCATCATCTCCGTGGCAGTGCGCCGGCCGATCATCGGCTATGTGTGGGGCGTCCTGGCCAACGGCGGCAAGCACGACTGGTTCACCAACCAGCGCCTCTTCCGGACGTTCCAGTGGCTGACGCTGGTCTGGGCCGGCTCGCTCTTCGTCCGGGCGGGCGTGCAGTTCTGGCTCTACCTCGCCGACGAGGCCAACGCGATCGGCATCGTCCGCATCCTGATCAGCTGGCCCATCTATGCCGCCACCTTCGCCTTCACCGCCTGGGCCGTCCACCGCGTCACCACGGCCCAGGCCGCCGAGTTCGCCGTCACCGGCCGGGGACCGCAGCAACGCTAGGGCCTGTGTCGGACGGGCGGCCGGACCGGCACCGCGTGGCCGCACACCGCCAGTACCCACCCCCGGCGAAACCTAGACCGCGGCGCCACCGGTGACGGGGAGGACCGAGCCGGTCACGAACGAGGCTCGGTCGGACAGGAGCCACGCCGCCGCCTGGGCGATCTCCTCCGGCCGGGCGATCCGCCCCATCGGGATACCGGCCGTGATGCGGGCCAGGACCCCCGGATCGGCCCGCTCCCAGCCCTCCGTCATGTCCGTCAGGGTCAGGCCCGTCGCGATGGCGTTCACCCTGATCCCGGCCGCGGCGTACCCGACGGCGGCGCTCGCCGTCAGGCTGTTCACCGCTCGCTTGCTCGCGGCGTAGGCCGGGTTGGCGGGGTCCGCGCCCAGGCCGGCGATGCTGCTGTTGTTGACGATCGCCCCGCCGCCGGTGTCCCTCATCGCCCGCACCTGCGCGGCCACCGCGAAGTACACGCTGCGGTAGTTGACGCCGGTCACCAGGTCGAAGTGCTCGGGGGAGGTGTCCGCGACGGCGGCCGGCGGCGGCAACACCCCGGCGTTGTTGAACGCGACGTCCAGCCGCCCGTGCCGGCCGACCACCTCGGCCACCGTACGGTCGATCTGTGTCCGGTCGCTCAGGTCGGCCACCACGTACGACGCGTCGCCCCCGAGGTCCGCGGTGAGGCCCCGCAGGGCCGCTTCGTCGCGCGCGGTCAGCACCACGGTCGCGCCCTCGGCGGCGAACAGCCGGGCCGCCGCTGCGCCGATTCCCCGGCTCGCCCCGGTGACCAGGGCGATCTTTCCGTTCAGCAAGGCACTCATGACGGCCAGCGTGCGGCGCCCGCCCGCAGCGTGGCAGGCCCGGACCGTACCCCTCCCACCCGGCCGCAACCCCCGCATGATGGAGGCCATGGACCAGCGAGGGCTCGGCGCGTTCCTGCGCCTGCACCGGGAACGACTGACCCCGGCGGTGGCCGGCCTGCCGGAGAACGGACCGCGTCGTACCCCGGGACTGCGGCGCGAGGAGGTGGCCGGCCTCGTCCCCGTCTCCGCCCAGCACTACACGCGGCTAGAGCAGGGACGCGGCTCGCTGCCCTCGCGGGAGGTGCTCGCCGGGCTGGCCCGGGCCCTGCGCCTCGACGACGCTCAGCGGCGCTACCTCTACACCCTGGCCGGCGAGGCGTTCAGCGTCCCGCCGGGCCCGCCCGCCGACGTCCCGGACCGCGTCCGCGAGCTGATCGGGCGGCTCCCGCTCACGGCCGCGCTCGTGCTCGGTGCCCGCTACGACGTGCTGGCCTGGAACGGGCTCGCCGCCGCGCTGCTGGGCGACTTCTCCGCCTGCGCGCCGGGCGAGCGCAACCTGATCCGGATGTACTTCGTGCCGGAGGAGCGGAAGAAGGTGCCCGGGGCGAGTCAGGTGGTGGGCGACCCGGCGTTCGGCCGGCACTGCGCCGGGCAGTTGCGCGTCGTGGCGGCCCGCTATCCCGGCGACGAGCCCACCCGGCGGCTGATCCGGGACCTGGTACGCCGGAGCCCCGAGTTCGCCCGGCTCTGGCCGGGCGAGATCACCGACCGGCCCGTACGGCCCAAGACCTTCGTCCACCCGGCGGTCGGCACCCTGGAGCTCCGCGTCGACTGGCTGGCCGTCCCCGACCGTGACCAGCACGTCGTGCTCTACACCGCGGAGCCGGGATCTCCCAGCGCCGGCGCGCTGGAGCTGCTGCGGGTGATCGGGACCCAGCGGATGGGCGTGGCCGGCTGAGCCACCCGGCGTCAGCCCAGGTCGGTTGCTTTGCCGAGGACGACGGCGCGGACCTCGTCCTCGACCTCGGCCGTGCAGATGAAGATCAGCTCGTCGCCGGCCTCGAGCGGGTCGTCCGGGGTCGGCACGACCACGCGCTTGCCGCGCAGGATGGCGACCAGGGCGCTGTCGCGCGGCATCGGGACGTCGCGGACCGGCTCGCCGACGTAGGGCGCGGTCGACGGCAGGGTGATCTCGACCAGGTTGGCCTCGCCCTGGCGGAAGGTCATGATGCGGACCAGGTCGCCGACCGTGACCGCCTCCTCGACCAGCGCGGCCATCAGGCGCGGCTTGCTGACCGCGACGTCGACGCCCCACTGCTCGGTGAAGAGCCACTCGTTCTCGGCGCGGTTGACCCGGGCGACGACCCGGTTGACCGCGAACTCGGTCTTGGCGAGCAGGCTGCAGACCAGGTTGACCTTGTCGTCGCCGGTGGCGGCGATGACGACGTCGCAGGCGGCCAGGTCGGCCTCCTCGAGGCTGCTGACCTCGCAGGCGTCGGCGAGGACCCAGTCGGCCTCGGGGACGCGCTCGGGGCGCAGCTGGCGGGGCTGGCGCTCGATCAGCATGACCTGGTGGCCGTTGCCGATGAGCTCGCTGGCGATGGAGCGGCCGACGTTGCCGGCGCCCGCGATGGCGATGCGCATGTCAGCGTCCTCCCGGCTGGGTGCCCGCGGCGGCCGCGAGGACCTGGTCGACGATGTCGTCGGTGACCAGGACGAACACCTGGTCACCGTCCTGCAGGACGGTCGAGGCCGTGGTGAGCGAGCCGATGCCGAAGCGCATGAGGTACGCCACCCGGGCCCCCGTCGTCTCCTCGAACGCCTTGACCGTGCGCCCCACCCAGTCGGGGCTGAACGGCGCCTCGACGATGGAGACGGCGCTGGTCGGGTCGCGGAAGACCTCGACGGTGCCCTCGGGGACGAGGTGGCGGACCATGCGGTCGGCGGCCCAGCGGATCGTGGCGACCGTCGGGATGCCCAGCCGCTCGTAGACCTGGGCGCGGCGGGCGTCGTAGATGCGGGCGACCACCCGGGCGACGCCGTAGTTCTCCCGGGCCAGGCGGGCCGAGATGATGTTGGAGTTGTCGCCGCTGGAGACCGCGGCGAAGGCGTCGGCGCGCTCGATGCCGGCCTCGCGGAGCACGTCGCGGTCGAAGCCGATGCCGGTGACCGTGGTGCCGCCGAACTCCGCGCCCAGGCGCCGGAAGGCGTCGGCGTTCTGGTCGACGACGGCGACTGAGTGGCCGACGGCGTCGAGCTTGTGGGCGAGCGTCGAGCCGAGCCGCCCGCAGCCCATGATCACGACGTGCAAGGTATGTGCCTTCCCGCTCATGGCGCGTCTTCGAGATGAGAGTGCCACGTCACGGCGAACGGCGGCGACCGGGGCGGTCGGCGGCGTGGCAACCACGACCGTACGCTTGGACCTTGTGTCGAGTTCGACGTCTCTGGCGAAGCGGCTCCTGCTGGGCAGGCCATTCCGCTCCGACAAGCTGCAGCACACGTTGCTGCCCAAGCGGATCGCCCTGCCCGTGTTCGCCTCGGACGCCCTCTCCAGCGTCGCCTACGCGCCCGACGAGATCCTCCTGACGCTGTCCATCGCGGGAGCGTCGGCCTACCTCTTCTCCCCGTGGATCACGCTCGCGGTCGCCGTCGTGATGGTCACGGTGGTCGCGAGCTACCGGCAGAACGTGCACGCCTACCCGTCGGGCGGCGGCGACTACGAGGTCGCGACGGTCAACCTCGGCCCGAAGTTCGGGGTCGCCGTGGCCAGCGCGCTGCTCGTGGACTACATCCTGACCGTGGCGGTCTCGGTCAGCTCCGGCGTCACCAACCTGGGCTCGGTCATCCCGTTCGTCGCCGAGCACAAGCTGCTCATCGCGCTGGCCGCCGTCACGCTGCTGACCGCGCTCAACCTGCGGGGGCTGCGCGAGTCCGGCACGGCGTTCGCCATCCCGACGTACGCGTTCATCCTGGTCATCCTCGCCATGATCGCGACCGGCCTGATCCGCGTGTTCGTGCTCGGTCAGGACATCCGGGCACCCAGCGCGGGCCTGCAGATCCACGCCGAGGAGGAGCACCTCAGCAGCTTCGCCTTCGTGTTCCTGCTGCTGCGCACCTTCTCGTCGGGCTGTGCCGCGCTGACGGGTGTGGAGGCGATCTCCAACGGCGTGCCCGCGTTCAAGACGCCGAAGAGCAAGAACGCGGCGACGACGCTGATGCTGCTCGGCGGGCTGGCCATCACGATGCTGGTCGGGATCGTGCTGCTCGCCCGGGCGACCGGCCTGCAGTTCGTCGAGGACGCCTCGCAGATCATCAGCGGCCCGCCGGACTACGTGCAGAAGACGGTCGTGGCCCAGCTCGGCGAGGCGGTCTTCGGCAACGGCTTCCTGCTGGTCGTGGTCGGCGCGGTGACCGCCCTGATCCTCTTCCTGGCCGCGAACACCGCCTTCAACGGCTTCCCGGTGCTCGGCTCGATCCTGGCCCAGGACCGCTATCTGCCCCGCCAGCTGCACACCCGCGGCGACCGGCTGGCCTTCAGCAACGGCATTCTCTTCCTGGCCGTCGCCGCGATGGTGCTCATCGTCGCGTTCGACGCCGAGGTGACCCGGCTGATCCAGCTCTACATCGTCGGCGTCTTCGTCTCCTTCACGCTGTCGCAGGCCGGCATGATCCGGCACTGGAACAGGCTGCTGAGCACCCAGCGCGATCCCGCCCGGCGCCGGCAGATGATCCGGTCGCGGGCGATCAACACCTTCGGCATGGCGCTGACCGGCGCGGTGCTGATCGTCGTGCTGATCACGAAGTTCCTGCTCGGCGCCTGGATCGCGATCGCCGCCATGATCGGCATCTACCTGCTCATGCTGGGCATCCGCAAGCACTACGTGCGGGTGGCCGAGGAGCTGCAGCCCACCGAGGAGCGCCCGGTCCTGCCGTCGCGCAACCACGCGATCGTGCTGGTCAGCAAGGTGCACATGCCGACCCTGCGGGCGCTGGCCTACGCCCAGGCCACCCGCCCGGACACGCTCACCGCGGTCACGGTCAACGTCGACGACAAGGACACCCGCAAGATCCAGGCGGAGTGGGAGCGGCGGCAGATCCCGGTGCCGCTGACCGTCGTCGACTCGCCCTACCGGGAGATCACCAAGCCGATCATCGACTTCGTGAAGGGCACCCGGCGCGACTCGCCCCGGGACGTGGTCACCGTCTTCGTCCCCGAGTACGTCGTCGGCCGCTGGTGGGAGAACATCCTGCACAACCAGAGCGCCCTGCGGATCAAGGGGCGGCTGCTCTTCGAGCCCGGCGTGATGGTGACCAGCGTGCCGTGGCAGCTGCGGTCGAGCCAGGACCGCGACCTCGACCGCTTCGACCGGGGGCTCGTGCACGCCCCGGCCCGCGGGCCGCGCACCCGGCCGGCCCCGCCGCCCCCTCCGACGGAAGAGAAGACGCAGTGACCGACTTCGTGGAAGGCGACCGCATCGAGGTCACGGTGGGGGCGCCGGCCCACGGCGGGCACTGCGTCGCGCGGATCGGCGACGAGCACGGGCGGGTGGTGTTCGTCCGGCACGCGCTGCCGGGGGAGCGGGTCACGGTCGAGCTGACCGAACTGCACAAGGGCTATCTGCGCGGCGACGCGGTGGAGGTCCTGTCGGCGTCGGCCGACCGGGTCGAGCCGCCGTGCCCGTGGGCCCGGCCCGGGCTGTGCGGCGGGTGCGACCTGCAGCACGTCGAGCCGGCCGCCCAGCTGCGGTGGAAGACCGACGTCGTGCGCGACCTGCTCGCCCGGATCGGCGGCTTCGACCAGGACACGATCAACGACTTGGGCGTACGCGTCCAGCCGCTCCCCGGCGGCCCGCTCGGCTGGCGTTCCCGCGTCCGCTACGCCGTGGACGCTCTTGACCGTCCCGGCCTGCTCACGCACCGGTCGCACGAGGTGGTGCCCGTGGACCGGTGCCGCATCGCGCACCCGGGCATCCAGGAGCTGGACGTGACGTCGCGCACCTGGCCGGACGCCCTCTCCGTGGAGGCCGTGGCGTCGACGGGCGGGGACGTGACGGTCACCGCCCGGAACGTGACCGTGGGCGACCTGCTCGACGAGGTGCACGACGGGTCCGGCGGGCAGGACGTCCGGGAGCTGGCCGGCGGGCGGGAGTGGCACGTACCGGCGGAGGGCTTCTGGCAGATCCATCCGGCCGCGGCGGACACGCTGATCGGGGCGGTGCTGGAGCTGCTCGATCCGCGGCCCGGGGAGACGGCCTGGGACCTGTACGGGGGTGCGGGGCTCTTCGCGGCGGCGGTGGCGGAACGGACCAAGGCGCCTGTCACGGTCGTGGAGTCGGCTCCGCTCGGGGTGGCGGCTGCCCGGCGGAATCTTGCGGACCTGCCGGGCGTACAGGTGGTGTCGGCGAAGGTGGAGGCGGCGCTGAGCCGGCGGCGGGTCGCCGGGCCGGTGGATCTGGTCGTGCTGGACCCGCCGCGGACCGGCGCCGGGGCGAAGGTGGTGCGGGAGATCGCGGCGGCGGGACCGCGGGCGGTGGCCTATGTCGCGTGCGACCCGGCGGCGCTGGCCCGGGACCTCAAGACTTTCGCGGGTCTGGGGTGGCGCGTGGGGCAGCTGCGCGCCTATGACTGTTTCCCGATGACCCAGCACGTGGAGTGCGTGGCGTTGATCACCCGGTGAGCTTGTGCGAGTTCTGTGAAGGCCGGTCCGCGAATCGTGCGAAGTCGCGGTGCGCCGATAGACTGACGCCTCATGAGCGAGCGCAGTGATCAGACGACGACCGGCATCCTCGGCGGCATCACGTCCCCGGGAGATCTCAAGCGTTTGAGCGCCGAGCAGCTCACCCTGCTGGCCGCCGAGATCCGGGACTTCCTGGTGGCCAAGGTGTCGCGCACCGGCGGGCATCTCGGGCCCAACCTGGGCGTGGTCGAGACCACGCTGGCGCTGCACCGGGTCTTCGACTCGCCGCGCGACCGGATCCTGTTCGACACCGGCCACCAGGCGTACGTGCACAAGATCGTGACCGGCCGGCAGGACGGCTTCGACCTGCTCCGGCAGCGCGGGGGCCTCTCCGGCTACCCCAGCCGCGCCGAGAGCGAGCACGACCTCATCGAGAACTCGCACGCCTCGACCGCCCTGTCGTACGCGGATGGCCTCTCCAAGGCGTTCGCGTTGCGCGGCGAGGACCGGCACGTGGTGGCCGTGGTCGGCGACGGCGCGCTCACCGGCGGCATGTGCTGGGAGGCGCTCAACAACATCGCGGCCGCGAAGAACAAGCTGGTCATCGTCGTCAACGACAACGGCCGGTCGTACGCGCCGACCATCGGCGGGCTCGCCGACCACCTGTCCACGCTGCGCCTCAACCCGGGCTACGAGCGGGTGCTCGACCTGGTGAAGAGCGCGCTGGGCTCCACGCCGGTGGTGGGCAAGCCGGCCTTCGAGGTGCTGCACGCGGTCAAGAAGGGCATCAAGGACGCGGTCAGCCCGCAGCCGATGTTCGAGGACCTCGGCATCAAGTACATCGGGCCGATCGACGGGCACGACACCGAGGCCATGGAGTCGGCGCTGCGGCGGGCCAAGGGCTTCAACGCGCCGGTCATCGTGCACGCGGTCACCCGCAAGGGCTTCGGCTACCGGCCGGCCGAGGACGACGAGGCCGACAACTTCCACGGGCCCGGCGCCTTCGACCCGCAGACGGGCGTGCTGACCGCCAAGCCGTCGGTCAAGTGGACCTCGGTGTTCGCGGAGGAGCTGGTCGCGATCGCGGACGAGCGGCCCGACATCGTGGGCATCACCGCCGCGATGGCCGAGCCGACCGGCATCGCCGCGCTGGCGAAGAAGTACCCGCAGCGGGCGTACGACGTCGGCATCGCCGAGCAGCACGCGGCGACCTCGGCGGCCGGGCTGGCGATGGGCGGGCTGCACCCGATCGTCGCCGTCTACGCGACGTTCCTCAACCGCGCGTTCGACCAGGTGCTGCTCGACGTGGCGATGCACGAGCTGCCGGTCACCTTCGTGCTCGACCGGGCGGGCGTCACCGGTCCCGACGGGCCCAGCCACTACGGCATCTGGGACATGAGCGTCTTCGGCGTGGTCCCGGGCCTGCGGATCGCCGCCCCGCGCGACGGCGCCACCCTGCGCGAGGAGCTGCGCGAGGCGGTCGCCGTGGAGAACGGCCCGACGATCGTGCGCTTCCCGACCGGCTCGGTGGCCGCGGACCTGCCGGCGCTGCGCCGGGTCGGCCCGGTCGACGTGCTGCGCGAGGACGAGCGCAAGGACGTGCTGCTGGTCGCCGTGGGTGCCTTCGGCAAGCTGGGCATGGAGGTCGCCGAGCGGCTCGCCGGGCAGGGGTACGGCGTGACGGTCGCCGACCCGCGCTGGGTGCGCCCGGTGCCGATCGAGCTCGCCGCGCTGGCCGGGCAGCACCGGCTGGTCGTGACGCTGGAGGACGGCGTGCGCGCCGGCGGCGTGGGCGAGGCCGTGGCGGCCATGCTGCGCGACAACCGCGTCGAAGTGCCGCTGCGCGACTTCGGGGTGCCGGTGGGCTTCCACGCGCACGGCACGCGCGCGGAGATCCTGACGGCGCTCGGGCTGACCGCCCAGGACATCGCCCGCGACGTCACCGAGATCGTCTCCCGCCTCGAGACGGACGCGGAGCCGCAGCCGGCGCCGTAGGCACTGATCAACTGGGCGCTTTCGTTATCTCGCCGTTACCTTTGAGGGTATGGCGGAGACGGTGGTCATCGATCTGGGGCTGGATCGCGGGGAACCGGACGACTACGCGGCGCCGAACCACTCGACGATGCCCGGCTGGCTCGCGCCGGCGATCGTCGTGGCGCTGCTCGTGCTCGGCATCAGCTCCTCCGCCGGGCCGCCGCCACCCGCGCTGGCCACGATGCTGTCGGTGCCGGTCAGCGCGGCGGACCCCTACACGCTGACCGGCAACGGCGACCTGCTCGTGCAGAGCCAGGGCACGCTGGCGTCCTACGCGCTGACCGACGGCGCGCAGCACTGGCGCACCGGGGTCGAGGCGCCGTCCTACCGGCTCAGCACCGGCAGCGGGTTGCTGCTGCTGCGCTCGGCCTCGATCAGCGGGCGCAGCCCGGTCGCCGTGAGCACCCGGGCGCTGGCCCTGGACAACGGCGACGTGCGGTGGCGGCGGGCCGGCACGGTCGTCACCATCGCCGGCTCCACCACGCTGCTCGCCGTCTCCGGGGTCCGCAGCTTCGCCGGCGAGGGCCGCCGGGTCGAGGGCTCGATCGCGGCGCTCAGCTCGGCCACCGGCGAGGTCAGCTGGGAGGTGCCGGTGCCGCACACGGCGGTGCTGCTCGGCATCCCCGGCTTCAACGACGAGCCGGGGCGGATGCTGCTCGTGCACGACGACCGCACCGCCGCCGTGCACGACCTGGGCACCGGCACCCGGCTCGCCACCGGCTCGCTGCCGCCCGCCGACTACGGGCCGGACAACCCGGTCGTCACGGGCGGGCTGGTGCTGCTGCGGCACCCGACCCCGGAGGGCCGGATGGTGTCGGCCTTCGACGCGCGCACGCTCGAGCCGCGCTGGTCGCGTCCTTCGGGCTACGCGTTCGGGATCTCGGTCTGCGGCCCGTACGCGTGCCTGACCGGCCCCGACGGCGTCCGCGCCGTGAACGTCTCCGACGGCAGCGTGCGCTGGTTCCAGCCGGGCTGGCGCCGCGTCGAGCAGCGCGGCGACCTGCTGGCGGCGTTCGGCACCCCGGACGGCGGGGAGAACGAGCTGGTCGGGCTCGTCGACCCGGCGACCGGCACCCTCGTCACCGATCTGCACGGCTGGCGGCCGGTGACCGGCGACGGCGGGGACCACCTGCTCGTGACGCGCACCGAGGGGGCGGCCGGCCGTACGATGGTCGCCGTCGCCACCCCGGACGACCCGCACCCGCGGATCTTCGCCGACCTGCCGCCGGGCGCCGCCGACTGCCGGGCCGTCCCCGGCCGGCTGGCGTGTCGCGAGGTCTCGGGGCAGCTGACGCTCTGGGCGTACCAGCGGAAGGAGTAGGGCGTGGCGGTGATCGAGCTGAGCCCGGAGTCGCCCGCTCGCCTCGATCCCGGCGGACCCCCGCCCGCGTGGGTCTACCGCCGCCTCGGCCTCCTGCTCGCCGCCGTGCTCGTCCTCGCCCTCGGCGGGGCCGCCCCCGGCACGCCCGTGCTGTGGGAGCGCACCGGCGTCCTCACGACCGGGCAGAACAACGACGTCGTCACGTCCTCCGACGGCCGGTTCTACGTGCTCGACTTCGACCGCACGCCACCGGTGATCACCGCCTGGACGACCGGTCCGGTCCGGCAGCTGTGGCAGGTGACCGGGCCGGCGGGCGACGCCGGGACGGTGCGCTACTCCATGACCGCTGTGCCCGGCGGCTCGCTGCTCGTCGACGTGGCGGGGGCGACCACGGTCCTCGATCCGCGGACCGGGCGGGAGCTGTGGCACGTCGGCTCGCCGGTGTCGGCGGTGGACGCCGGGACCGCCCTCGTCCGCACGGAGATCTTCCGGCCGGGCACCGAGTACGACGTGGACTCCGGCGACCCGGGCGAGCTCTACGGCACCGGGACGCTGCACACCGAGCCCGCCCTGCGGACCGAGCTGCGCGGCGTCGAGCAGGCCACCGGCAGGCAGCTGTGGTCCACCGTGCTGCCGGGGTCCATCTACTCCACCGTGTCCGGGCAGTCGATCGTCGTGGTGACCGCCTCGTCGCTGCGGCTGCTCGACGCGCGAACCGGCCGGGTCGTCCGGGAGCGGGCCGCGGCCGGGCCCGTGTGGGTGGAGACGGTGGGGGACAGCGTGCTGCTGCACTACGGCGCGTACGGGGCCGGGGGCCGGGTCGTCGCCGTTGCCGCCGACACGCTCGAGGAGCGCTGGACGGGCGACCTGCCCGACTTCGAGGGCTCCTCCGTCACCTGTGCCGGGCTGGTCTGCGCCAAGGGCCGGGACGACGTCGTGGTGCTGGACCCGGCCACGGGCACCCGCCTCTGGACGCTGCCGTCCACGGAGGCGGTCGACCTCGTCGCCTTCGGGAGGAACAGCGTGCTGTGGACCCAGGCCGGCGCGGTCCGGACGGTGGTGGACCGCCGGACCGGGGCGCCGCTGACGGACACGCGCACCTGGCCGGCGTCGGCGGCCACGGCGGACGGGGAGGCGTACCTGCTTTCCCGCAAGTCGCCGAGCCAGGGCATGGAGTTCGCGCTGCTGCGGCCCGGGCGCGCTGTGCAGGTGCTCGGGTCCCGGCCGGAGTTCGTGACCGGCTGCCGGGTCAATGCGGGCTTCGCCGTGTGCCGCGACGAGGACAGGCTCGTGGTCTACCGCTACCGCGCCTGACAATGGCCGGGTGGTCATCGAGCTCGACGCTCCGGTGGCGGCCGTGGCGTCCCGGCCGCCGCGCCGGAGCGTGCCGGCCGGCGTCACGCTGATCCTGCTCGCGCTGCTCACCGCGGCCGCCCCGCTGCCCCGGGCGGCCGGACCGGTCGTGGTGCCCGCCCGGCCCGGGGACACGATGGTCGTCGACGGCGACCGGCTGCACGTGATCGAGGGCGTGCCGGCCCAGGCGGCGACCGAGCTGCACGAGCGGGTGGTCCGGACGTACGCGCTGCCGCGGGGCCGGCTGCTGGCGCGGACCACGGTGGTCGTGACGGCGTCGGTCTTCGGCATCGTGGCGGCGGGCGGGCTGCTGCTGGTGTCGTACCAGGCGGACACGCTGGGCTCCGACGCCACCGTCGCCGTCGCCCTGGGCACGCGGCGGACGCGGTGGCAGGTGCCCGCCCGGGTGCTGGCCGTCTCCGCCGACGTCGCGCTGGTCCGGGAGTACAGGTCGTTCGCGGGCGGGCGCTTGTGGTCGGGCATCGAGCTCGCGACCGGGCGCCGGGTGTGGGCCGTGCGGCAGCCCGTGACC
Source organism: Actinoplanes oryzae (assembly GCF_030757795.1). Taxonomy (GTDB): domain Bacteria; phylum Actinomycetota; class Actinomycetes; order Mycobacteriales; family Micromonosporaceae; genus Actinoplanes. The sequence goes on from NZ_JAUQWH010000081.1 coordinate 15,403, forward strand.
GGGAACATCGGGACCGGGGCGCTCGTGGACGGGTTCCCGTCCCGGCTGGTGACGGCGACGGCGCGCGGCGAGCTGACGGTCCGGGACACGACGACCGGGGCGGTGCTCGCCGCCACCACGGTCGCGGCCCCGGCGAGCTGGTCGCGGCGGGGGCTGACGGTCTGGCCGGTCGGGGACCTCGTGCTGGTCGGGGGGCTGGGCGGGCTGACCGCGTACGGGCTAAGCGACCTTGCCCCGCGCTGGAGCTCCCCGGCCGACCTCAACGGGCGCCGCGTCCCGCCGGACTGCGCGGGCCAGCTCTGCCTCGTCGGCTACCAGGGCGGCATCCAGGTGCTCGACCCGGCGACCGGGGCGGCCCGGTGGTCCTCCGGCGGGAGTTCCGTCGGGCCGGCCGGGACGTCGCTGCTGGTGGGGGACGCGGCCGGGCTGCGGGCGGCGGACCCGCGTACGGGCGTGTCCCGCGCTGTCTTCCCCGGCTGGCAGCAGGCGGGTGACCCGCGCCCGGACGGCCGGGTGGTGGCGGTGCACCAGCCGGTCGGCTCCGACTCCGCCCGGTACGCCCTGCTCGACCCGGACTCCGGCGCGATCCGGCTGCTCGGCACCGCGGACCGCGTCTCGGGGGACTGCCACGCCGGTGCCGGCGCCCTGGTCTGCCGGCGGCTCGACGGCAGCGTGGGCAGCTGGCCGCTGACCGAATTGTTATCGGGCTTGTAGCCTGCACTCACGGCCTCTTCACGCGCCGGCGGGAAAGCTGGGCGCGGGCCAGGGAGCTTCGGAGGGACCCGCGGGTGCGCGTGCTGGTGGTGGAAGACGAGCGCAACATGTGCGATGCGATCGCGCGGGGGTTGCGCCGCAAGGGGTTCGCGGTCGACACGGCTTACGACGGCCTGAGCGGCCACGAGATGGCCTATGTCACCGACTACGACGTCGTCGTGCTGGACCGGGACCTTCCGGGCATGCACGGCGACGAGATCTGCGCCGCGCTGGCCGCCTCGGAGGACAACCTGGCCCGGGTGCTGATGCTCACCGCCAGCGCCGCCGTCGCCGACCGCGTCGAGGGCCTCGAGCTGGGGGCGGACGACTACCTGCCCAAGCCGTTCGCCTTCGAGGAGCTGGTCGCGCGGGTGCAGGCGCTGGGCCGGCGCTCGCCCCGCAAGGTGCCGCCGGTGCTGACGGTGGGCAACCTCACGCTCGACCCGACCCGCCGGGTGGTGACCCGGGCCGGGAGCACGATCGACCTGACGAACAAGGAGTTCGGCGTCCTGCGCGAGCTGCTCGCCGCCCGTGGCGGGGTGGTCTCCAGCGAGGAGCTGCTGGAGAAGGTCTGGGACGCCAACACCGATCCGTTCACGACGACCGTCCGGGTGACGATGATGACCCTGCGCAAGAAGGTCGGCGACCCGCCGCTCATCGAGACCGTGGTCGGCGCCGGATACCGGGTGCCGGAGCCCGTCGTGGAAGCGCCCGGCGCATGACTGTCTACGCCTCCAAGCGCGAGCGGCTCCGGCTGCGGCCCACGCTCCGGCTGCGCCTGACCCTGCTCAACGGCATCCTGCTCATCGGCGCCGGGGCGATCCTGGTGCTGCTGGCCTGGCTCCTGGTCGGCGACGCGCTCAGCCCGACGGACGAGCTGCGGGCCGGCTCCCAGGTGCTGCTCGCCGACGGCACCCAGCTCGACGCCCGGGTGTGGCAGACCCAGCTGGTCGAGAGCGCCTCCCAGGAGCTGCTGATCAAGGGCCTGATCGCCCTGGTCGCGATCGGCATCATCGGCATCGCGGGCGCCTACGCCGTCGCCGGCCGCGCCCTGCGCCCGCTGCACCACGTCACCGCCACCGCCCGCCGCCTCGGCGAGGAGACGCTGGACGAGCGCATCCGCTACGCCGGCGCCGACGACGAGGTCGCCGAGCTGGCCCGCACCTTCGACGCCATGCTCGACCGGCTGGCGGGCGCCTTCGAGTCGCAGAAGCGCTTCGTCGCCAACGCCTCGCACGAGCTGCGCACCCCGCTCGCCGTCATGCGTACCGAGATCGACGTGACCCTGAGCGACGACGAGGCCGACGTCGCCGAGTACCGCCGCATGGCCAAGGTCGTCCGCAACGCCTCCGAGCGGGCGAACGGGCTGGTCGACGCGCTGCTGGTGCTCGCCCGCAGCGAGGCCCAGTCGGGGCGCCGGCTGGTCCGCAAGGTGCCCGCCGACCTGTCCACCAGCGTCTACAACGCCCTCTCGGCGGTGAAGACGGAGGCCGAGCGGCTGAAACTGGACGTCACCACGGACCTGCAGCCCGCCCACGTCGTCGGCGACCCCAGCCTGCTCGACCGCCTCGCGGGCAACCTCATCGAGAACGCCATCCGCTACAACCACCTGATGGGCAAGCTCTGGCTCCGCACGTCGACCGTCGACGGGCAGGCGCGGCTGGTGGTCGGGAACACGGGTTACGAGGTCGAGCCCAAGGACGTCCCGGGCCTGTTCGAGCCGTTCCGCCGGGGCGGGTGGGAGCGCACCGGGTCGCGTGGCTCGGGCCTCGGCCTGTCGATCGTCCGGGCGGTGTGCGACGCGCACGGCGGGACGGTGTCGGCGGTCGCCCAGCAGGGTGGCGGCCTCGAGGTGACCGTGAGCCTGCCGGGGGCCGACACCACGCCGGTCGCGGCGGGGTCGGCCACCGTCCCGCGCGTCAAGAACGCGGCAGCCTAGGCCGCCAAGGTCAGATCGGTGGCGTCCTCGGCGTCGCGGCGGATCTGGCGCCAGCGGGAGGCGCTGATGCCGAGCTCCTTGGCGAGCTGGGCCTCCGTCACGTCCGGCTGCGCGGTGCGGATCCTCCGGGCCTCGGCCAGCGTTTCGGCCGGGGTGCGGCGCGGCTTGCCGCCGGCGGCCGCGCTCGCCGTCCGATCGTTTCGCGGCTTCGTGCGAGGTGCGGGGCGGACGACGCTGTGCACCGCGGTGAGCGAGATGGGCTTCTCCGTGGCCGGCGCCTTCTTCGCGACTGCCTTCTCCGCGGCCGGTGTCTTTGCGGCCGGCGTCTTTGCGGGCGGCGCGGCGGCAGGCTCTGCTGTGGGCGGTGCGGCGCTGACGGGCACGGCGGTGGCCGGCGCGGCCTCGTCGCGTTCGAGTGTGGCGATGCGGCCACCCAGCTCGACCAGGCAGATGCTGGCGACCACGATCAGGCCGTCGACCGACAGCGGCAGGAGATAGGGCGACGCCCCTGTCTCGCCGTAGCGGGCGGCCACGCCGACCATGTGCCAGTAGGAGACCCAGGCCGCGATGCCCGCGATCGTGGCCGTGGCGGCGAAGCGGGCGACGGCCAGCGACCGGCGGTGCACGGGCACGCGGGAGATCAGCTCGACGGTCAGCAGCAGCGCGAGCGGCGGCCACGCGGCGATGGCCTGGCTGATCGGGTTGTCGAGCGCGTGCAGGATGTTGGCCATCACGGACGCGGCGACGCCCAGGACGAGCGTGGCGCGCACGGCCCAGCGGACGCGGCGCAGACGCGGGAGGATCACCGTACGCTCCTTCGGCAGACCGGAATTGGCTCGGCGGCCCATCCTGGCTGCTGGAGGTTGCGGTACGGCATCGACGACCGTGCCCCGGGGCGAACCGCGACGGGTTCGTGGCCCACTCGGAACGCAGACGTGATCAAGAGTTACGGCGTGTCAGTTTGACGGCTTCTCGATCTGGGCGCGGAGCTTGGTGAACTCGGCCTGGGCGGTCTTCAGCGACGTGAAGTACCAGATGATGCGGCCCGTGCTGCTCGCGTCCGCCCAGCCGCACATGACCAGGTTGGCGCCGCCGGCCTCGGCCTTGCCGCACTTGGCGGCGCCGCCGAGCGAGCCCGGGGCCACGTCGGCCACGCCGGTCAGGGGGAGGCCGCCGACCGCGGCGTTGATGAAGGCGGTGGTGAGGGTGGCGGCCGGGGTGGCGAGGTCGGTGGCGGCCGCGGCGACCAGGACGACGTCGCCCTCGGTGGGGTTGCCGTAGACGCCGCCGACGGTGGCCGCGCCCGCGGGGACGCCGTCGAGCTTGATGTCGAGGCCGGCGCCGATGCCCACGTAGTCAGGGTCGGTGAGCAGGGGGCGGTCGCCGAGCTCGGCGGGGAGGGCGACGGTGGTGCCCGTCTTTGTGGTGGTGGTGCCCTTGCTCGTGGTGCCGGCCTTGACGGGCGAGTCGGTGACGACCTCGCCGTCGGCGTTGATGACGTTGTCACCGGCGGCGGGCGGGGCCACGGACGCGGTGGCGGAGGGCGCGGCGGCGGGCGACGGGGAAGTGTGGCCGCGGCCCAGGAGAGCGACCGCGGCGACCACGACGAGGATCGCGGCGACCGCGGCGAGGACGATGCGCGGCAGGCGGGGGACGGACCGACGGCGGCGGCCCCGGAAGCGGGGCGGTCGGCTCTCGGTCGTCGTCACGATCTGACAGATCGGGCCCCGGGGGCGCCACTTTAGGGTCGCCCCCGGGGAAAAACGTCAGACGGGCAGGCTGGCGACGCCCCGCGGGAGGAAGCGCTTGCCGGTGACCCGCTCGGACGTGCCGCTGCGGTCGAGGTACGGGGACACGCCGCCGAGGTGCAACGGCCAGCCGGCGCCGAGGATCATGCACAGGTCGATGTCCTGGACCTCGGCCACCACGCCCTCGTCCAGCATGAGGCGGATCTCCTGGGCGAGGGCGTCGAGCGCCTTCTCGCGTACCTGGTCACCGGTCAGCGGCGCGGAACCGGCGTCGATGAGCGCGACCACCTCGGGGTTGATCTCGTCGTCGACCATGAGCGGCTTGCCCGCCTCGACGATCTTCGCCAGGTTGGGGGAGAGGGCGAAGCGGTCGGGGAAGGCCGTGTGCAGCGTCTCGCCGACGTGGGCGGCGACGGCCGGGCCGACGAGCTGGAGCAGCGCGATCGGGCGCATGGGCAGGCCCAGCGGGTCGAGGGCGGTGTCGACCACCTCGAGCGGGGTGCCGGCGTCGATCGCGCTGAACACCTCGCTGGTGAAGCGGGTGAGCAGGCGGTTGACCACGAACGCCGGGGCGTCCTTGACCAGCACGCACGACTTGCGCAGCTCCTTGCCGACCGCGAACGCCGTGGCCAGCGTGGCGTCGTCGGTGCGGCCGCCCTTGATGATCTCCAGCAGGGGGAGGACGGCGACCGGGTTGAAGAAGTGGAAGCCGACGACCCGCTCCGGGTGCTCGAGGTCGGCGGCCATCTCGGTCACCGACAGCGAGGAGGTGTTGGTGGCGAGGATCGTCTCGGGGCCCACGATCTTCTCGATCTCGGCCCAGATCTGCTTCTTGAGGTCGAGGTTCTCGAAGACGGCCTCGATGACGAAGTCGGCGTCGGCGAAGACGGACTTGTCGACCGAGCCGCTGACCAGGCCGCGGAGCTTGGCCGCCGTGCCCTCGTCGAGCCGCCGCTTGCTCACCAGCTTGTCGATCTGGCCGCGTACGTAATCGACGCCCTTGTCGACCCGGGCCTGGTCGATGTCGGTCAGCACGACCGGCACCTGCAGGCGACGGGCGAAGAGCAGCGCCAGCTGGGAGGCCATGAGACCCGCGCCGACGATGCCGACCTTGGTCACCTTGCGGGCCAGGGACTTGTCCGGCACGCCCACCGGGCGCTTGGCGCGGCGCTGGACGAGGTCGAAGGCGTACAGGCTGGCGCGGGACTCGTCGCCCATGATCAGGTCCGCGAGCGCCTCGGTCTCGGCGGCCGTACCGTCGGAGAATGAGGCGTCCTTCGCGAGCGCGAGCAGCTCCAGGGCCTTGTTGGCCGAGGGCACCGCGCCGTGCAGCTTCTCGTCGAGCTGCTGCTTGGCGAAGAAGAGCACGCCCTCCCACATGTCCTTGTCGACCTCGGGGCGCTCGACGGTCACGTCGCCCTTGACGACCCCGGCGGCCCACGCCAGCGAGCTCTCCAGGAAGTCGGCCGGCTCGAACAGCGCGTCGGCGAGGCCGAACTCGCGGGCCTGCTTCGGCCTGAGCGTCTTCTGGGTGAGCGGGTTCTGCAGGATGACCTGCGCGGCGCCGGGGACGCCGATCAGGTTGGGGAGCAGCTGGCTGCCGCCCCAGCCGGGGACCAGGCCGATCGCGACCTCGGGCAGGCCGAGCGCGCCCGCGCCGCCGGACACCGTGCGGTAGTGGCAGTGCAGCGACACCTCGAGCCCGCCGCCGAGCGCCACGCCGTTGATGAAGGCAAATGTCGGAATTTCACTCGACCGCAGCCGCGCGAAGACGCGATGCCCCAGCTCGCCGAGGGCCACCGCCTGATCGCGGTCGGTAATGAAGGGCATGCCGGTGATGTCGGCACCCACACAGAAGATGTACGGCTTCCCGGTGATCGCGATGAACGCCGGATCCGCCTCGGTGGCCTTGGTGATCGCCTCGTCGAGCGACCGCAGGCCGGCCGGTCCGAAGCTGTTGGGCTTCTTGTGGTCGAAGCCGTTGTCGAGCGTGATCAGGGCGGCGGGCTTGTCGAGCCCGGGCACCCGGACCTCGCGCACGAGGGCGTGGGTGACAACCTCGTTGGGGTAGTCGGGCAATGTCACTTGTCGGCTCCCTCGAAGTGCGGGTTCTCCCAGATCACGGTGCCGCCCATGCCGATGCCGATGCACATGGCGGTGAGGCCGTAGCGGACCTCGGGGTGCTCGGCGAAGTGGCGGGCCAGCTGGGTCATCAGCCGGACGCCGGAGGACGCGAGCGGGTGGCCCATGGCGATCGCGCCGCCCCACGGGTTGACCCGGGGGTCGTCGTCCGCGATGCCGAAGTGGTCGAGGAACGCGAGCACCTGCACGGCGAACGCCTCGTTCAGCTCGAACAGGCCGATGTCATCGATGGTCAGCCCGGCCAGCCGCAGGGCCTTCTCGGTCGACGGGATCGGGCCGTAGCCCATGATCTCCGGCTCGACCCCCACGAAGCCGTACGACACCAGCCGCATCGCCACGGGCAGGCCCAGCTCGCGGGCGGTCTCCTCGTCGGCCAGCAGCGCCGCGGTGGCGCCGTCGTTGAGGCCGGCCGCGTTGCCCGCCGTCACCTTGCCGTGCGGGCGGAACGGCGTCTTGAGCGTGGCCAGCTTCTCCATCGAGGTCTCGCGCGGCGCCTCGTCGACCGTGGCGAGACCCCAGCCCTGCTCGGTGCTGCGGATCGCGACGGGCACCAGGTCGGGCTGGAACTTCCCGTTCGCGTACGCCTTGGCGGTCTTCTCCTGCGACGCCAGCCCGTACGCGTCGGAGCGCTCCTTCGTGATGCCCGGCAGCCGGTCGTGCAGGTTCTCCGCCGTGCTGCCCATGACGAGCGCCGACGGGTCGACCAGCTTCTCGGCGAGGATGCGCGGGTTCGGGTCGACGCCCTCGCCCATGGGGTGGTGGCCCATGTGCTCGACGCCGCCGGCGATGGCGATGTCGTACGCCCCCATCGCGATGCCCCCGGCGACATTGGTTACCGCGGTCATGGCGCCGGCGCACATGCGGTCGATGGCGTAACCGGGCACGGACTTGGGCAGGCCGGCCAGCAGCGCGGCGGTGCGCCCGATGGTCAGGCCCTGGTCGCCGGTCTGCGTGGTGGCCGCGATGGCGACCTCGTCGACCTTCTCGGGCGGGAGCTGCGGATTACGGCGCATCAGCTCCCGGATGCACCGGATCACCAGATCGTCGGCGCGGGTCTCGGCGTACATGCCGCCGGCCTTGCCGAACGGGGTGCGGACGCCGTCCACGAAGACGACCTCGCGACTTACTCGGGGCACAACGAGCCTCCTTGCAGTCTCCTACGACACGGCAATGTTACTCGCCAGTAATCACGGAAACCAGAGACTCCCCGAACCTGTCACTCGGCGGCCGGCGGCGCCTCCGGGAGGACCGCGGCGATCTGATCGGCGATGAGCCCGACCTGCCAGGTGCGCGCGCCGAAGCCGCGCAGCGTGTCGCCGACCGTCTGCGGCGTGATCTCGTCCGGCGGGGCCCAGGCCAGCCGGCGGATGAAGTCCGGGCTGATCAGGTTCTCCGGCGGCAGCGTGTGGGCCTCGGCCGTGGCGATCACGACCTGGCGGCAGCGCTGCAGGCGAGCCGCGGCGACCGGGTCCCGCTCGGCCCAGCGGTGCGGCGGGGGCGGCCCCTCGACCGGCTGGTTGACCGGCAGCTCGTCGTCGGCGAGCGCGCGGGCGCTGTCCAGGGCGTCGAGCCAGACCCGGGCCAGCCGGCGGACCGAGCGGCCGCCGAAGCCGGGCAGGCCGAGCAGGGCGCGCTCGTCCTTCGGGTCCAGCTCGGCCGCGGCGACGATCGCCGAGTCGGGCAGGACGCGGCCGGGTGCCGAGTCGCGGCGGGCGGCGACGGCGTCCCGGGCGTACCAGAGGGCGCGGACCCGGGACTGGGCGCGGGCGCCGCGCACCTTGTGGATGCCGGAGGTGCGCCGCCACGGGTCCGGGCGGGTGCGCGGCGGGCGGTCGGCGCTCGCCACCAGCGCGGCGAACTCCTCGGCCGCCCATTCCGCCTTGCCCTGGCGCTCCAGCTCGGCCGCCAGCAGGTCGCGCAGGTCGGTGAGCAGCTCGACGTCGAGGGCGGCATAGGTGAGCCAGGACTCGGGCAGCGGCCGGGTGGACCAGTCCGCCGCCGAGTGGTGCTTCTCCAGCGAGTAGCCGAGCAGCTGCTCGGTGAGCGCCGCCAGGCCGACCCGCTCGAACCCGGCGAGCCGCGCGGCCAGCTCGGTGTCGAAGAGCCGCCGCGGCTTCATGCCCACCTCGGCCAGGCACGCGAGGTCCTGGCTCGCAGCATGCAGGACCCATTCGGTGTCGGCAAGCGCCGCATCGAGGGTCCGCAGATCGTCCAGGGGCACGGGGTCCACCAGGACGGTGCCGGCGCCCTGCCGGCGCAGCTGCACGAGATAGGCCCGCTGGGTGTAGCGGTAGCCGGACGCGCGCTCGGCGTCGACGGCGACCGGTCCCGAGCCGGCGGCCATGCGCGCCACGACCTCGGCGAGCTCGTCGGCCGTCTCCACGGGACGGGGCGTGCCCTCGCGGGGCGCGGTCAGCGGAACAGAGGTGCGGGCAGGCTCGGAACCGCCAGACGTCGGGTCGGGCGGCACGTCGTGCGGTCCGTCGTGGGCGTGGTCCGGCGCGTCCCGACGGGTCAGGGGTGCTTCGTCGGTCACTCCGTAACCGTACGGGGGTATGTCAGTCCGTGTGTGCAGCCGGGTGGCGGCGCGCCGAAGCTCGATCGACTTGTGCCCGTTTTGTACCATCTTCAAGAAAAGGTGGCCGCTGACACATCCGCGACGCCATCCAGTCCGTACTACCCGGCGCAGCAGGAGTCGACACCGGGAGTCCCATGACCACCGCCTATGACCCGTTCGGGGTGCCCAGCCAGCGCCGGCCACCCCAGGACCCGCTGCTCAGCCTGCCGGACCACCCGTCCGGCGAGTGGTCCACCGCCTCCCGCCGGCCGATCGCGCCGCACCAGCTGCCCCCGCTGGAGGCGCAGCCGATCGGTCATCCGCGGCCGGCGCGCCGCGAGCCGGGGCCGTACCTGGTGTCGCCGAGCGGGCGGGACCCGTACCCGGTGGTCAGTGAGCCCCTCGAGCCGCGCCGCCGCGGCCGGCTGGCGCCCGCCCTGCTCGCGCTGCTCCTGCTCGGCGGGGGCGGGTTCCTCGCCTGGCGCATGGAGCACAACGACACCCGCCTCACCGACCAGCTCACCGCCTCGCAGCAGCGGGAGACCGCGCTGGCCGACCGCGCCGAGAAGCTGGAGCAGCAGCTCGCGGGGGTCTTCGACCCCGAGGCGATCTCGTCGAAGGTGCTGCCCAGCGTGTTCCGGGTCCGGGCGGGCGACTTCACGGGTACGGCGTTCGCGGTCGGCGACCCGGAGGACGGCAAGACGAACCTGCTCACCAACTTCCACGTGGTCGAGTCCGTGTGGGACGCCGGCACCAAGAAGGTCTTCCTCGAGCGGGGCAAGACCGAGGTGTCGGCCACGATCGTGAAGGTCAGCGAGAGCAAGGACCTGGCGCTGCTGCGGGCGAACAAGGAGATCGCCGGGCTGGCGGTCGCCGGGGCCGCCGCGAAGCCGGGCCAGCAGGTGGTGGTCGTGGGCAGCCCGCTCGGGCTGGAGGACACCGTCACCACCGGCGTGGTCAGCGCGAACCGGGCCACCTCCGACGACGGCCCGTCGCTGCAGTTCGACGCGCCGATCAACCCGGGCAATTCGGGCGGTCCCGTGGTGAACGGCGCCGACGAGGTCATCGGGCTGGCCACGGCCAAGGCCCGGGACGCGGAGGGCATCGGGCTGGCGGTGCCGATCAAGACGGCGTGTGACACGTTCGACGTGTGCTGAACACGCTTGCCGCTTACCTCGGCCGCCGCGACGTGCCGGCGTTGCCGCCCGCCGATGTGCTCATCCTCTTCGGCGGATGCCCACCGCCGGGCTGGGACGTGGTGGCCGATCACCTCAAAGGCGGCACCGTCCGGCATGTGCTGCTGGTCGGCGGGGCCGGGCACACGACGCCGATGCTGCGCGCCGCGGTGGCCAGGCGGTATCCGTCGCTGAGCGGGGCCACCGAGGCCGACCTGATGGCCGCCTATCTGGCCGAGGTGCACGGGATCACCGGCTGCCTGCTGGAGCGTTCCTCGACCAACTGCGGGAACAACATCACCTTCGCCGAGCGGGTGCTGCGCGACGCGGGCATCACGCCGTCGCGGATGATCCTCGTGCAGGACGCCGCCATGCAGCAGCGGATGGACGCGGTCACCCGGCACGTGTGGACGCTCGGCAGCCCCGAGGTGATCAACTTCGCGGGGACGCGGCCGCGCTTCGCCGGGGCGGCCTATGCGGGCACACCGCACTGGGGCGCCTGGGACGTCGGGCACTGCATCACGCTGCTCATGGGCGAGGTGCCGCGGCTGATCGACTATCCGGCGCGGGGGTTCCAGGCTGCTGTCGACGTGCCGCCCGAGGTCCTGTCCGCGTACGAGCAATTGCTCCCGCTCTACGGCGGCCGGCCGGCTAAGGAGTCGACGCGCGCTGACGGTTGAAGGCCGTGATGCCCGGGGGCGGCAGCCCCGCGGTCGACGCCAGCATCTCGCACCAGCCCTGCAGATGCGCCCCGAGATCGTCCGAGGTCGGGGTCCACGACGCGCGGATCTCCAGGTCGGCCGTGGGCGCCGGGCCGGCCAGCTCGCCGAAGCGCGTCGACTCCGTGCGGGTGATGGTGCCGCCGATCGCCGTGTACGCCGCCTCCTGGTGATCGAGCCCGTCGATGAGCCACGTCCACGCGACCTCGGGCAGCAGCGGGTCGCCGGACAGCTCCTCCTCCAGCTCGGCAGTGATGAGCGTCACCAGGCGCAGGGTGCCCCGCCACGCGTCGTGGCCCGCGGGCTCGTGCAGCAGGATCAGCCGGCCGCTGGCCACCTCGTCGCCGTCGCGCAGGACGGTGGCGCTGAGCGCGAACGCGTAGGGCGCCAGGCGCTGCGGGGCCTGGATCTCCTCCAGCAGGATCTCCTCGCGCGGCGCGGCGGCCCGCAACCCGGCCACGGCGCGCGCGAACGCCTCGGGGGGAGCGGATGCGGGCGGCATGGGAGGAAGCCTATGCCGATCACTGCCTCGCCGCCGTGCGCGGCGCGCCGCACGGGCCGGTTCACTCACGTGGCACGATGTGGCGGGTGACCAACTCTCTCGCCGACTCCGCCCTCGTCCGCGCCTGTCGCGGGCAGGACGTGCCCCACACCCCGGTCTGGTTCATGCGGCAGGCCGGCCGCTCGCTGCCGGAATACCGCAAGATCCGGGCCGGCGTGGGCATGCTGGAGTCCTGCCGCCGCCCCGAGCTGGTCACCGAGATCACCCTGCAACCCGTCCGCCGCCACGGCGTCGACGCGGCCATCCTCTTCAGCGACATCGTCGTGCCGCTGGCGGCCGCCGGGGTCGACCTCGACATCGTCGCGGGCACCGGGCCGGTCGTCGCCGCCCCGATCCGCACGGCGGCCGACGTCGCCGCGCTCCCGGCGCTGGCGCCCGGGCAGGTCGACTTCGTCGCCGAGTCGGTGCGCCTGCTGCTGCCCGAGCTCGGCGCCACGCCGCTGATCGGCTTCGCGGGGGCGCCCTTCACGCTGGCCAGCTATCTGATCGAGGGCGGTCCCTCGCGGACCTACCTCAAGACCAAGGCCATGATGTACGGCGACCCCGAGCTCTGGCACACGCTGTGCGCGCGCCTCGCCGACATCACCCTCGCCTTCCTGCGCGTGCAGGTCGACGCGGGCGTCAGCGCGATCCAGCTGTTCGACTCGTGGGCGGGCGCGCTGTCGGAGGCCGACTACCGCACGTTCGTGATGCCGCACTCGGCGCGCGTGCTGAACGGCCTCGCGGACGCCGGCGTGCCCCGCATCCACTTCGGGGTCGGCACGGCCGTGCTCCTCGAAGCCATGGGCGAGGCGGGCGCCGATGTCGTGGGCGTCGACTGGCGCACGCCGCTCGACCGGGCGGCGGGCATCGTCGGGCCGGACCACTCGCTGCAGGGCAACCTGGACCCGGCCGTGCTCTTCGCCCCGTGGGAGGTCGTCGAGCGCGAGACCCGCCGCGTGGTGGCCGAGGGCAAGGCCGCGCGGGGGCACGTCTTCAACCTCGGCCACGGCGTCATGCCCGAGACCGACCCGGACGTGCTGACCCGCCTGGTGGAGCTGGTGCACTCCCTCTGAGTCAGCGGCAGAGGTCCTCGTAGCGGTAGCGCAGGCCGTCCTCCGACACGTGCCACTCCCCGGCGTCGAGCTGCCACTCCGGTCCGGGGACGGGCGCGTGGACCGTGCCGGCCACGTCGAGATCCAGCACCGTCCGGGCGATGTGCTCGGCGTGCGGGAGGAAGGCCTCGTAGACCGCGGCGCCGCCGATCACCCAGAAGTCGGTGTACTTGGCGAGGACCTCGTCGACCGAGGCGGCGACCTCGGCGTCATCGACCTTCTCCCGGCTGGTGAGCACCACGTTGTGGCGGCCGGGGAGGGGCCGGAAGCGGGGCGGGAGCGACTCCCAGGTGGCCCGGCCCATGACCACGGTCGAGCCGTTGGTGAGCCGGCGGAAGCGCTGCTGGTCCTCCGGGAGGCGCCACGGGATGCTGGTGCCCGTACCGATGACGTGGTTGTGGGCCTCTGCCCAGATCAAGTGGATCATCAGACGGCCACCGGAGCCTTGATCGCCGCGTGGTGCTTGTAGTCGACGAGCGTCAGGTCTTCGTAGCGGTAGTCGAAGAGGCTTGGGCGCTGGGCGATTTCGAGCGTCGGGAAGTCGTACGGGTCGCGGGTGAGCTGCTCCCGGACCTGCTCGACGTGGTTGGAGTAGATGTGGCAGTCGCCGCCGACCCAGACGAAGTCGCCCGGCTCGAGGCCCACCTGCGCGGCCATCAGCTGGGTGAGCAGCGCGTAGCTCGCGATGTTGAAGGGCACGCCGAGGAACATGTCGGCGCTGCGCTGGTAGAGCTGGCAGGAGAGCCGGCCGTTCGCCACGTAGAACTGGAACATCGCGTGGCACGGCGCCAGGGCCATCTCGGGCAGCTGGGCGACGTTCCAGGCGGAGACGATCATCCGCCGGGAGTCGGGGTCACGCTTGAGGGTGGCCAGCACGTCCGCGATCTGGTCGGCATGGCCGCCGTCGGGGGTGGGCCAGGAGCGCCACTGCTTGCCGTAGACCGGGCCGAGCTCGCCGCGCTCGTCGGCCCACTCGTCCCAGATGGTCACGCCCTGGTCACGCAGCCACTGGACGTTGCTGTCGCCGCGCAGGAACCACAGCAGCTCGACGGCCACGGACTTGAAGTGCACCCGCTTGGTGGTGATCAGCGGGAAGCCCCGCGAGAGGTCGTAGCGCAGGCGCTCGCCGAAGAGGCTGACCGTGCCCGTGCCGGTCCGGTCGTCCTTGGCGGTGCCGGTCTCGAGAACCCGGCGCAACAGCTCTTCGTACTGGGTGTCGGCCATGGCCGTCACGGTAACGCGTCCGGCCGCCCGCGGCCGTCAAGGGCCCGGGCGGCGCGGCTCACATCTGGTCCTGTCTCTGCTGCTGGGGCCCGCCCCGCTCGCGCAGGTCGTAGCCCTCGTGACGCTTCAGGTCCCGCCACTGCACCTGGTCCGGACCGTGCCGCTCCCGCTGCCGTAGGTCGCGCCACTCCGTGATCAGCAGTCAGCGGGCCCAGGCCTCGCTCATCTGCGAGATCTGCTGGTTGAGCTGGGCGAGGTCCCGGTTCGGCTCCTCCTTGTCGCCGGCCTGGCCCGCGGCCGGGGCGGCGTCGGTGGAGAAGCCGAGCTGGGCGCCGAGCATCTGCCAGCGGTCGAACAGGATGGCCTCGATGAGGACGTTCTTGACTTCCTCGTGCGCGGCGGCGAGCTCCTTGACGGCAGCCTCGTACCGCTCCACCTTCTTCAGCAGGTCAGAACTCTGGTATTCGCTCATGGAAGTGACGGTAGAGGAAACCGAAGGTTGTTCGGGTTGATATGCCCGAAAGCAACGGGTGTTGTCAGAGGTCGAACTCGCCGTCCTTGGCCCCGCCCACGAAGGCGTCCCACTCGGCCGGCGTGAAGAAGAGAACGTCCCCGTCGGGGGACCGGGAGTCGCGCACGGCGACCCCTTCCTCCAGCAGGGCGACCTCGACGGCCGCACCCTCGGAGGATGCACTGCGGCGCCACTGCGCGCCGGACAAATCCGCATCGAACTTCTTGACCACGGCGACAGTCTGCCACCGGCGGCGGCGGGGAGCGCGCTCGTCCCCACTCCGAAGAGTGAGGACGGGCGGTCGGAAATATGTCAGTTCTTGAGCTTCGCGGCGACGGACACGATCCGCTGGGCCATGTGGTCGAGGGCCGCGGTCTCGGCGTCGGTCAGGGGCGCGTCGTTCGAGGGGCCCGTGACGTGCGAGACGCCGTACGGGTTGCCGTCGGCGAACTTCAGCGGGTCGGTGTAGCCGGGCGTGACCAGGATGCCGCCGAAGTGGTGGATCGTGTTGTAGAGCGCGAGCAGCGTCGACTCCTGGCCGCCGTGGGCCGTCTGGGAGGCGGTGAAGCCCGCGTACGCCTTATCGGCCAGCTGCCCCTGCGCCCACTGCGGGCCGAGCGTGTCGAGGAACTGCTTGAGCTGGCTCGCCACGTTGCCGTACCGGGTCGGGCTGCCGAACAGCACCGCGTCGGCCCAGACGATGTCGTCCGCGGTCGCCTTCGGCTCGTCCTTGGTGCGGTCGAAATGCTGGCTCCATGCCGCGTTCGAGGCGATCGCCTCCTGCGGCGCGAGCTCGGCGACCTGCCGGAGGCGCACCTCGGCGCCGGCCTTCTCGCCCGCCTGCTGCAGCCGTTCCGCCATGCCGTGGATAGTGCCGGTCGACGAGTAGTAGATGATCGACAGCTTGACGTTCGCCACGTGACTTTTCCCCTCAGCTTTGATTGTCAAATCAACCAAAACTAAGTCGTGCCCGGGAGTCGCGTGGCGAAACGCGGTCTAGAGGTGCAGCTCGCTGCCCTGGGGGCCGACCGCGTCGGCCTGCTCGTCGTCGAGCCAGACGTCGTCGGTCGCCAGGTAGCGGAAGCGGTAGTGGCCCGGGTCGAGACGCAGCGTGATCGTGCGCGTGCCGTCGCGGCGGTCCTTGAGCTCGTGCGCGCCCGGCTCCCAGTCGTTGAAGGTGCCCACCACGCTCACCTTGCCGGGCGGGGTGTTCCTCGGCAGGCAGAACGTCACCCGGGTCTTGTTCCCGAACAGCTTGCTCCGCTTGATCATTTTCGCTCCCAGGGTGGCGGGCTCCTGTGTGGCCAACGCCTGAGGGTACGAGAAGTGACGCATAAAGTGGTTTTCATGCGACCGGAAGCACATGAGGAGATTCGCGTCTCATCCTTCGCGAACCTGGACACCGTGACCCTGTACGCCCTGCTCAAGCTGCGGGTGGACGTGTTCGTGGTGGAGCAGAAGTGCGCGTACCCGGAGATCGACGGGCGGGACACCGAGCCGGGCACCCGGCACGTGTGGCTGACGCGGGGCGACGAGATCCTGGCGTACCTGCGGATCCTCGACGACGGCGACACCGAGCGGATCGGCCGGGTCGTGACGGCGCCGGCCGCGCGCCAGGGCGGGTTCGGGAGCCGGCTCATGGAGCATGCGCTCACCGTGATCGGGAACAGGCCGGCCGTGCTCGACGCCCAGGCGCACCTGACGGGCTTCTACGCCCGCTTCGGCTTCGAGCCGGCCGGCCCCTCGTTCGTGGAGGACGGCATTCCGCACGTCCCCATGGCCCGTCCCTAGAGCGGTCCTTGGACAGCGCGGCCCTTGGACAGCGCGGTCCTTGGACAGCGCGGTCCTTGGACAGCGCGGTCCTTGGACAGCGCGGTCCTCGGGGAGCGTGCCCCTCGGGAGCGCGGCCCTTCGAGAGCGTGTCCCTTCGGAAGGGGCTCCTTCGGGAAGGGCTCTCTTACGGAGGCTTTCTTACGAGGGCTTCTTACGGGAGGCTCGCGACGATCTCGGTGATCGAGCGGCGACGGCCGGTGAAGAAGGGCACTTCCTCGCGGACGTGCCGGCGCGCGCCCGAGGCCCGCAGGTCGCGCATCAGGTCGACGATGCGGTGCAGCTCGTCGGCCTCGAAGGCGAGGACCCACTCGTAGTCGCCGAGCGAGAACGACGCCACCGTGTTGGCGCGCACGTCCGGGTAGGGGCGGGCCATCTTGCCGTGCTCGGCGAGCAGGGCGCGGCGCTCCTCGTCGGGCAGCAGGTACCACTCGTAGGAGCGGACGAACGGGTAGACCGAGATGTAGTCGCGCGGCGTCTCGTCGGCGAGGAACGCCGGCAGGTGACTCTTGTTGAACTCGGCCGGCCGGTGCAGCGCCATGTTGGACCAGACCGGCGTGAGGTGCCGGCCCAGCGCCGTACGCCGGAACAAGCTGTAGGCGTCCTGCAGCGCGTCCGACGTCTCCGCGTGCCACCAGACCATGACGTCGGCGTCGGCGCGCAGGCCCGAGACGTCGTACGTGCCGCGGACCGTGACGTCCTTGCCGGCCAGCTGGGCGAAGAGGGTGTCCACCTCGGTCGCCAGCTCGTCGCGCAGGGCGGGCAGGGGCGCGGTGGCCCGGAACACCGACCACATGGTGTAGCGGATCGTCGCGTTCAGTTCCTTGATCCGGGCGGCGTTCGTCTGCGCCTCGTCGCTCATCGTTCCTCCAAGTGTTTCAGGACGTCGTCGGCGGCCTTCTCGCCGCTGGCCACGCAGGCCGGCACGCCCACGCCGTCGTACGCGGCGCCGGCCAGCGCCAGCCCCGGGTGCTCGCCGAGCGCCGCACGGGCGAGGCTGACCCGGTCGAGGTGCCCGGGAGCGTACTGCGGGAGGCCGCCGCCCCAGCGCTGCACCCAGCCGGCGACCGGTGCCGGCAGCTCGCGCCCGAGGAGGCGGGCCAGCTCGGTGCGGGCGGTCGCGGCGAGCACCGCGTCGTCGTACCGCAGGCGCCCCTCCTCCCCGGCGCGGCCGAGCGAGACGCGGACGACGACCGGGCCGTCCTCGCGCGCCAGATGCGGCCACTTGCTCGTGAAGAAGGTGGCCGCCTTGACCAATGTCCCCTCGGACGGCGGCACCAGGAAGCCGGAGAGGCCGGGCAGCTCGGTGCCGGCCGGGAACGCGAACGCCGCCAGCGCCACGCTCGCGTAGTCGAGGGTCTCCACCTCGGCGGCCGCGGTGAGGTCGACGCCGGCGAGGAGGCGGGCCGCGGGGCGGGCGGGCACGGCCAGGACGATCGCGTCGACGTCGTCGACCTGCGGCTCCGGAACCGGCCCGAGCAGCAGGCGCCAGCCGTGGGCGGTGCGGGTCAGCTCGCGGACGGGCAGGCCGAGGCTGATCCGGGCGCCGCTGGCCGCGGCTGCCGCGCCGATCAGGCTGCTCATGCCGCCCCGGAGCGCCGCGAAGATCGGTCGTCCGGGGACGCGGACGGAGGCCTGCTGCGCGGCGCGGACGGCACCCTGCAGCGTGTGCTCGACGCGGGCGGTGCGGGCGAGGGCGGGCATCGTGGTGGCGAGGGAGAGGCGGTCGGCGCGGCCCGCGTACACCCCGCCCAGCATGGGGTCGACCAGCCGGTCGGCCACCTGGTCGCCGTAGCGGGCCCGGACCAGCTCGCCCACGGCGACGTCCGCACCCTCGGCGAGCAGCGGGCGGCCCTCGTCGCGGTCGGCCTCCGTCGCCGGCTGCGCGACAGTGCCCAGCTTGCTCAGATCGCCGGGTACGCCCACCAGGGTCCCGCCCGGGACCCGCTCGAGCGCGCCGCCGATCGCCAGGGCGGCCGGGATCGCCGCCGGGTGCACCAGCTGGTCGCCCAGCCCGAGCCGCCGCGCGAACGTGACCGCCGCCGACTCGCCGCCGTCGGGCGAGCTCATGAGCATGGACTCGGCGCCCCGCTCGACCTGGGTGCCCGCGATCTCGCCGGTGCGCAGCTTGCCGCCCAGCCGGCCGCTCTGCTCGTACACGATGATCTCGGTGTCGGCCGGCGCCCGGTCACGGACCCGGACCGCCGCGGCGAGCCCGGCTATGCCGCCGCCGATGACCGCAACCCGCTTCCGCACGCTCTCCACCCTGCCAGCCTTGTTTTCGGTCCGGCCGCCGGGGTCTGTCGATGTGAGCGGCGCGGCATCCACTGAGGTTCGTCCAGGGCCGGCCTCGGCCGCGCTGAACGATCCTCACTGTGCCCGGCCCGGCCACGGCGAGGCAGGGCCGAAGGTCCCGCGATTCCGGATTACTCTGCGCTTATGGATTATCAGGTTTCCGTCAATGTGGAGCAGCTGGCCGAGTGGTACGTGCGGCTCAAGGGTCTCGCGGACGCCCACCACGGGCACAAGACGGCAGAGCACCTCCGGGACATCGCGCAGGAGGTCTACGAGATGGTGCCGTCCGAGTGGTGGGCGACGCAGCCGAATCCGGTCACCTCGCGTCCGGCTTGATCCTTGCTTCGCGTCCGGCTCGATCCTTGCCTGGAGCCGAGCTTGATCCTTGCTGCAAACCGAGCTCGATCCTGGGTTTCAGGCCGAGCTCGATCCTTGGTGTCAAGCCGAGCTTGATGCTTGGTCGAGCCGAGTTCGATTCGTGTTTCGAGCCGAGCTTGATCCTTATTTCGGGTCGAGCTTGATCGACAGGCTGTTCACACAGTGCCTCGTGTTCTTCGGCGTCATCATCTCGCCGCGGAAGACGTGACCCAGGTGGCTGTCGCAGCGCGCGCAGCGGATCTCCGTGCGCACCATGCCGAGGCTGTAGTCGTCGATCTCCTTGACGGCGCCCGGGATGGTGTCGTCGAAGGACGGCCACCCGCAGTGGCTGTCGAACTTGGTGTCGCTGGGGTAGAGGTCGGCGCCGCAGGCGCGGCACTGGTACATGCCCTCGGTCTTGGTGTTCACATACTCGCCGGACCAGGGCCGCTCGGTGCCGGCCTGCCGCAGGACGCGGAACTCGTCGGGGGTCAGGCGGACCCGCCACTCGTCCTCGGTCGTCGGCAGGGTGGTTCCGTCAGTTGCCATGCGCTCAACGGTACTTCGGGGCGGCGCGGGCGTCCGGTGTCCTTCGTCGCTGCCTTCCGTGCTTCCGGCCGGTGGCCGGTCGTGTCCTTCCTGGCGGGACGGAGTTGGTCGAGGGGGGAGGCGTTGCGTGCAATTCGGGCATAAGACGCTAAACTCCTCCGGACCATACGGACGTACCGCAACAGAACGGATTCTCCTCATGAGTTTTGCGCGCCGGCTGGCCGCTGGACTGCCCGTGGCCGGTGTCACCGCCCTCGCCGCCCTGGCCTTCACCGGAGCGCCCGCCGCGGCGACCGGTGACGACACCGCCCGGGTGGCACACCCGGCCGTCATGACGACGCCGTCCGCCGACGACCAGCGCGACGACGCTGACGGCTACGGCGGCGAGGCGCCCGACAGCGACACCCCCACCCGGGGCCAGCAGGGTTACGGCAGCGAGAGCCCGACCACCACGCCGCCGACCACCACGCCCACGACGGTCTCGCCGTCCCCGTCCACGCCGACCGCCAGCGTCGACACCGTCCCGCCGGGCGGCGAGCTCCCCGCGACCTCGCCCGCGCCGAGCCCGTCCGAGAGCACGCCCGGTGGCGGCGTGAGCGCGGGTGGCACGCTGCCGCTGACCGGTGCGCCGCTGGGCCTGACCGCCGCCGTCGGTGGCGCCCTCCTGGTCGCCGGCGCCGGTGCGGTGCTCTACGGCCGTCGCCGCAAGGCCTGATCTTCCGCGACACGGACGGCCGCTCTCCCGCCGAGGGGAGGGCGGCCGTCGCCGTTTCTCCGTATGGTCGTGCCATGGCAGCTTCCCGCACGCCGGCTCAGGAGATCGAGGTCGCCGGTCACCAGGTCCGGCTCACCAGCCCCGACAGGGTGATGTTCCCGGGCCGGGGGTTCACCAAGCGGGACGTCTTCGAGTACTACCTGGCGGCCGGCGACGGCATCATGCGCGCGCTGCGGAACAGGCCGACGACCCTCCAGCGCTTCCCGGACGGCCTCGACGGCGAGACCTTCTTCCAGAAGCGCATCCCGGCGCGCGGGGTGCCCCCGTGGGTGGAGACCGCGACGGTCACGTTCCCCTCCGGGCGTACGGCCGAGGAACTCTGCCCCGCCGACCTCGCCCACGTCGCCTGGGCCGCCCAGATGGGCACGGTCGTCTTCCACCCGTGGCCCGTGCGCGCGGGCGCGGCCGACCAGCCCGACGAACTGCGCATCGACCTCGACCCGCAGCCGGGCACCGGCTTCGGCGACGTGGTGCACACCGCCGGCGTGGTCCGCGAGGTGCTGAGCGACCTCGGCTGGACCGGCTGGCCCAAGACCTCCGGCGGGCGCGGGGTGCACATCTACGTACGCATCAAGCCCGCCTGGTCCTTCGTCCAGGTCCGCTACGCCGCCATCGCCCTGGCCCGCGAGGTCGAGCGGCGCAGCCCGTCCCGCATCACCACGTCGTGGTGGAAGGAGGAGCGCGGCGAACGGGTGTTCCTCGACTACAACCAGATGGCGCGCGACCGGACGATCGCCTGCGCCTACTCGCTGCGGGCCAACGCGCGGGCGACCGTGTCGACGCCGGTCACCTGGGACGAGCTCCCCGACATCGAGCCGGACGACTTCGACCTGCGCACCGTGCCGCCCCGGCTGGCCACGGCCGGGGACGCGCACGCCGGCATCGACGACGTCGCGTACGACATCACGCCCCTGCTGGAATGGTTCGAGCGCGACGGCCTCGGCGACCTGCCCTACCCGCCCGACCACCCCAAGATGCCCGGCGAGCCCAAGCGGGTGCAGCCGTCCAAGGACAGGGACCGGCCTAGAGAGGCTTCTTGAACCCCACGTGGCTGTCCTGATAGCCGAGCCGCGCATAGAAGCGGTGCGCCTCGGTGCGCCGCCTGTTGGACGTCAGCTGGATGACGCCGGAACCCCGCTCGCGGGCCTGCTGCTCGACCCACTCCATCAGCTGCCGGCCCAGGCCCTGACCCCGCAGATCCGCCCGTACGTGCACCGACTCGACGGTGAGCCGCTCCGCCCCGCCCCGGATCAGCGACGGGATGAACGTGAGCTGGCACGTGGCCACGACCTCGCCGGCCCGTTCCATGACGATCAGCTCGTTGCGAGGGTCGGCGTCGATGGCCTCGAAGGCCGCCCAATGGCCCTCGTCCACGCTCTCGGGCACCGCCCCGGGCTCGACGGCTCCACCGTTCATCAGGTCAAGGATCACCGGTACGTCGGCGCGGTCCGCCGTTCGGAAGGAGAGATCGGACACGGTCCCATCCTGCACCATGACCGGATGGGGATGCTGCTTGCGCCGTTCCGGGCGATCTACCGCGGGCTGGTGTGGCTCGCCAACTCGCCGCGGACGCTGATTCTGTCGTACGCCCTGCTGATCGCGGTCAGCAGCGTGCTCTACCGGATCTTCGAGCCGGACGCCACCTTCGGCGACGCGATCTGGTGGGCCGTGGTGACCGCGTCGACGGTGGGCTACGGCGACATCTCGCCCGAGACCTTCCCGGGCCGCCTCATGGCGGCGCTGCTCATCTCGGTCATGGTGCTGGTGGTCGTGCCATTGATCACCGCGCACTTCGCCAGCAAGCTGATCGTCGACACGGACGCCTTCCGCCACGAGGAGCAGGAGGAGCTGAAGAACAACCTCCGCCAGGTCCGCCGCCTCCTCGAAGCCCTGGCCGAGCGCGAAGGCATCACCCCGCCCGGCGACTCCCGCCCGGCCTCGGAGCATGTCCCCGGCAGCTGACCGCCCGACCCGCCGGGCTCGTGAGCAGCGCTGACCGCTCGTAGCCCGGGCGTCCTGCCCCGCTGACCGCGCGACTGCTCCTTTTGCGGGGCTCCGCCTTTTACCGGCGGCGGGTCATCGGGCGGGGCAGCGCAAGCCCTCCTGCGGAACCTCGAGGTTGATCAGATAGCGGTCGACGGCGGTGACGATGCACTGGGTGCTCGGGTACGCGGTGTGGCCCTCGCCCTCCCACGTCAGCACGCGGCCGGTGCCCAGCATCGACGCGAGCTTGGCCGTGTTCTCGTAGGGCGTGGCCGGGTCGCCGGTCGTGCCCACCACCACGATCGGCGGGGCGCCCGTGGCCGCGCCCGTCGGGTAGGGGTCGCGCTTGCCCTGCCAGAAGGAGCACGTCAGCAGCCCGAGCGCCATCGAGCCGCCGAACAGCGGGTACTTCGTGCGCCACTCGCCCTGGAGCTGGCGGATCCGGTCGACGGTCAGGGTCTCGTCGGTGTCGGCGCAGTTCACGGCGAAGTTGGCGTCGAAGAGGTTCGAGTAGGTGCCGTCGGGGCGCCGGTCCGCATACTGGTCGGCGAGGTCGAAGACCCCCTCGGCGTCGCCGGACTGCAGATCGGCGATCGCCTTGGCGAGCTGCTGCCAGCCGGTCTCGGTGTAGAGCGACGACACCACGGACAGGAACACCCAGCCGGACGTCGCCTCGCGCCCGTCCGCCCCGCGTACCGGGGAAGCCTCCGCCTTGGCGAGCGCGTCGGTGACCGCCTTGCGAGGGTCGGCGGCGATCGGGCACTTGTCCGGGGTGGCCTTGCACCAGGTGGTGAAGTTGGTGAACGCCCGCTCGAAGCCCTTGGCCTGCGTCTCCGACGCCGCCACGGTGTCCTGCGCGGGGTCGATCGCGCCGTCGAGCACGAGCGCGCGGATCTTGTCAGGATAGAGCTGCGCGTACGTCGCCCCGAGCAGCGTCCCGTACGAGAACCCCAGATACGTCGTCTTCTCGTCGCCGACCGCGGTCCGGATGGCGTCCATGTCCCGGGCGGCCTGCTCGGTGCTGAAGTTCGTGAGCTGCTCGCCGTACTTCTGGGCGCAGCCCTCGGCGATCCGCTTGCTGATCCCGACGACCTCCTGGAAACCGGCCTCCGACTGCGGGTCCGGCGGCGCCGCGAAGGACGCGTCCTCGTCCGTGGCCGAGATGCACTTCACGGGGCTCGACTTGCCGACGCCCCGCGGGTCGAAGCCCACGATGTCGAACTTGTCGGTCACCTCGGACGGCAACCCGCCGAGCGCCTGCCCGTACGACAGGTAGACCGCCGTCTCGATGCCCGACCCGCCGGGCCCACCCGGGTTGATCAGCAGCGACCCGATCCGGTCGGTCTGCGTGCTCGACCGGATGCGGATCATCGCGATGTCGTACGTCTGACCGCTCTGCGGCGCACTCCAGTTCCGCGGGACGGCGACCGTGGCGCACTCGTACGTCATGTTGGCGGCGCCGCGCCCGATCAGCTCCTCCGGCACCTCGGGGCAGGGCGTCCACTGCGCCTGGGTCCCCGGGGCGGCGGCCGGCGCCGAGCTGCTCCCGCTCGTGGGCGCGGCCCGGTCGACATCGCCGGGCGCGAACGCCGGCAGCGTGCAGCCGGCCGTGGTCATGACGACGGCGACCAGCGCGGCTAGGACGAGGCGGGGGGTACGCGGCACGGTGCGCGGCCTTTCTCGTTCGGCGGAGGCGCCTCGGCTTCGGCACGGCCGCGA
>NZ_JAUQWH010000082.1 GCF_030757795.1 Actinoplanes oryzae
ATTCTCCTGTACGCCGGGTTCGTGCAGGTCGGACGGCGATGTGGCCGGCTGCTGGGCGGCGAGGGCCTGGGCGACGTGGCCCTGGGACGGCCAGCGGGGCGGGTCCGCCGGGGGCGCCGCGACGGTCGCCTGCTTCGGGACGTAGAGCGCCTGGGCGGGCGCGGGCTCGGGTTCGTCCGCCTCCCACTGCTCGGTGACGGTCGGGTCGATCTGCTTCGGGACCGGCGGGTGCGGCTCGCCGGGCTGCTCCGCGGGCAGGTCGCGCGGGCCGGGGGCCGCGGGCTGATGGCGTACGGGATGGGTGGGGGGAGTGGTCGCGGGGGTGCGGGCGATCCCCGGGGTCTTGGGCCGCGCGGCCGGGTCCTCGGCGGCCGGGCCGGTGGAGCGCTGCACCCGCCCGCACACGTGGCGGCCGGAGGGGGCGGCACCGGCGAGGCGGGCGACCTGCTGGGCCAGGGGATGGTCGGCGGGGAGGTGCCGGGCGCACAGCTCCTGGGCGCGGGTGAGGTGGGCGGTGGCGTCGGCGGTGCGGCCGCACTCGCGTTCCATGGCGCCGAGGCGGGCCAGCATCTTGATGCCCGGCGCGGAGGCCTCGCCGTGCTGCCGGGTGTGGCGCATCCAGGCGTCGTGCAGGCGGTTGCGGGCGGTCGTGCACTGGCCGGCGGCGTGCTCGGCAGTGGCCAGGTCGGCCTCGGCGGCGAGGACGCGGCCGGAGAGCGGACCGTCGCGTTCGGTCAGCCGGGCGACCAGGTCACGGTAGAGCGGGACGGCCCGGCCGTGACTGCCGACCCGGTGCAGGACGGCGGCGTGGGTGGCCGCCGCGGCGATGGTGCGCTCGTCCGCCGGGCCGTGCAGGTGTTCCTCGGCGGCATGGGCGAAACCGGCCCACGTCTGTGCCCCGTGGGCGTCGCCGAGGGCGACGAGAATGCGTGCTTGCAGGGCCGCGGCGAGGGCAAGATCCGGCGTGGCACGATGCGGATCGGACTCCGCCGGATCCAGCGCGCCGGCCAGGACGTCCCGTGCGCCGGTGAGGTCACCTTCGGCGGTGAGCGTCTGCGCCCGGGCGGTGGCTTCGATGAGGGCAGGGGGCACGTGCCCCATAGTGCTTGCTCAGCCACGGTCGGTACAAGTCCCGCGCTGCGTCGCACATGATGAGAAGGGGACAGCCGGGTGGCCGAGGTGGGTGCCGGCCGGTCCGCACGGTAGAACTCAGGGATGACTTCCGACAGCCTCGCCGCCGTCAAACGCGAGATCCTCGTGCGGCACCTGGAGACCTGGGTACCCACGGCCCTCCACCGGGGACGCCGGGCCGCCTATGTGCACGGACACGCCGACGCGGCGCCGGAGCTGGCCGAGGCGGCGCTGGGAGTCTTCACCGAGCAGTCCGACCTGGTCCGGGGCCGCGAGCTCACCATGATCGCCCTCGGTCGCGAGGTGCCACGGCTTCCCGAGCCGCCCTCGGCCGCGGGACTGATCCTGCACGCGATCGGCGGCGGCACGGAGGAGCGGCTGGGAGTGGCGCTGAAGGCGGGCGGGGCGGTGCGCGTACCCCTGCTGGGTTTTGTGGACGCGAGCGCGACGGTGCCGCCCGCAGCGGCCACGATGGCGGCCCTGGCCGGGGGAAAGCCGGCGGAGGCCCTGGTCGTGCTGCCCGCGGGCGCGTCGGCGGCGGACTTCCGCGCGGTGCTGCACGACGCCGGGTTCCCGCTGGTCGCGGCGGTCGAGCTGGCGACGTCCGAGGAGCCCGGACAGACCATGGTGTACGCCACCACGCTCGGCAAGAGCCTCGAATCCTTCAAGGACCTGCTGTGGGCCGTGGACGAGTTCGCCGGGGTGCGTTACCGCGACCCGGAGGACCCGGAGCGGCACCTGATGGACATCTCGCTCACCCCGCACCCGGGTCCCCTGCGCCGGGAGCTGCTGCGCCACCTCGAGTCGCACGGGGCGGCGACGGTGACGGAGCTGCGGACGTTCGCGCTGACCGAGACGGTGTACCGGGCGGCCGACGCCACACGGGTGCTGCACGCCCTGATCGACGCCGGGGCCGTGACACGGGAGCCGGCACACGGGCGGCTCGGGGGCGACGTGGTGATCAGCGCGGGGTGACCGCCGCCCTGGTCCCGGCCTCTCCGGGGGCTGCCTGTGGTTCTGCTGCCGGCAGGCCGACGGCTCCGGGGCGGGGGAGGGTGCCGCCGGAGCCGTCGTGGTCGTGCCGGTGCCGGTCAGGAGCGGGACGAGGACTTGTCCTGCTTCCACGACAGCGGGCCGGGGAGATCGACGCGGTGGGCCTTGGCCTTGGAGTTCCAGGACCAGCGACCGATCTTGATCGTCCAGGAGGAGAGGCCGTTCTGCGTGAAGTTCAGGATCAGCGGACCGAACTTCTTACGGCTACGGAACATGATGGCCATCGGGGGATCCTTCCGGGAATCGCCAGTTGTCCTCGCAATTCCCGGTGTCCGATTTTCTGAAACGCGTTCGGACGCGGGCGCGCGCCCTGCCTTGTCCTCCGGCTCGCGCTCGCGCCCTGCCTTGCCCTCCGGCTCGCGCTCGCGCCGTGCCCTCCGGCTCGCGCTCTCGGCGCGCCGTGACTCGCGCCCTCGGCCCGCGCTCGCGCTTTCGATGCGCGCTCACGCCTTGTTGCTTGCTCGCGCTTTTGATCCGCGCTGGCGCTTTCGATCCGCGCTGCTGACCCCGGGCCGGCGCCATGCTTCGCCCGGCCGCTCGCGATCGTGGCGCCGGGCGGGCGGTCAGCGGGGCTGCCAGGCGTCCGGGCGGGTCGTGAGCTTGCGGACGTGCGCCGGCATGCGCCCGCTGAGCAGCTCGGCGAGGCTGACCTCG
The DNA here is from genome assembly GCF_030757795.1 of Actinoplanes oryzae. Classification (GTDB taxonomy): domain Bacteria; phylum Actinomycetota; class Actinomycetes; order Mycobacteriales; family Micromonosporaceae; genus Actinoplanes. The sequence goes on from NZ_JAUQWH010000082.1 coordinate 2,839, forward strand.
TCGACGACCTCACGCACGGCGGAGCGGACGGCGACCCACAGGTTGGGCAGGTTCTCGGCCGCGCCGGTGTAGCGGGTCTCCTCCGGGCGCAGGCCGCGGACCCCGGCGAGGGGGCCGTCGACGGCGCGCAGGATCTGGCCGATCGTCACGTCGCGGGGTGGCTGTGACAATGTGTAGCCACCCTCGGCGCCCCGCTGGGCGCGCACGACGCCGGCGCGGCGCAGATCGGCCAGGACCGCCTCGAGGAACTTCCGGGGCATGTCCTGGTCCTGGGCGATGGCCTGGGCGGACATCAGGGCCGGGTAGGCGTGGGCCAGGCTCAGCGCCGCCCGCACTGCGTAGTCGCCACGCGCGGAGATCTGCACCACCCCATTCTGCCCCGTCCATGCTCGTCCGCCTCGCGCACCCCGGGAAAGATGGGAATTCGGGCATCACACAGAGTGAATGACTGTCACCCTTGCGTGGCTGCCGGGCCGGCCGGGCCGCGCGGCGCCGGGCTGATCACTCCCGGGACAGGCGCTGCGTGGGGATGCGGGTGCCCAGCTCGGGCGCGTGTCCGTCGGCGGGACCGGACGGTCCGGCCGCGGGGCTCACCGGGGCGGGCGGCATGCCCGCCGCGGCCGCTGCCCGGAAGGCGCCGGGGCTCGCGCCGACCTCCCGGTGGAAGAACCGGCCGAAGTTCGTCGGCTCCCCGAAGCCCAGCCGCCGCCCGATTTCCGCGACCGACAGGTCGGTGCACGCGAGCAGCCGCCGCGCCTCGAGCGCGACCCGATCGTCGACGACCTGCTTCGCCGTACGCCCGGTGACCGCCAGGCTCGCCCGCGTGAGCGTCCGCACCGAGCAGCCGATCCGCGCCGCGTAGTCCTCGACCCGGCGGCTCTGCTGGTGGCCGTCCTCGAGGTCGCGCCGGAACTGGGCGAACGTGCGCCCCTCCGACGTCGACACGGCCGCGGGCCCGTCCGCCGAGGTCAGCAACGCGATCCGGAGCAGCAGCACGGCGAGCTGGTGCCGCAGGAGGCCGGCCGCGACCGGGCCCGAGGTGTGCCGGGAGCAGTCGACGCCGAGCTGCGCGACCTCGGTGATGACCGCGTCCTCGTCCTCGCCGGCCAGCTGCCAGCGGGCGGGACCCGGCAGGTCGTCGACGGCGATGCCCGCCACCTCGGCCGACGACAGCAGGCCCGGGTCCCAGGTGACGAGCGACGCGTCGAGGCCCGGGTCGGCGCCGAAGCGGACGGCCTGGCCCGGGCGCACCCAGAGCAGCGTGCCCGGGCGGCAGGTGTGGTGGGCGAAGTCGACCTCGACGCTGCCCCGGCCGGCGGTGGTCAGCGCGAGGAGGTGATAGGGCAGGCGCCGGGGTTGCGGCGGCCCGGCGGCCAGGTCCGTCGAGGACAGCGTGCAGGTGCCGACGCCCGCCCACTGGGGGGCGGGTGCGGGCCTGCTGAGGCGCTGCGCTGTGGTGACCATCGAGGCGACGGTATCGGGCCTTGACCTGGGATGCACGCCCGGATCTCCAGGTCGGCGGAGTTCCGACAGACAATCCGGATAGCAGCGCATTCCGGAGGACAAAAACGACTTCTCTTTCGTACGTAAAAAGAGCGACCCGCGTGGACCGGCAGTATCCACGCGGGTCGCCCCGTAAATCCCTTTGTCCCGGCTCCGATCGGCGGGCGCCGGCCGGACCCGATCGACGGGGGTTATTCAGGCTTTCCCGGGCCGGCAACCGGTCCGGGGGTCGCGCCGAACAATCCTCGTTACGGTCAGCGACCGGCGAGCAGCCGGTTGACCGCAGCGTCCACGTCCAGATGATCGGACTCCCGGCCCCGCGGCACCACCACATAGGTGCGCCGGAGGAACCGGACGAGGACACTGCGCGGCACTTCGAACAGGGCGTTGCCGTCAGGAGACGACAGCGCCAGGGCCACGAAGTCGCCCCGCGGCGTGGTCCACGGCCACACCCGGACGTCTCCGATGCCCGCCGGCTCATCGAGCCCGGTCACGAGCAGTTCCCGCGCGAAGGACCAGCTCACGGCTTCCCCACCGGCTGATTCTGCGTGGAACAAAACGTGGACCGCATACGGGTCGGCTGGGTCGTACCGCAGACTGGCACGCACGGGCAGGGCCGTGGCATCAGGCGCTACGAGCCGCAGCGAGGTTTCGACCTCGACGGTCGTTGGACGAATGGTACTCATGGACGAACTCCCCCCGGCACCGCTGCGAGGCTGGTGAACCCCGCGTTTCCCATACTCAGGTGATCCTTGTCATTACGCTCCGCCATACGCTGATCTCACCCAGTAGTGGGAAGACGGATCCGATTTGGCCTCAGGGGAAGCCGTGAAACGGTATCTTGCCGCGCTTTGCCCAAGTACTCGGTTCCGCCCGGCGTCGGGTGGTTCAGCAGTTGACTCACTCCGGTAACGTCCATTTCCCCCGGGTAGTGACGGGGGGAAGGAACACTGGGGGATGAAATGAGCGGGAACCCGAGATCTTTGCCGTGAAAGTGAACGAGATGTCCCAATCCGACCCCTCGTCCGATTCGTCCGCCACCGCCGCCGGGGCCACCCCGGCCGCGCACGCAGCCGCCTCACCTGCGGTTTCGTCGGCGCGCAGCGAAACGGAGGCGCACCATCACTCTCCGCACTCGCCGCTGGGCGTCCTCGACCGCATCCGCGCCACCCCCGGCGGCCGCCTCGCCCTCAAGATCGGCGTAGGCGTCCTCGGCACGATCGTCGTCGTCGCGGGCATCATCATGATCCCGTTCCCCGGCCCCGGCTGGGCCGTGGTGATCCTCGGCCTCGCCATCTGGTCCGTCGAGTTCGCCTGGGCCAAGCGCCTCCTGCACTTCACCCGCAAACACGTCAACGCCTGGACCCAATGGGTCCTGAAGCAGTCCCTCGCCATGCGCGCCCTGATCGGCCTCGTCGGCTTCCTCTTCATCAGCGCGGTGGTGTGGGCCTCGGTCTACCTGTCCCTCGGCATCAACCTCTACACCGTGATCATGGACTTCCTGACCGGTAAGTAGAGCCCCGGCGCGGCGCGGAAGCCGGACTCGCCGACCCTGGTTCGCGCACCGGGGCGGGCGTCCGGTAGAGTTCCAATCCGTTGAGGGCGATTAGCTCAGCGGGAGAGCGCTCCGTTCACACCGGAGAGGTCACTGGTTCGATCCCAGTATCGCCCACGCGTCAGCGGTGGACTGTGCTCACGGAAAGCGTGAGCCGGGCTGCCGCTTTTTCATTGCTCGGCCTTCGGCCTTCGCGGGGCGGGGGCTTCGCCACCCGCGCCCCCGCTGCCGGGCTCCCTCTCGGTGGGTGGTTGCGGGGAAGGTGCACCCCGGCGCCCCGGAACCCCTGCGGCCCGGGACCCCGGTGGCCCGGTGGCCCGGCGCCCCGGAGCGCTTTGCAGGCTGTGCCCGGTTACCAGTGGCCGCCTGCGTTGAGTCATCGGGCGTGCTCGCCTCCCTGTCGGTGATGAGGACAGCGCGAAAGTGCGGCACTGTCTACGCTGCACCTGCTCCGGCTGATCCGCCGGAGAAGGCGGGGAGGAAAATTGAAGAGCAAGAATCCGGCCCGGCGGATGCTCGCCGGGCTCGCGGCGGTGGGCGTGACCGCCGTCGTGGCAGCGCCGGCGCCGGCGCAGGCCGCCGCGGTGCGCCCGCTGGCCGCCGGCGCGACGACGGAGGTCACCGGCGCGCCGGGCAGTGTCGTCGCGTTGCCGCTGTCGGCGACCAACACGGACACGGTCGCGGTGGACGGTGCCGTGGCCTCGTTCGGCTTCCTGTCCGGCTTCCGGACCGACAGCCGCTTCTCGAACTGCGCCTATGACGTCGCCGGCAACGTGGGCGCGTGCGAGTTCGACCAGGTGCTGGAGCCGGGCAAGACCTACGGGGTGGCGCTGCCCGTGCGGGTGCCCGCCGACGCGTACGCGCCGGGGGAACTCAACGCCCGCTTCGAGTGGATGACCAGCGCCTCCTACGCCGCGATCGGCGGCGACCTGTCCTGGACCCGGGGCGACGGCGAGACGCTGCGGCTGGTCGAGACGGCTCCCGCGGGCGCGCGCGCCGGCATCGCGTGGCAGTACGTCGACATCCAGGTCACCGGTGCGCAGGGCGCCGACCTGGTCGCCATGGGCGCCAAGGTTTCCGGTGGCGTCGGGGACGTGGTGCAGCTCAAGGCCGGTGTGCGCAACAACGGCCCAGCGACCATCGACTGGACCATGACCCACGTGTCACCGGCCGCGGTGTTCGTGACCATCCCGCCCGGCACGTCGGTCGACACCGCGCCGGCGCAGTGCTCCGCCGTCAGCGCGAAGCTGTACGAGTGTGAGGGGCCGGTCAAGTTCGGCGTCGGCACCGCGTACACCTTCGCCTTCGGTCTGAAGATCGACCAGGTGATCCCGGGCGCGACCGGCTCGGTCGAGGTCAACCCGGCCTGCCAGTGCCAGCGCTTCGCCGACGACCTCGACAAGTCCAACGACACCGCCGAGCTCGTGGTCAACCCGCTGCCGACCGGTCCGGGGCAGAAGGACACCAACCCGCCGGTCGTCACGTCCACCGGGCTGACCGACGGCCAGTGGCTCGGACGCTACGCCAAGGTCGTCCCGGCCGTCTCCGACGACGTCGCCGTGACCAAGGTGCAGGTGCTGGTCGACGGCGTGGTCACCGAGACGTACGAGGACCGCACCTGGCTGCCGGAGGTCTGGGTGGTGCCGCCCACCGACCTGCACATGCGGCAGGCGAAGGTGACCATCCGGGCCTTCGACGCGGCGGGCAACAGCGGCGAGCGCACGACCCCGGTGACCGTCGACGTGCTCAGCCCCGACGCGACCATCACCCCGGCCGCCGGCACCACGCTCAGCGGCACGGTCACGTTCCGCGCCACGAACGTGTCCGCCGACACCGCCCGGGTCGAGCTGCTCGACCCGTCCGGCAAGGTGGTCGCACGCACCACCGCGGCACCCTGGACGATGACCTGGAACACCCGCGGCTACGACGGCAATCAGGCCATGGCGGTCCACGTCATCGACCGCGCCGACAACGCCCGGTTCTTCCTGGGCAATTACCGGGTGGACAACGCCGGCCCGGTCGTCACGTCGATCACCCCGGCAAACCGAGCACTGGTACGCGGTTCGGTGCGCACCACCGTCAAAGCCTCGGACCCCAGCGGCGTGAAATCCGCCGTGGTCACCGGGGGCAAGGCGACCTCGACGCCGCTGACGTGGACGGTGACGCCCAAGGCTCAGGGCGCGTACACGATCGAATGGAAGGTCACCGACAAGCTCGGCAACGTCACCGTCGCCCGGCGGGTCGTGGTCAACGACACGGTTGCGCCGGCCCTGAAGTTCCTCAAGGCGCCGAAGAACAACGCGAAGCTGACCAAGAAGACTTCCATCACCGCGTCGGCGACCGACAAGAACGGCGTCTCCCAGGTGCAGCTGCTGGTCAACGGCAAGGTGGTGGCCACCGACGCCAAGGCCGGTTACAGCTTCACGCTCGACCCCAAGAAGTACGGCAAGAAGTTCTCCGTGCAGCTGCGGGCCTACGACAAGGCGGGCAACGTCAAGACGCTCGCCAAGCGCACCTACCGCCGCTGACGCCTTCCGCTCACGAACACGTCCACCGGGTCACCCCGTCGTTCTGGTGGCCGCCGAGCGCGCGCCCGTCATCGCTGATCGAGGTGATGACGGGCGCGCTCGAATGCCGTGACCAGCCAGCCTCCGGCGCGCTGCATGGTCTCCGCCGCGGTTGGGGTATGTACAGCGTGCGCCAGCCGACGCTGCTGCGGCTTGTCCTGGGTGGAAGCCGACGCAAAGGTCGTGCCGCCCGTCTCCACCACCGCCCTGGCCGCGTTCTGGCTGCCCGAGCGATGGCGGCCTGCATCCGCCTGTCTGGCCGCGTGATCAAGATCCGTTCGGCCCTGGGTGCTTGACACGGCGCTTGCTGAAGAAGGTGGGACCGAACTGGGTGCACGACAGCTGGCGCGGCTGCGCGGGCTGCGGGTGATCGCCCAGGCGGACGCGGGCGACGAGAAGCTCGTGCGCGACGCCGGCGCGGAGCTGTTCGTGGCCCGCGACGAGGACCTGGTGCCGGCGGTGCGGCGGCTGATCCCCGGCGGGGTCGACGGCGCCGTCGACGCGGCGAATCTGGCCGCAGGGGCGGCCGACGCCGTCCGGCACGGCGGCGCGTTCGTCTCGCTGCTCCATTCCGCGCCGCAGGCCCGTCGCCAGGTCCGCATGGCGAACCTGGCCTGGTACACCGACGCCGAGCGGCTGGCAAAGCTGGCGGCGTACGCCGGCGCCGGCCTGATCAGCCTCCGCGTCGCCCGGACCTACCCGCTGGAGCGGGTCGGGGACGCCCACGAGGCGCTCGCGGGCGGCGGGCTCCGCGGCCGGATCGTCCTCGTGCCCTGACCGCGAGCCGGTTGTGGCGGCCGTCGCCGAGGGTGGCGTCGCGATTTTCTGTGACGGTGGGTGGCCATGCTTACGGCTCTCGGTGGATCACGTGCTCCGCCCGACGGGCTGCCTCCCATGAATCCGGCTTGGCGGGCCAGGTACGACCGGGCGCGGCCAGACGGTGCGGGCCTTGGCGGTGCGGGTGAGCAGGAAGAGCAGGTTGCCGGTCTGCGGGGTGACGGCGAGGTGGGCTCGGCGGGTGGCGGCGGCGAACTCGGGGGAGCCTGGGCAGCGGTGGGCGGGGCCTGGCGGGGCTGCGGCGCCGGGTCGAGGCGGTCGGCGGCCGGTTCGCCGCGGGCCCGCGGACCGGCGGAGGTTTTCAGGTCTCCGCGCGGCTGCCGATCGGGGAGGCCCGGTGATCCGGGTGGTGCTGGCGGACGACGAGCATCTGGTGCGGATGGGCCTGCGGGTGCTCGTCGACCGCGAGGACGACCTGACCGTCGCCGGCGAGGCCGCGTCCGGGCAGGACACGCTGAGCGTCCTGCGCCGGACGCACCCGGACGTGCTGCTGCTCGACGTCCGGATGCCCGGGATGGACGGCCTGGCGACGCTGCGGGCGATCGCCGCCGACCCCGGCCTCGGCGGCACCCGGGTGATCATGGTGACCACGTTCGAGATCGACCGGTACATCTTCGAGGCCCTGCGGGCGGGTGCGGCCGGCTTCGTGCTGAAGGACACCGCCCCGGCCGACCTGGTACGGGCGATCCGCGTCGTCGCGGCCGGCGAGGCACTGCTCTCACCGTCGGTGACCCGCCGGGTGATGTCGCTGTTCAGCCAGCCCGGGGGCAGCGTGACCGGCATCGACACGCTGACCGACCGGGAGCGGGAGATCGTGGCCTGGGTCGCCACCGGTCACACCAACGAGCAGATCGCCCGCGAGCTCTCGCTGAGCCCCGCCACCGTACGCACCCACGCCGGCCGCGCGATGGTGAAGCTGAACGCCCGCACGCGGGCTCAGCTCGTCGTCGCAGGCGTCCGCGCCGGCTTGACGGTAGATCCCTGACTAGTGTGGTGAGCCGTTGACGTGTTCCTCCCAGGGGTCGCTCGGCGGTCCCAGCGGCCGGCGGGGCGTGGGGACCGTTGTCTCGTCGGTGGGGGACCTGCGTGGCCGGTGCGGTGGGGTGTAGAGCTTCTGGAAGAGGGCGTCGACCGAGGTACGGGTGTCGGCGCGGCGTCTCGCCCGGATGGCGCGGTCGCCCGCCTCGAGTTCCTCGACCCCGGCGCGGCGGCGTTGTTCGAAGCTCTTCTCCTGGAACGCCACGGCCTTGGTGCGCATCGCCGCGTTCGCGAGCAGCTGCTCGGCGACGATGTGGTCGTACTGGGTGGCGCCGCCGATGGCCTTGACCAGCAGCGGCATGCAGTCGATGGCGATCAGCAGCAGCCGCAGCAGCCAGTGGGCCGCGAAGACGACCGGTTCCTTCTCGGCGAGCCGATCGAGCGCGGCCATCTCCTCCAGCAGCCCGACATCCTTCTGGCCGGCCTCCTTCGCCGCCACCTTCTTCTCGATCGCGCCCGCCACCTGGCCCGCGTAGCCGTCGGCGGCGTTTTTGATCGTGGTGTCGAGCGCGACGATCTGGGTGTTGAGCCGGGCCAGCTCTCCCTGCTTGGACTCCAGACCGTTCACCCTCCGGTACGTCTGAACGTCCGCACGCAGCTGACGGCAGTTCGGGCCCTCGCCGCGACGGCCGGTCAGCCCGCGCCCGGAGTTGCCGCTGCACTCGTCGCGGGCCAGCGCCTGCAGTTCATCGATTGTGCCGTTGATCCGGTCGACCGAGGCCTGCACGGCGTCGCGTTGGGCCTTCAGCCGGTCCTGCTGGTCCCGGGCCGACTGCGGGGAACTCGGCAGACTCAGCTGATAGCCGGCGCAGCCGGCGGCCGATCCGCGCTCACCGGACGCCGGGTTGCACAGCGTCCACCTGCTTTCCACTTCGTCCAGCTCCGTCTGCCGGCCGGCCAGCACCTCCTTGGTGATCGCGGGCTGGAAGACCCACAGGACGAGCGGTTCGGCGATCGCCGCGCCCATCAGGATCGAGATGATGAGCCGGGGGAAGAAGACGCCCCACTTCGCCCAGCCCAGCACGCCGTGCGTGCTGGCGACCAGCCAGCCGTCGAAGGTCATCACCAGCAGGGCCCAGATCGCGACGACCGGCAGCAGCAGGATCCAGGGCGCGTCGGCGATCTTGTGCAGGGCGGCGAAGAGGGACAACGCGGCGAGCACGCCGGTGTTGAAGACGATCAGGCCGAGCCGGGTGTAGCGGGGCCGTTCCTCCGGCACCCAGTCGAGCAGCTCCTCGCGGACGCCGGCCATGATCCGGACGGTCCGGGCGGGGCCGCGGTCCGGTGGGACCGGCCGCCCCGGCTTGGCGCGGTCGAAGACGGCCGACCACTCGTCCGGCCCGGTCACGAGTCACGCTCCGGCTGGTCGCCCGGAGCGGCGCCGCTCTCCCCGCCGGCGGCCGGTGCGGGCTGATCCGGCAGCTGACCGGGCTCGTTGCCCGCGAGCACCGGCATGCCGTTGTTGTCCAGCCGCAGGATCTCGGCGATGTCCATCGAGCTGGTGTCCAGCAGGCCCCGGTCGACCGCCGACTTACCGAGGTCGATCCGGGCCTGATAGACCTGCCGCTGCAGGTTCTCGTTCGCGCGGCGGGCGGCGATCTCGTCGGCGTGCTCGCGCTGCCGCCGCTCCTCCTCTTCCCGCTTGGCGATCAGCTTGTCGTGCCGGTCCCACATCATCGCCAGGCTCTCCCGCTCGCGCGTGTTCTCGCGCTCGAGCCGGGCCTCCTCGGCCTGCCGGTTCGCCTCCGCCTGCCGGGCCGCCAGCTCGGCCCGCTTCACCTCGCGGTCGAACTCGAGCTGGTCGCGTCGCTCGCCCGCCTCGTTCCGCTGCCGGTCCCGCTCGATCTCGTGCTGGTGATCGGCCCTGTCCCGGTCGAGCTTCGCCTGGTGGTCGGTCATCTCCTGAATGCCGCGCGCCAGCTCGGCAGCGGTCATGTTCCCGGAGAGGTAGGACAGCTGCAGAGCGCGCACCGGGTCGTCGAGGAGCTCGGCGTTGGCCCGCAGAGCGGTCAGCCGGTACTCCTCGGTCATGCCCATGCGGGCCAGCTCGGCCTCCAGCTCCAGCCGGCGTGCCGCGATGGCATCGCGGCGCTCCTCGTCCCGGGCGGCCCGGCTGATGCGCGCGGCCCGGATCGAGTGCACCTGTTCCTCGTCCTCCCTGAGGTGGCGGTAGCGCCGGTCGGCGTCGTCGTAGTCCTGGTCGTTCGCCTGCGCCGACCGCCGCAGCTCGTGCTCGTTCTCCTGTTTCGTCCGGCTGATGCCGTGCTCGGTGTGCTGCTTGTGGCCGCGCAGCTCCCCGTCCAGGTCGACACGCTCGTTCTCCAGGTCGTGCCAGTCGCGCATCTGGCGCCGGGCGTCGGCCTTCGCCTTCTCCTCGGCCGGGGTGCGGACCTCGACGCTCGCCATCGTCACGCTCATGCCGGCGATCTCCGGCTCGCACACCGTCGCGTACGCGCTCAGCTGCGCGTTGATGTATCGCCGGGCCTCGTTGACGTCGGCGATCGGGAAGCCGATGCCCATCTGGCTGTAGCCGTGGTGGTTCTTGAGATACGTCAGCAGGATCGTGCCCGGATCGGTGATGCCGCCCTGCACCACCTCCACCGGCTCGTCGACCGAGCAGGCGAAGGTGACGACGACGGTGAAGAAGGAGTGGTCCCGGGAGGGGATGGTCAGCTCGACCTCGACGGGCGTCTGCCGGCCCAGATCCACCACCGTCACCTGGGACGCGTTGATCACCTTGTCGTCGCGCGGGCCGAGGTTCATGTTGTCGACGACGTAGCGGTTGCCCACCTTGTACACCAGGACGAAGTGCCCTTCGCGGGGCCGCGGGACGTCGTGCCGGGTCCGGGGGCCGATGCCCCACAGGCCGGTCCGGGACGGCCGGTGCAGCTCGCGCATCTCGACGATCGGGTACGGCCGGGTGGTGGTCGGGGTCATGAGTCCTCCGCTCGGGTCTGAGCGTGAATCCGGGCGATCGCTTCGATGAAAAGGTGTGCCAGGGAGGCTGCCCGCTGGGGGTTCCGCTGCCGTTTGCGCCCGTCGATCACCGCGAAGTCGGCGAGGAACCGCCGCTCCTCGGCCGGCGTCAGCACGGTGGCGAGGGCGCCGGTCACGGCCCGGGCCATCTCGTCGCGCTGCGGGCTGGCCAGCATGCCGTCCCAGATCGCGCCGAGCGCGGCCACCCGGTAGCGCAGGTTGGCGAGCACGCCGGCCCACAGCCGGCCGACGCGTCCGGACAGCTCGGGCTGGGCGAGCAGGAGGTCGAAGACGACCAGCCGGCCGGTGCGCTCGTCCCGCAGGCTCAGCAGGAAGAGGGTGGTGCTCAGCACGCGGTCGACGACCTTCACGTCGGGCCGCCGCTGATCGGGCCGCGGCAGGTGGCTGATCAGCATGTCGAGCAGCGGCACCGGGTCGCCGTCCAGTTCGAGCAGGGTCTGCAGCAGCCCGCCCGGAGCGGTGAAGGCGATGTCCTGCAGCACGTCGTCCTGCGCGATCAGCTGCCACAGGCGGCGGGCGGCGTCGGCCGGGTAGCGCGCGCCGAGTTCCTCCATCAGCGCGCTGCCGGCGATCATGCGATGGGACCGCGGCGCGGTAGGGGACACCCATTCGACGGCGATCTGCAACGCCATCGGCGCGAGGGCCTCGTCCAGCGACATCAGCCGGAGGATCAGGCTGGCGCAGGCGAGACCGTCGTCGCCCGCCTCGCCGGCGGCGAACGGCACGAGGTAGGAGTCGATCGCCTCCTCCGCGTTCGCCTCGGCCAGCAGGACGATGCCCTGCGCCACCTGCACGAGCTGTTCGTCGCCGAGGTCGCCGTCCTCGACCATCTCGTGCAGCCACGACTGCACCGCGTTCCAGAACGGGACCGCCTGCGTACGCCAGAGCGCCCGGATCACCTGGGCGCGATGCGAGGGCGACCGGAACACCAGGCTCTGCCGCGGAATGCCGGCCTGGGTCACCCGTTCCTCGGCGATCAGGGAACTGCGGTGGCGCCGCCGGCTGAGCGCCCGTTTCACCGCGCGTTCCTTCTCCTCGTCGGTGCGCTCGGCGGCCGGCAGGTGCGCCTCGGTGGCGCTCTCCAGCTGCGTCACCATCGACTCGAAGGCTCTCGGCCCGGCGCTGCCCGCGAAGCCGAGGGCCGCGATCTCGATGAAGTCGACCCACTCGCGGTCCGGGTCGTGGAACCACTCCTCGACGTCGGCGGTCGCGGTCAGGTCGAAGACGCCGAGCGCCGCGTCCGCACCGGAACCGTCGAGCAGCCGGCGACCGAAGGCGACGATGTCGGTCGGCGTCCAGTCCGCAGGGATCCGCTCGCGGACGTCGGCGGGGACCGTGTCGGCGGATTCGCCCAGCACGGCCCGCAGCAGCTTTCCCAGGTCCGGTCGTTGCCACGGGAGCGCATCCGCGTACGCCGGGGCACCCGTCGTGGTGATGACGAGGAAGGCGCCGGCCGTGCGGACCGCGGAGCACACGGCGTTCCAGCGGAACTGCGCCTCCGGCCCGCTCTCCCGGGCGGTGTGCTCCGGGACGTAGTAGCCGCGGCCCCATTCGTACTCGCAGGTGTGCAGTTCCTCGAGAGTGGTCGTGGGGGAGATGGGCAGCACGTCGCCCGGCACCATTTCGCGGAGCAGGGCCAGCGCGCCGGTGTACCGCCCCAGCCCGCGGCGGCCCTCGATCACCACGACGCCTGACTCCCGGAGGTGGTCCACCGCCGTGCCGTATCCGGGCGGTGGCACGTAACGGCGCAGCGCGGCGTCGACTTCCGCCGCGTTCTGCAGGGCGGTGACGACCCGGCGGGCGACTCCGAAGTCGACGTTGCCGGCGTACAGGTTCCCGATCTTGAAGTTCTGCAGCGGCGCCGGCTTGCCGGCCGGCGCGTCCTCGGTCTTCTTGGCAGTCTCCGCCTCGGTCTGCGTCATGCGTCGCTCCCGTAGCTGATCCCGAAGTTGATCCGCTCGGCGCGGACCGGCCCCTCGAAGGTCTGGGTGAACTGCGGGCCGGGACCGGGCGGCGTGGCCGTCCCGGCCCGGGCGGCCTTGCCCGGCTCCGGCGCGGGCTGCGTGCTCACCCCGGGCTCGGGCCGCAGGTCGACCTCGTGCACGTCGTGGCCGGGCAGGTGCAGCCAGGCCCGGCGGTGGAACTCCTTGTTCACGATCTCGACCTCGCGCAGCTGCTCCGGCCGCAGCTCGGTGTGGCCCTGCGCGACCGAGTCGCGGTAGATCGTCTCGGAGAGCACCACGGCCAGCTGCGCGCCGGTGCGCCGCAGTGCCAGGCGGACGGGGGCGCCGTCCACCATCCGGCTCACCTCGACCGCGCCCTGGCCCGGGAAGCCGAGCCGGCCGATGCTCACCACGCCGAAGTGGACGGCCAGCCGCACGCGGAGCCGATCACCCGGCGCCACCCGGCCGTTGCCGCGGCTCAGGACGCTCGCGATCGCCTGGGTGTAGCCGTCCACCACCGATCGCTCCCGCACCGAGCCGGGCAGGACGGCCAGCTCGCCGTCGCCGGCCGGCTGGGTGTGCCAGAGCGCCCGGTCGAGACCCGCGGCGAGGGCCGCCTCGTCGAGGACATCGCCCAGCGTCGCCTGGATCTCCGCCTGCCGGATGTCGTTGCTCGCCCCGTAGCCGGTCGCGTCCACCCGCACCAGCAGGTGGCGGTCGTAATCGCCGTCGAGATCCAATTGCCGGGCCCTTTCTCGTCCGTCGTGGGAGTCCGGCGTGAGTGCGCGCGGATGCCGGGATCAAGATTCCGGATCATGGCGCAATCCGCGTCGCCGAACCGCTCCGGTGACATGTTTCTGAAGGACGAGGGTAGGTATGCGCGACAGGGACGACCACGCCCTTACTGCTCTGCTTGTGCGCCGTTTCGTGCCGTTACGCCAGCCGCGGAGCCGGGCGAAATGACTGATCGTCCACTGGGTTCTGTGCCGGAAATCGGTCCGGGAAAGGCTTGATGAGCACCATTCACATCGGCCGGCGCGGGTGCCGTACAAAAGCGAGCGCGGCGCCCCCGGAGGGACGCCGCGCTCGTGGTGTTCGGTGGAAAGCGGTCAGCGGGTGCCGGCGAGGGTGGACGGCATCGGCGGGCCGCTCACCGGGGGACGCTGGGCTTCGGCGGCGGTGGCGCGCAGGGTGGTGGCGCTGTCGTCGTCGAGGGGCTCGCGGAAGGGCTGGTACTCGCCCTGGCAGAGCTTGCCCTTGGCGGGCAGGGTGCCCTTGAGCAGGTACGTGTCGATCGCGCCCGTGGCGCAGGCCGACGTGCCGTACGAGGTGTGGCCCCAGTTGGTGCTCGACAGCAGGCGGCTGTTGGGCAGGCGCTTGCTGGCCGAGACGGCGTCGGTGTAGGCGGTGGCCGGGTCCCACTGGGTGCCGACGAGCAGCACCGGCGCGGCGGTCTTGCGGGTCCACGGCCCGGTGTACGCGTCCTCGTCGCGGACGGTCCACGTGTTGCGGGCGCACTGGGCGGTGCCCCAGCCCCAGGCGCGGCCGAAGTACGGGGCGCGCTTGTCGGCCTTGACCATGAGGGCGGGCCAGGAGGCGGCGTCCTTGGGGTGCAGGCCGTCGGTGCAGTCGACCCCGGCGAAGGTCTCGAAGCCGTTGTCGTACGGGAAGTCGCGGCCCTGCTGCTTGGCCTGGTTGCCGCGGATCCGCTCGATCAGCCCGGCGCGCGCGGTCGCCTTGGCGGCCTTCGAGGAGGAGCTCAGCAGCGTCTGGATGTACGCGGCGTCCTGCGTGACGTAGTCGCCGGCCGCGACGTCGTACAGGTCGCCGAGAATGCCGCCCACGAAGTCGGCGTACGTGATGGTGAAGGTCCCGAGCTCGTCGCTGACGACCAGCGGCTTCTTGCGGAGCTGCTGGGCGATCGTCTCGAAGTTCTTGACCGGGTCACCGGCCGCGAAGGCGCAGTACTTCTCGCCGGCCTTGTCGCAGCGCTTCAGGATCTCGCGGAGCGCCTTGTACGCCCCGTCGGCCGACTTGAGCCGCTCGTCCTGCTCCTGGTTCGCGGTCTTCTTGGTGCCGACCCAGTGCTCCGGGTCGAGGACGCCGTCCACCACGATCGCGCGGAAGCGGTCGGGGAACATGTTGGCGTAGTACTGGCCGATCGCGGTGCCGTAGCTGAAGCCCAGGAAGCTGAGCTTCTTGTCGCCGACCGCCCGGCGCAGGACGTCCATGTCCCGGACGACCTCGGCGGTCGACATGGCACCGGACAGCGGCTTGCCGGTCGTCGAGCACGCCTTGCCGAGCTTCTTGGCGCCGGCGACGTACTTGGCCTCCTCGGTCTTGCCCACGGGGAAGGCGACGTTCATCTGGCTGAGGACCGCGGTCTGGTCCTTGACCGACGCGAAGCACTTGAGGTTGGCGCTGTTCGCGACGCCGCGCGGGTCGACGCCCACGATGTCGAAGCGCTGCAGCAGCGCGGGGCTCAGGAAGTTCGGCGCCGCGAGCGCGATGCTCGTGCCGGAGCCGCCGGGGCCACCGGGGTTGAGGAACAGGCTGCCGACCTTGTGCTTCTGGTCCTTCGCCTTGATCCGGACGAGGGCGATCTCGGTCTTCGCGCCCTTGGGCTGGTCGTAGTCGAGCGGCAGCTTCGTGGTCGCGCACTCGGCGTAGTCGTAGCACTTGTACCAGCCGAGCTTCGGCGTCGGCACGCTGTCGACCCGCTTGCGCTCCAGCGCGCTGGTCTTGTCGGTCTTGGTGGCCGCAGCCGCCGGCGCCGCGAGCCCCGTGACCAGAACGCCGGCGATCAGCCCGGCACTCAGGAGGCGCCTTCCGAGACGTGGCATTCAACAACCCTTCCGTGGCAGTTCCGCGGCGCCGCCCGCCGCGGCCCCGGATAGTGCCAGACGCACGCCACACATTTGCATTAATGGCTGTCAGGGCAGCTGCGGCAGGACCTCGCTCGCCAGCAGATCGAGGTGGTCGAGGTCGGCGAGGTCGCGATGGCGGACGTAGACGCGGGTCGCGCCCAGGGCCGCGTACGCCGAGATCGCCTCGGCGACCTCGGCGGGCGAGCCGGCGATGACGGGCTCGGGCGGCAGATAGCTCGGCTGCGTCAGCACCTCGCGGCGGCGCCTGACCTCCGCGTCGGTGCGGCCGCACGCGACGGCCACGCCCACCGACAGGACCAGCGGCGATCCCGTACGCCCGAGCCGTTCGCACGTCTCGCGAACGCGCGCGAACAGCAGCGCCGTCTGCTCGGGCGGCGTGAACGGCGCGTTGTACTCGTGGGCGTACCGGGCGGCCAGCTCGGGTGTGCGCCGGGCTCCGCGGCCGCCGACGATCACGGGCGGGCCGCCGGGCTGGACGGGCCTGGGCAGCGCGGGCGCCTCGGCGAGCTGATAGTGCTTGCCCGCGTACGTGAAGGGGCCCGGCGCCGACCACAGGCCGGTGACGACGGCGAGCTGTTCCTCGAGACGGTCGAAGCGCTCGCGCGGGGTGGCGAACGGGATGCCCCACGCGGCGTGCTCCTTGCCGAACCAGCCCGCGCCGAGCCCGACGTCGAGGCGCCCGCCGCTCATGGCGTCGACCTGCGCGGCGCTGATCGCGGTCACCGACGGGTGGCGGAAGGTCGCCGCGGCGAGCAGGACGCCGAGCCGGATGGTGCTCGTCTCGCGGGCGAGCGCCCCCAGCGTCACCCACGTGTCGGTCGGGCCGGGCAGGCCGTCGGACGGGTGCATCGGCAGGTAGTGGTCGGCGCGGAAGAACCCCTCGAAGCCGGCGGCCTCGGCGTGCCGGGCGGCGCGCAGCTGCTCGTCATACGTGGCGCCGCGGTGCGGTTCGGTGTAAATGCTCACACGCATGGCCCTGGACGGTAGCGTACGCTTCCCGGTACGGACGTCCTATATGGAGGGTCGAGTGCGGAAGCTGGCGGGAATCGTGGCCGCGATCGCGGTGGTGGCGACGGCGGGATGCGGCGGCTCGGACGACGACGGCGCGGCCGGGGCGGCGAAGGTGCGCTATCTGACCGCGTTCAACGCGTTCGGCCGGGAGGCGTACGCCTTCGTGGCGCTGGAGAAGGGCTACTTCCGCGAGCAGGGCCTCGACGTCGACATCGCCATCGGCGCCGGCTCGGGGGAGAACATGGCCGCCCTCGCCGGCGGCGCCGCGGACTTCGCGCCGGTGGACTCGACCGGCTATCTGCTCACCAAGGCGACCGGGAAGGTCTCGGGCATCACGGCGGTCTCGGCCGTGCAGCAGAAGTCGATGGTCGGCATCATGACGCTCGACGGCACCGGCATCACCGAGCCCAAGCACCTCGAGGGCAAGGTGCTCGGCGACCAGGAGGGCGCGACCACGACCATCCTGTTCCCCACCTACGCCAAGCTCGCGAAGATCGACCCGGCCAAGGTCGAGATCCAGCCGATCAGCTCCGGTGAGCTGCCCGGCGCCCTCGCCGCCGGCAAGGTCGACGCCATCGGGCAGTTCGTGGTCGGCAAGCCGCTGATCGAGAAGGCGGCGGGCGGCAGGACCGCGGTGTCGCTGCCGTTCAGCGACGTCCTCACCGACCTGTACGGCCACTTCCTGCTCACCTCGGACAAGCTCGCCACCGGGCAGCCCGAGCTGACGCGCAAGTTCACCACGGCACTGCTGCAGGGCCTCGACTACGCGCTGACCCACCCCGCCGAGGCGGGACAGATCCTCAACAAGGCGCAGCCCGAGACCGACGCGCGGGTCGCCGCCGCGGAGCTGGAGATCATGGCGGCGTACGCCCGGGGATCTGCCGCCACGCTGGGGGCGATCGACGAGGCGCGCGTGCAGCGGGTCCTCGCCACGCTCGAGGGAGCCGGCGCGATCCCGGCGGGCAAGAAGCCGGCGGACTTCCTCGCGCCGGCCCCGCGGTGAGGGTGCGCGCGGTCGCCCTGCCGCTGGTCACCCTCGCCGTGCTCGTCACGGCCTGGTCGGTGCTGATCCGCCTGTACGACGTCCCGCCGCAAGTGGTGCCGTCCCCCGAGCACGTCGGCTCCGAGTTCCTCCGGCTGCCCGACTATCTCGTCCGCCAGTCCTGGTACACCCTGCGCGAGGTGTGGGCCGGCTTCGCCATCGCCGTGGCGATCGGGGTGACCCTCGGGCTGGGCATCGCGTCGACGTGGTGGATCGACCAGGCCGTGTCGCCCGTGCTCGTCGGCTTCAACGCCATCCCGAAGATCGCCGTCGGCCCGATGCTGGTGATGTGGTTCGGCTTCGGCATGGCCCCGAAGATCTTCGTCGTCGTGCTGCTCTGCTTCTTCCCGATCGTGCTGTCCACCGTCGCCGGCCTGCGCGCCACGCCCGTCGAGCTGGTGGAGCTCGCCCGTTCCCTGGACGCCTCGACGATCCAGACCTTCCTGCGCGTACGCGTCCCCTGGGCCCTTCCGCAGTTCTTTACCGGCCTCAAGCTCGCCATCTCCCTCGCCTTCGTCGGCGCCGTGGTCGGCGAGTTCATCGGCGGCGGCCGCGACGGCATCGGCTACGTCATCGTCTCGTCCAAGGCGCAGATCCAGACCGGCCTCGCCTTCGCCGGCATCGTCCTGCTGGCCGTGATGAGCATCGCGTCCTACTACCTGATCGTCGCCCTCGAACGCCTCCTCCTCCCCTGGGCCCGCGCCACCACCTCCTGACCCGCGACCGGGTCGGCGCTAGTTCTGTACAATTATTACAGGACGTACGCCGGGAAGGAGGAGAGCGTGACGCCATACGGACCGGTGCTGCGGCATCGGGCAGTGCGCCGGCTGCTGCCGGGCTTCGCCGCGTCGGCGCTCGGGGACGGGATGAGCGCCGTCGCGGTCAGCTGGCTCGCCCTCGAGCTGGCGCCGGTCGGGAACCGCGGGATGTGGGTGGCGCTCGCCGTGACCGCTTACACGTTCCCGGGCGCGGTGGGCACCTTCGTGTTCGCGCGCCTGCTGCGGCATCGCTCCGGTGCGCAGCTGGTGACCTGGGACGCCACGCTGCGGGCGGTGACGCTGGGAGCGATCCCGGTGGCCGCCGCGCTCGGGATGCTGCCGCTCGGCCTCTATGTGGCGCTGCTCGCCGTTTCGTCGCTGCTGCACTCGTGGGGCTCGTCGGGCATGTACACGCTGCTGGCCGAGGAGCTGCCCGAGCGCGACCACGTCGCCGGCAACGCGCTGCTGTCGATGCTGGCCCAGGTCGGCGTGCTGGCAGGTCCGCTGCTCGCCGGCCTGGTGATCGGCCGGTACGGCGCCTCGTGGGTGCTCGCCGCCGACGCGGCCAGCTTCGCCGTGCTCGCGGTGGCGTGCCGGGGGCTGGGAGGATCCCGTTCCTCTCCCGCTCCCGGCGGCGGGAAAGCGGGCTTCCGGGTCCTGCTGACGGACCGGCGGCTGCTCGGGCTGGCCGGGCTGACGTTCTGCTTCTACGCGCTGTACGGGCCGGTGGAGGTCGGCCTGCCGATCCTGGTGTCCGACGTGCAGCACGCGCCCGCGACCGTGCTCGCGTGGTACTTCACGGCGTTCGGGGGCGGCGCGGTCGCGGGCGGACTGCTCGCCGGCTGGCTGCGCGACTGGCCGGCCGGCCCGGTCGTGGCGGGCATCGTCACCGGCGTCGGCGCGGCGTTCCTGCCGCTCGGCTGGGGCGTTCCGGTGGTGGCCGCCGCCGCGTGCATGGGGGTCGCCGGCTTCGTCTACGCGCCGTACAACGCGATCACCCTGGCCGTCTTCCAGCGCTCCGCGCCGCCGGAGGCGCTGGCGCCGGTGCTGGCCGCGCGGCGGACGCTGCTGATCGTGTCCGGCCCGGTCGGGGTGGGTGCCGGGGGAGTGCTGGTCTCGGCGTACGGGGTGGAGCCGGCGTTCCTCGTCACGGGCTGTGGCACGCTGCTCCTCGGCCTCGTGACGGCGGGCGTGGTGGCGACGTCCCGCCGCCGCGCCCCCTCAAAGGTGACCTGATCGTCGCCGCGCCCGCTCAAGGGCGACCTGATCGTCGCCGCGTCGCATCGGCCTGGGCGGGTCAGGACGAGGCCGGCGGCTTGTGCTGCGCCGCGGCGCCGAGCGGGCGCTGCGTGGCCGGGCTTGCGGGCGTGCCGGAGTGGCCGGCGGGACCGCCGCCCAGCCGCAGGATCGTCGCCTGCTGCTCGTCGCCGGCGGCTGCCTCGGCCGCGTCGGGACGCTCCAGCCGCTCGTGATCGGCCACGTCCAGACGCTCCAGCCGCTCGAGATCGGCCGCCGAGATCAGCGCGGCGATGGGCTTCCCGTGCCGGGCGATCACGATGCGCTCGCCGCCGTAGGACGCCCGGTTGATCAGATCGGC
Organism: Actinoplanes oryzae; assembly: GCF_030757795.1. Taxonomy (GTDB): domain Bacteria; phylum Actinomycetota; class Actinomycetes; order Mycobacteriales; family Micromonosporaceae; genus Actinoplanes. The sequence continues at coordinate 22,575 of NZ_JAUQWH010000082.1, forward strand.
GAACTCCGCGCGGGCCTGCGTCACCGGAACCTCGTGAGCCATGCCGGCCAGCCTATCCGCCCCGCCCGCCCCGGAAGGCCGAGCGCCACCCGGCCCGGACGCGCAGCGCCGCCGGGAACGGAGGTCCCGGCGGCGCTGGCGGCGACATGCGCTTTGCGGACGGACGTCAGCTCACGGCGACGTCGAAGATGTGCATGATGCCCTTGTCGGTGCCCTGCGGCAGGGTGACCGAGGCGACCGTCCTTGCCGGGTCCAGCGCCGCCTGCTGCGACGCGAAGATGCGGAACGTGCCGGTGCCGGCCGTGCCGTTGGCGTTGTTGCGACCGGCCAGCGTGACGACCGTCGTCTCGCCCGCGGCCGGGTTGGCGGCCCAGTCGCTCAGGGCGAACGGGACGTCCTGGGTGGTGCCGTCCGTGTAGGTCACGACGGCCGTGCCCGCGGCGGGACCGTTCGTCGACAGGCCGAGGAACGAGACCGTCGAGCCGGACTTGCCGACGGCGACCTTCTGGCCGTGCGGGATCCAGTTGTCGGGGGTGCCCGGCGCCGCCGACGGCCAGGTGAACGAGGTGCCCGGCACGGTCGCGCCCGGCGTGACGCCCTGCGCGGCCAGCGTGGTGCGGGACAGGGACCAGTCGCTGAGGTCCAGCGAGCCGAGGTTGCCCTGCCCGTCGGGCGTGGTGCCGGCGTTGTTCCGCGCGTCGGCGCCGTCGGTGTAGGACGGCGGGACGTCCGCGGCGCCGGTGCCCCACGTGCCCGCGGTCGCCTTCATCGTGAAGTCGAGCGTGCCGCCGGTGCGGGCGACCGAGCTGTCGAGCCACGAGGCCGTCTGCGTCTTGCCGTTCACGCGCAGGCCGGTGACGTAGCGGGCGCCGGACTGGACGCCGGGCGCGTTGATCTTCAGCCGGGCCCCGCCGACCGGGTTGATCGTGATCTTGTCGAACATCGGCGCGCTGATGACGAGGTCACCCGTGCCGTAGATCGCCGGGTAGAAGCCGAGGTTCGCGAAGACGTACCAGGCGCTCAGCGCGCCCGTGTCGTCGTTGCCCGGCAGGCCCGAAGGCGTCGTGTCGTACATTTCGGAAACAGCGCGGTAGAGCACGTCGGTCCCGCGAGCCGGCGCCTGCAGCCAGTTGTAGACCCACGGCGTGCCGAAGGCCGGCTGGTTGGACAGGTAGTTGCCGGTCTGCGTGTACGCCCCGGCGTCGAGCTGCGCCATCAGCGTGTCGAGCTGCGTCGTCGCGGCCGCCACGCCGCCACGCTTGGCGATCAGCGTCGACAGGTTGTGCGGGACGAGCCAGCCGTACTGGTAGCCGGTCGACTGGTTGAACTGCCCGCGGCCGGCCGAGTCGTCGCGCACGCGCAGGTCGAACGTGCGGTCGAAGCCGTTCCGCGACCGCGGCATGATGTGCTGCGACTGCGGGTCGAAGACGTTCATCCAGCTCTGCGAGCGCGCCGAGAAGAAGTCGTAGGCGGAGGAGTCCCCGAGCCGCGCGGCCAGCTGCGCGATCGCGAAGTCGTCGATCGAGTACTCGAGCACGCGCGAGGTGGCGAAGTCGCCCTTGGCGTTCTCGATCATGCCGGTCGAGAAGTACTGGTAGCCGTCCGACCGCGACGTCTTCGTGGCCGGCAGCACCTGGGTCGCCTTCATCGACGCGAGTGCGGCGGCCCGGTCGTAATCGGTCGCGCCCATGTCGTCGAGCGTCGCCAGGATGACCTGGTAGTTATCGCCCTGCATGCGCGCCGCGCCCGGCGCCCACGAGCCCTTCTGCTGGGTGAGCGCCACGATCGACCGGTTGATGTCGGTCGCGACCCGCGGGAACGTCAGCGCCACGAGCTGCACCTGGCTGCGGTAGCCGTCCCACCCGGAGCCCGGGAAGTTGATGTTCTTGTAGAAGTGGTGACCCTTGTCGACGGTGTGCACCTCGTTGTCGAAGCCGACGTACTCGCCGTTGACGTCGTCGCGCACGTTCGGGTTCATGAACGCGTGGTAGAGCGCGGTGTAGAACTTCGTCCGCTGCTCGGCCGTCCCGCCGTCGGCGTCGATCGTGCCGAGCGCGTCCTCCCACAGGTCCTTGGCGTCGTGCTTGACGTCGTTGAAGCCGTCCTTGCCGACCTCGGTGTCCCGGTTGAGGGCCGCGTTCGCGACGCTGGTGTAGCTGAAGCCGGTCTTCGCGACGACCTTCGAGCCCTGCTTGAACGTGATCCACGCGCCGGTGTCGTGGCGGTAGTCCACCCCGGTGTCCGTGGTGCTCTTGAGCGCGTGCGTCGAGCCCGCGGTGAGCGCGTCGTCGGTCCACGTGCCGTACGACTCGAACGGCTTGTCGTACGTCGTCGAGAAGTAGGCCTTGTAGAGGTTGCCGACGTCGCACACGTCAGTGCCGTACATCCAGCCCGACACCGTACGCGTGGCCGGGTCGATCGTGACCTCGCTGCCGAACGTGCGGTTGTTCGGCCCGGACACGTCGAGGATCAGCGACGAGTCGCCGCTCTTCGGGAAGTCGAACCGGCTGACCGAGGTCCGCGCGGTGGCCGTCAGCTCGGTGCTGACACCGTTGTCAGTCGTGACGGAGTAGTACCCCGGCTGCGACTCCTCGTTGGCGTGACTGAACGGGAGGTAGTAGTCCTTGATGGTCGTCGCGGGGCTCGACGGCAGCACGCCGCCGGCGAGTTCACCCGCGTACGGAATCGTCGGGAACTCGTAGCCACCGAACCGCCCGGTGCATCCGGTGCCCTGGTAGCGCGTCATGCCGAAGCCGCGGATCAGCGAGGCGGTGTACTCGTAGCCGCCCTTCTGCCCGACGTTGGCGTTGCCCTCCGCCCAGGTGGTCGGGCTCGGCTGCACCATGCCGAAGGGCACCGCGGCCCCCGGGAAGGTGTTGCCGTACGCGTCGTTGCTCTTGTTCTGTGTCTGGTCCAACTCGGTGCCGATGAACTGGTTCACGGCATCGAACGCCGAGATCTCCTCCGGCGCCGCGACGGCAGCCGTCGACGACATCAGCACCAGTGCGCCGGCGGCCACGAGCCCCCGCCGCACGGCGCGTCCACTGCTCCACCCAGGCATGCGCTTCCTCACTGCTTCGACATGGATTCGCGTCACTGTCGCGTCCAGACAAGACAATCACACGACCGGCAGGCGTACGGAAGATCAACTTCCCGGATCGGCCGGGCGATTTGCCGGTTTCGCCCCCTCGAGGGGGGAGCCTCCGGCATGGTGGACCGGTGACTGTCCGGGGTGTGCAGCGCGTGGTCGCTGCGTTGACTGTGGCCGCCGTCCTCGTGCCTGCCGCGCCCGCGTGGGCCGCGGTTGCCTATGGCGGGAGCATCAGCCGGGACGCGGTGATCCGGCGGGCGGCGGACTGGTTGCGGCGCGACCTCGCGTACTCGCAGAACAACGCGAACGCGCGCTGGGACGTCAACCGCGGGCGGCGCTACCGCCCGGACTGTTCGGGTCTGGTGTCGATGGCATGGGCGCTGGATCCGCGGCGGCAGGGGCGGGCGCTGGTCACGTGGGAGCTGCCGAGCGTGTCGCGCCGGGTGCCGTGGGGGCAGCTCCGGCGCGGCGACGCTCTGCTTCTGCTCATGCCGTGGAATCGCGCGGGGGAGCACGTCCAGCTGATCCAGGCGTGGGCGGACCGTTCGCGCACGCGGGTGTGGGTGATCGAGCAGAGCGGCAGCGCCGACGGCATGCGCCGGAAGGTCGTGTCGCTGCCGCGGGCCAAGCGGGTCGGTTACGCCGTCTACCGCTACCAGCGCATCACCGGCTGAGGCCGAACTTGCGGTGGGTGGCCTTCGACATCAGGTGCCGGGGGATCAGCCGCTGCACCAGGAAGACCCACGGCGCGCCGCTGCCCAGGGCGTAGAACGGCTTGGGGCGATCGGCCTCCAGCGCGCGCACGATGATCTCGGCGATCTTCGCGGGGGCGGGACCCGACTGCTCGAAGCGCCGCATGTTCGCCAGCAGGGTCTCGTAGTCGGCGCGGTGCGGTGAGCCGGGTGCGATGTCCGTGGCGCGGCGCTCGCTGATGCCCGTGCTGATGGAGCCGGGCTCGACCGTCGTCAGCCACACGCCGAAGGGTGCGTACTCGGCGCGGGCGGCCTCGGCGAAGCCCTTGAGCGCGGCCTTCGTGGCGATGTAGAGCGACCGGTACGCCATCGGGAACGACGCGTTCATCGAGCCGACCATGACGACCCGGCCGGACCCGCGCTCGCGCATGGCGGGCAGGGCGAGCTGCGCCAGGCGTACGGGGGCGAAGACGTTGATCTCGAAGAGCCGGCGCATCGCGTCCGGGGGCAGGTCCTCCAGCGGGCCGGCGTGGCTCTGCCCGGCGTTGTTGACCAAGGCGTCGACGTCCTTCAGGCGGCCGGCGAAGGCCTCGACCGAGGCGGGATCGGCGACGTCGAGGGCGACGTACTCGACGCCCGGGACGCGGTCCTCCGCCGGGATGCCGTCCGGGTTCCGGCTCGTGCCGATGACGGTCCAGCCGCGCGTGACGAGCAGGGCCGCGGTGGCCCGCCCGATGCCGGACGATGCTCCGGTGATCAGTGCCGTTCGTGACATACCGGAGATGGTAGGGGTCTTTCGATATCCCCACGGCGAGGGTTTTCCCTGATTCATCGTCGCGAGTCGATAACTAGCGTCAGCCTTCTCCCCCCTCGAAGGAGTACGCATGGCTCGCAAGCCCTTCGCCATCGCCCTGGGTGTCGCCACCGCGGCCGCCTCGGTGCTGGCCGCCGGGTCGGCCCACGCCGCCCCGCTCGGTGCGAAACCCGCGCCCGCCGACCCGGCCAAGGCCGCCAGTGCCTTCGTCGCCGCCCGCCCCGCCCTCCTGCACGCCGGCGCGGCGGAGACGTTCCAGCAGCAGGCGGCGATCGTGTCCGCCGGTGTCACCTACACGCCGTTCGAGCGTACGTACAAGGGTCTCGAGGTGCAGGGCGGCGACTTCGTCGTGGCCACCGACGCCCTCGGGCAGACCCGCTTCACCTCGGTCGCCCAGGACCGCCCGATCGGCGAGCTGTCCACGACGCCCACGCTGACCGCGGCCGCCGCGCTGGCCGTGGCGAAGAAGGAGCTCACCACCGTCGCGAACGTCGAGGGCACCAAGCTCGTCGTCGTCGCGCCCGAGGGTGCCGCCGCGGCGCTGGCGTGGGAGTCGACGATCAACGGGACGACCGCCGAGGGCGTGAGCCGGCTGACCGTGGACGTCGACGCGACGACCGGCAAGGTGCTGCGTACCGAGGAGCACGTCACCGACGTCACGGGCACCGGCACCGGCTGGATCAACGGCTCGGTCTCGCTGAACACCACGCTGTCGGGCTCGACGTACTCGCTGAAGGACCCGACCGTCACCAACCTCAGCTGCCAGGACGCGTCGACCCGGACCACCTTCTCCGGTACGGACAACGTGTGGGGCAACGGCGTCGGCACGAGCAAGGAGACGGGCTGCGTCGACGCCCTCTACGTCGCGCAGAAGCAGAGCGCGATGCTGACCGCGTGGCTCGGCCGCAACGGGCAGAACGGCAGCGGCGGCGCGTGGCCGATCCGCGTGGGCCTGAACGACCAGAACGCGTACTACGACGGCACGCAGGTCCAGATCGGCAAGAACACGGCCGGCAAGTGGATCTCGTCGGCGGACGTCGTCGGGCACGAGCTCGGCCACGGCATCGACGACAAGACCCCGGGCGGCATCTCGCGCAGCGGCACCCAGGAGTTCGTCGCCGACACGTTCGGCGCGGCCACCGAGGCGTACGCGGCCAACCCCAACGACCCGGCCGACTACCAGGTCGGCGAGGAGGTCAACCTGGTCGGCAGCGGCCCGATCCGGTACATGTACAACCCGTCGCTCGCCGGTGACGACAACTGCTACTCCAGCAGCACGCCGTCGGACGAGGTGCACGCGGCCGCGGGCCCGGGCAACCACTGGTTCTACCTGCTCGCCCAGGGCACCAGCGGCAACGGCCAGCCGGCCAGCACCACGTGCAACAGCACGACGATCACCGGCCTCGGCATCCAGAAGGCCATCAAGATCATGTACAACGCCATGCTGCTGAAGACGTCCAGCTCGTCGTACCTCAAGTACCGCGTCTGGACGCTGCAGGCCGCGAAGACCCTCTACCCGGGCAGCTGCACCGAGTTCAACACCGTCAAGGCGGCGTGGACCGCGGTGAGCGTACCGGCGCAGTCGGGCGAGCCCACCTGCTGATCGGTTCCCCGGAAGGAAGGCCGGCGCGACGAGCGCCGGCCTTTCTCGCGTGCCGCCCCCCTCATGGGCGGCCGCCTCGATCCGCCGCCTCATGGGCGCGGCCGCCTCGATCCGCCGCCGAATATCTTAAGGATCTCTTGAACAACCTTCCCGCCGTCGCGTGCCACTACATGCACGTTCGACGAGTTGATCGGGAAGGCAATCGGATGACACACGCAGGTCATGCCCAGCCGGGCGGTCGCCGGCGGCGCCGCGCCGCGGTGGTCGGCGGGTTCGCCGCCGTGGTGGTCGCGGCGGTGGGTATCACCGCGACGGCGTTCGCGGACAGCACCACGCTGAGCGCGGACTTCGAGGACGGCAGCACCTCGGGCTGGTCGAAGTCGGGCGGCACCTGGTCGGTCGTCGCCGACGACACCAAGGTGCTACGCCAGACGAACGCGGGCAGCTCGATCGCGCGCATGTTCGCCGGCGACACGGGCTGGTCGGACTACTCGCTGCAGGCGCGGGTCAAGGCCGTGAGCCTGACCGGCGCCGGTACGGCCGGCATCGCGGCCCGCGCGACCGGCTCCAGCCAGTTCGAGCGGCTGGTCCTGGCCCCCGGTGCGGTCCGGCTCGAGGAGGTACGCGGCTCGAGCGTCACCGTGCTCGGCTCGGCGAGCCTGGCGAGCGCCGCCACCGCGTGGCACACGCTGCGCCTGGACGTGAGCGGCTCCTCGGTCACCGCGTACGTGGACGGGGCGAAGGTGGCCTCGGGCACCGCGGGCGCGAAGCTCGCCAAGGGCCGCGTCGGGCTGCTCACCGCGTCCGCGTCGGCCTCCTTCGACGACGTGAAGGTGAGCGCCCTGGGCGCCGCGCCGACGCCGACCGCGACCGCCACCGCCACCGCGTCCCCCACCAAGACCGCGTCACCCACGGCGTCACCCACGGCGTCTCCCACGGCGTCTCCCACGGCGACGGCGTCCCCCGTGGCGACCAAGTGGCCGACGCCCACGAAGACCGAGAAGCTCAGCGCCACCAAGAAGATCACCGGCTCCTTCGACGGCGGCAACACCGAGTTCGTCGGCACCGGCGACCTGGGCGGCGACGGGCAGGAGGAGGGTCAGGACGCGCTGTTCGACCTGGCCGACGGCGCCACCCTCTCGAACGTCATCCTGGGCAGCCCGGCCGCCGACGGCGTGCACTGCCTCGGCACCTGCACCCTGACCAACGTGTGGTGGCTGGACGTGGGCGAGGACGCCGCGACCTTCAAGGGCACCTCGGCGAGCCAGACGATGACCATCAACGGCGGCGGCGCGAAGAGCGCCTCGGACAAGACCTTCCAGCACAACGGCCCCGGCACGATGATCATCAAGAACTTCCAGGCCGAGAACATCGGCAAGCTCTACCGCTCCTGCGGCAACTGCTCCAAGCAGTACGCCCGCCACGTCCAGGTGCTCAACGTGACCATCACCGCGCCGGTCAAGGCCGTGGTCGGCATCAACCCGAACCTGGGCGACACCGCGGTCATCGACGGCCTCAAGCTGGTCGGCGACACGTCCAAGACCGACGTGTGCGCGCTGTTCAAGGGCGTCACGAGCGGCGAGCCGACGCAGGTCGGTGACGAGCCGGACGGCGTGTCCTGCAAGGCGACGAACGTGACGAAGGGCTGACCATGGCTCGTCGATCCACGCGACTCATCGCCGCGTCGTTCACCGCGGCGGCCGTACTCGTCGGGGCCGGTCTTGTCGGCCGGCAGCATCTCGCCTCCGCCGCTGCCAACGTCAGCTTCGACAGCGGTACGGGCATGAGCTTCATCATCAACGGGACCAACGGCAACATCACGTCGCTGAAGCACAACGGCGTCGAGCTGGCGGCCTCCGGCCAGGCGGCCGGGCAGTTCCAGTCGGGTTGGGAGTCGGCGACGGTCACCAGCAAGACGTTCAGCAACGGCGCCCTGCTGACGACGGTGGCGAACAGCAGCATCGGCGTGACGATGTACTACTTCGCCCGCAAGAACGACAACACCGTCTACCTGGCCACGAACATCACCAAGGCCCTCAACCCCGGCGAGGCCCGCTTCATCACCCGGCTGAAGTCGTCGCTGCTCACCACGTCTCCCGTGGCGGCGAAGACCGCGAACTCGACGTCGACCGTCGAGGGCTCGGACGTGTTCGCCTTCGCCAACGGCCAGACGGCGTCGAAGTTCTACAGCTCGCAGCGCTTCATCACGCAGCAGCCCTTCGGCGCCAGCGGCAACGGCCACGGCGTCTATCTCACCGGCGGCAGCCACGAGATGAGCTCGGGCGGCCCGTTCTTCCGCGACATCGAGGTCAACGACACCGGCTCGGCCGTGAACATCACGCACTACATGTTCAGCGGCCACGAGCAGACCGAGTCGCTGCGCCTCGGCCTGCACGGACCGTATTACATGTCGCTGACCGACGGCGCCGCGCCGGCCGCGCGGAGCCTCGACTTCCTGTCCGCGTACATCCCGGGGCTGGTGCCCGACGCCCAGCGCGGCGCCGTGCAGGGCACCGCCACCGGCTCCTGGCGCGGCAAGCTCGACGGCACGGTCGCCCTGGCGGGCACGGCCGGCCAGTACTGGGGCACGGTCAAGAGCGGCGCGTACGTCATCGGCCACGTCAAGCCGGGCACCTACACCGCCACCCTGTACGCCGGGGAGCTCGCCGTGGGCAGCACGAAATCCGTCACCGTGACGGCCGGCAGCACCGCGACGCTGGCCCTGAGCGGTGACACCCCGGCGAACGGCACGCTGTTCCAGCTGGGCACCTTCGACGGCACCCCGGCCGGCTTCCGCAACGCCGACAAGATCGAGACGATGCACCCGTCCGACTCCCGCATGAGCTCCTGGAAGCCGGGCACGGTCGCGGTCTCCGCGGGCGCGGCAACCTTCCCGATGGCCCAGTTCAAGGAAGTCAACTCCCCCCAGGCGCTCAGCTTCACCCTGTCATCGGTCCCGGCCGCGGGCGCCAAGCTGCGCATCGCCACCACGGGCAGCTTCGCCGGCGGCCGCCCGCAGATCACCGTCGGCGGCTGGACCAGCCCGGCCTCGGCCTCACCCGCCCCGGTCAACCTCGACAGCCGAGGCATCACCCGAGGCACCTGGCGAGGCGTGAACGCCACCTACACCTTCACGATCCCGGCGTCCGCCCTCAAAACGGGCACCAACACCCTGTCCATCGCCACCATCAGCGGCAGCAGCGGCGCGACGTTCCTGAGCCCCAACTACGTCTTCGACGCCCTGGCCCTCGACCCGGCCTAAAACCTCCACCGCAGTAAAGAACCGGCCCGTCCCACTACCCCTGGGGACGGGCCGGTTCGCTACTGCCGCCGCTGTCCCCTGAGGGAATCGGTGAACTCGTCGAGCCCGGCGCGCAGACCGGGATCGTCCGTGCGGTGCCGTACAGCTGCCGCGGTTCGCACCAGCGGCTCGTACAAGATCGTGGATGCGTCAGGGAAGCGCTCGGCGAGCTTGGTGAGCACGGCCAGCGCGGCCGACGCCGGTGCGTCATGGTGGCCGGCCAGCGCGGCGAGCAGCTGTCGTGCGTACTGCTGTCGTGCGGCGGTGTCCCACCCGCTCACCGAGCTGACCGCTATCGTGGCGCAACGCTCGTACGCGGCGGTCGCCCGCACCGGATCCACGTGGTCACCCGCGAGCACCCACACAGCCAGCAGAGCCTGTGCCGCCGAGGGCACGCCCTGTTCGCCGGGGAACAGCACCGAGACCGAGGCGCCGAGCCGGGAGTCGAGCAGGGGTGCCATCGCGTGGACGAGGACGGCATCGTTCCAGCCGCCCTGCATGTGGATGCGGCGCCGGTGAACCTCGATGGAATGTCCCTCGGCGAAGGGCTTGTCGCCCGTCCTGCCGTGCAGGCTGAGTAGCCAGAGCGGATCGACGGGAGGCGTGACGAACGAGCCGTCCTCGAGTGAGACGGCGATGTCGGCGACGCGGACGTCGGTCCGGTTGACCGTCCTGACCGCGAGTGTCGCGACCAGCGTGTCCCAGCCCTCGTCGTTCAACTGGCTGTGCCACAGCAGCGCTTGGTCGTGCCAGGCCCGGGCCGGGCGGCTGGAGGTCTCGCCGACCAGCTCGCTGAAGAGGAGAGAGCCGTCGAGGACGACGGCGAGCAGCGTGAGATTCGCCGTCCAGGCCGCGTAACGCGCCGCGACGGTGATCGCCGGTGCCGGTCGGTAGGTGGAAGGGGAGTCCGGCCAGACATCTCGCCGGCTGGTCCGGTAGAGCCGATGGACCGCTGTCCTCCAGCTTTCCCGCTCGGCAGCGGAAAGCCGGGCCGCCATCTCGCCGAGAAACTTGACCGTCGAGGCACGGACGGTGAGCGGGGCATAGGACAACAGGTCGGTGAGAACGGCATCGCCGTGGGCGGTGGTCATCGTGGCCCGTGCGACCGCCTCGCCGAGCAGCTTCCAGGTGAAGTGGGCGACCAGGTACTCGCCGAAGGTCGCGTGCAGGAACTCGTACGTGCGGCGGTGCCTGCCGTGCCGGATGGCACGGGCATGGTGGATGAAGAAGAACCGGCCGAACAGCAGCTCGGACTCGCTCAGCGCATCGGCGTTGAGCGCACTGACGTCCTCGCGGAAGACGGCCTCCAGGTCACGGGCGACCGCGTCCTCGGTGACCCACTGCGCCGACCTGTTCACCATGGCGAAGGCGACGATGGCCAGCCGGTCGAGCTCATGGCTGGCCAGCATGTCCAGCTGGGACCGTTCGACCCGGGGATGCTTCTTGCGGACCTCCCGCCGGGCGAACTCGAGCAGCAGCCGCTCGTAGAGGTCGCTGAGACTCAACGCGGACGCGGCCTGCCGCAGTCCACCGGTCTCGGCGTCGTACAGGGCGAGCAAGAAGAGCAGCAGGGGCTGCGTAGCGAGGTCGGGATGGGTGAGTACCACCTCGGGAGTCAACGGTGTCCGGCCGAGCGCTTCCAGTCGTGCGCCGTTGACCTGGTTCCAGGTGCTCAGCCAGGAGTCGATGCGGGCGGTGTCGAACGGCTGCAGGCGGAGGAGCACGGTTTCCGGCGGCGTCAGCGCCCGGTCTGCCACGCTGGTCCGGCTCGTGACGAGGACCGCGACGGCTCGGCCCTGCGTGCGCTCCCGCTCCTGGAACCCGGTCACGGTGTAGAGATAGTCCGTCTGGTTCAGCTCGGTGGCCTGCAGCAACTCGTCGAAGCCGTCGATGATCACCACCGGCAGAGCGTCGGTGGAACGGACCAGCTCCGGCCAGCCCGCCTCCTCGCCGGTGGCGGCGTGGATCGCTTGCTCGATCTGCCGTTGCAGGTCGCGGGAGCTGTCCACGTCACGCAGTGCGACCCGGACGGGCAGGAAGTCGCTGTCGGAGAGGCGAGCCGCCAGCACCTTCGTGAGGACGGACTTGCCCGCGCCGGGCTGTCCGAGCACCACCAGCGGCACCTGCTGGGCACGTGGCGACATCAGGTAGGCCGCCAGGTACCGATCGAGATCCTGCCGGACCTCCGCGTCCGCCCATACCCGCTCGTCCACCGCGGACTGGCCGCGGCCGGGCTCCAGCAGCGCGAACGCGGGGGACACGTAGGACTGTCCGAGCGTGGGGACGTCGAACCCGTCAGGAAGGTCCGCGCTCTCGACGATCCGGCGCTCCAGCATCGCGGCGTAGCTGCGACGAAGTGCGTCGACGACCTCGGCGGGCGCCGGGCGGGCCGCGGTCCGCGCGATCAGACGATGGAACTCGAGCAGGGCCGGTTCCCAGGAGGCGACCTTGGCGGCCAGGTCGCGCCGGTCGCGCTGGTCGACCCACAACGCCATGTCCGGGCAGTCGGCCGTGAGGTCGAACAGCATGCGCTCGTATCGCTGCTGGGCGTCCGGCACTATGCCGGCCAGCGCCCTCCGAACTCCGTCCTGGTCGTGTTCGCCGAGGTCGTCCCAGCCGGCCAGGCCGCTGAGGAAGCGCACGAGGTGAGTGGTGGTCCGGGTGTAGACCTCTTTCAGCCGGCGCACGAACTCGTCGTGACCGACGTGCGGTTCCGGGACGGCGAGTCCGGTGGTGAGCAGCGCCGTCGCCAGATCACGGGCGTTGCCGGGGCTGCCGCCGCCGAGCCGGATCTGATCGTCGCGGCTGATCTCGCCCAGCAGGCCCGGCGGCACCGGGGCGGCGGCCGCGGCCTCGAAGAACGCGGCAATGACGATGACGGTATGGGCGGCGGCGATGCGTTCGGTGCGCTCCCGGCGGCTCGCGCCGGTCAGCCGGCTCGACAGGCCGTTGACCAGGTCGGTGGAGAGCCGGGCCAGTTCGGAACGAGCATCGATGAGGCCGAGCAGGGCCGGCGTCGACACTGTGGCGGCGAGGAGAAGGCCGCCGGTCAGATTGTTGATGCGCTGGAAGGTCGGGGACTGGGGCCCGCCGCCGAGGATGCGGACGGCGTCGGCGTAGCTCAGCGTCCTGGCCATGGCGCTCATTGTGACGGCGGGTGGCCGTTGATCGGGAGGGCCCGGTCGGCTTACCCGCGGGTGGCGAGGGCCTCGGCGGCCAGCTCCAGCAGGGCTTCCTGGGCGGCGGCGGGGGCGGCCGGCGGGTGGGGGATCGGGGCCGGATCTTCGCAGCGGGCCAGGAGGAGGTCGACCAGGGCGGCGCGGTTGATGATGTCCTCGGTGCGGATCTCGCCCGGGAGGATGCGGATCTCGACGGTGTCGCGGATCGGGTCGGGGCGGAAGAGCTGGGTCAGGTTCACGTCGTAGAACTTGGTCAGCCCGGCCTCGTCGGCGGCGTGGCGGAGGTCGTCGAAGGTGGGGGTGCCGTCGGCGGCGGCCACCAGTGGGCCGGGGAGGGGGGCCAGGCGGCGGCAGCGGGGGTTGGTGGCGAGGAGGGTGCGCAGCGGCTCGCGCCAGTGGGCGAAGAGCCTGATGATGTTGGCCAGGGCGGGCGCCCGGTGGAAGGGTTCGCCGTCGACGTGGAGGTGGACGGCGGCCTCGGCGGGGACCGTGAAGCCCAGGTCGCGGGCCGGGCCGAGCAGGGCTTCGAGGGCTTCCGCGTGCGCCGTGGCGAGGGGCGGGGTGACGAGCTCGCACGGGCGTTCGCGTTCGCCGCCCTGGGGTGCCGCCAGGGCGATCGTGGCGCCGTGGGGGAGGTCCAGGCGGTGCACCGGCCCCAGCTTCTCCGGTTCCGTACGCCACAGCGCGGCGGCCGGGTCGAGCACGGTTTCCAGCGGGGCGGCCGGGTCGCAGACGGTGGCCAGGAGCGCGAGGAGGCGGGCGTCGTCGCTGAGGATGCGGAACCAGCCGGGTGCCGGGGGCGTACGGGGGTCGAGGCCGTCGAGGAGGGTGACGTCGTCGACCAGGGTGACCAGCGGGGTGCCGTCCGCGCGGGTGACCTCGAAGCCCTGGGTGAGGTGCAGGAAGCGGCCGAGCCCCGGGACCAGGGACGGCTCGCTGTCGTGGTGCCACACCGGGCGGACCCGGCCGCCGTGGCGGGCGGCCAGGTCCGCTGCGAGGGTCCGGCGGCTGTGGCCTGGCGGGGCCGTCAGCTCGATCTCGAACCCGATGCGCCGGTGCAGGTCGGTCACTGCGGGTCGATCGGCAGGGCTTGTCCGGCGAGCAGCTTCTCGCCCCCGGCGACCTTGGCGTCGTACGGGGTCGGCAGCTTCCAGATCTCGGCCAGCTCGGCGGCGTCGTCCATGCTGTAGCCGCCCGCGAAGAACGCGTTGACCTGCTTCGTCTCCAGCTCGCTCTGCTGCTCCACGGGCGTTGCCTTGATCGGCAGCTCCTCGCCGGCGAGCAGCTTCTTGCCGGCCGCCACCTTGGCGTCGGACGGGTCGTCGATCTTCCACAGCTGCGCGAACTTCTCCGCGTCGTCGTAGTCGTAGCCCGCGTTGAAGAAGGCGTCGTAGGCGGCGTTCTCCTTCGCCTGGGCCTTCTCGGATGCGGAGAGCTGCACCGGCAGCTTCTTGCCGTCGAGCAGCTCCTGGCCGGCCTTGGCCTTCACCGCGGTGAGGTCGTCGCCGTGCTTGATCTTCCAGATCTTGGCCAGCTGGACGGCGTCGTCGTAATCGTAGCCGGCGGCGAAATAGGCGTCCAGCCGGGGCGCGTCCTCGGCGTTCTGCTTCGCGGCCCTGATCGCCCCGAGGGCCTTGTCCGACGGGCCCGACGGCGACGGCGACGGCGCGGCGGAGGGCGCGGCCGGCGCCACCATGGTGATGTCGTTGCCGGCGGACGGGTTGGTGAACAGGGCCGGGACCTGGAACGCCCCGACGATCAGACCGGCGCCGAGCACCGCGCCGCCGGCGAACTGGGCGCCCCGGCGGCGGCGCTTGTAGGTCTGCGACAACTCCTGCACCCGGGCGTAGACGGCAGCGGGATCGGGGGTGTCGTTCTCGCGGGTGCCGAAGGCCTCACGCAGCTGCTCTTCGTGATCTGTCACGACTTCTCCTGGGCGTGGATCCTGGTGCGGAACTCCGGCGAGAGCCGGAGGGTCTTGAGTGCCCGCGACGCGTGGCTGCGGACGGTGGCCGGGGTGCAGCCGAGCAGGTCGGCGATCTGGTTGTCGTCCAGCTGCTCGTAGTAGCGCAGCACGAGCACGGCCCGCTGCTTGCGCCCGAGGGTGGCGAGCCTGTTCCAGAGGGCGTCGGCCTCCACCACGCTGTCGGCGTGGTCTCGGACGCCGCCGCGCCGCTGGTCGTCGAGGTCCGCCAGGCGCTCGCCGACCGCGTGCACGTTGCGCACGGCCCAGCTGCGCCGCCAGGAGAGGTACTCGTTGAGCACCATCCGCCGGACGTACGCCTCGGGCGAGTCCGCCTCGCTGATGCGCCGCCATTTGAGCTGGGCGCGCGCCAGCACCTCCTGCACCACGTCCTGGCCGAGCTCCCGGTCGCCGGTGAGGACGACCGCGTAGCGCAGCAGGCTGGGCAGGCGGGCCATCGCGAATTGCTCGAAGGTCACGTCCTCTATGACGCGCCTCCCCCCGCCCCCGTGCAACGGGTTCTGATTTTTCTCAGAAATAACGTGAGCTTCCTCGCGGGCCGTCAGGTGGGTGCCGGGGCCGGGATCGGAGAAGACTGGGGGTACGCAGAAACTACAGCTCTCAGGAGGGCCGGATGGCGAAGACCTGGTTCATCACGGGGACGTCCCGCGGGTTCGGCCGCGAGTGGGCGATCGCCGCCCTCGAGCGCGGTGACTCGGTGACCGCCACCGCGCGCAACGTCGCGAGCCTCGACGACCTGGTCGAGCGTTACGGGAGCGACCGGGTGCTGCCGATCGCGCTCGACGTCACCGATCGCGAGGCGGCGTTCGCGGCCGTGCGGCAGGCGTACGAGCGGTTCGGCGGGCTCGACATCGTGGTCAACAACGCGGGCTACGGGCAGTTCGGCATGATCGAGGAGATCAGCGAGGCCGAGGCGCGGGCGCAGTTCGAGACGAACGTGTTCGGGGCGTTGTGGGTGACGCAGGCGGCGGTGCCCTACCTGCGTGACTCGGGCGGCGGGCACATCATCCAGGTGTCGTCGATCGGCGGCATCTCGGCGTTCATGAACATCGGCATCTACAACGCGTCGAAGTGGGCCCTCGAGGGCTTCAGCCAGTCGCTCGCGCAGGAGGTCAGCGCGTTCGGCATCAAGGTCACGCTCGTGGAGCCCGGCGGGTTCTCGACGGACTGGAGCGGCTCGTCGGCGCAGCACGCGGCGCAGCTTCCGGCGTACGAGAAGGTGCGCGAGGTGGCGGCCGAGAGCCGCAAGAAGCGCGTCACCGACCCGGGCGACCCGGTCGCGACGCGCGCCGCGATCCTCAAGCTGGTCGACGCCGAGGAGCCGCCGCTGCGGGTCTTCTTCGGCGCGGCGCCGCTGGGCATCGCGACCGCCGACTACGAGTCCCGCCTGGCCGAGTGGCGCAAGTGGGACTGGCTCGCCAAGGAGGCCCAGGGCTGAGCAGCTCGCCGCTGACCCGGCCGGATCGCGAGAAAGGCCGGCCGGGTCGCGGGTGAGCCCGGTCGCATCGCCGGATCGCGAGGAAGGCCGGCCGGGTCGCGGGTGAGCCCGGTCGCATCGCCGGATCGCGAGGAAGGCCGGCCGGGTCCCCGGCGAACCCGGTCGCATCGCGGGAAAGTGGTGCGCGCGGCGTGTGACCGGGGCGGCAGGATGACCGGTCATGGAGGACGTGCGGGCAGGCCTGCCGCCCGGGGCGGTGGAGTGGGTGGCCCGGGC
>NZ_JAUQWH010000083.1 GCF_030757795.1 Actinoplanes oryzae
CCTCATGACCACCCGCCGGCGCCGCCTCGTGACCGCCCACGGCGCCGCTGCCCGGCCCGCCCGTCGCGCCGTTGCCTGGCCTGTCCGTCGTGCCGTTGCCCGGCCTACTCGTCGCGGTGGTGCACGACCCGCCCATCGCGGTGATGCGCGACTTGCGCGCCGCGCTGAGCACGGTTCGCGTGCCGCGGTGACGCGCGACTCGCCTGCCGTGTCGACGCACGACCCGCGGGGCGGTTCCGCGGATACGTCGGCCTCGTCTGGTTCTGCTCGGTGCGCTTTCCGCCGTGGAGACTTCGTCGTGAGCGTTCGCCGGCTCCGACGTGCCTGCGAGCTGTTCGCCGTGGTGCGCGCGTCGTGAGCAGCCGTTGGCTTTATCTCGTCCGGCACGGTGATGCGGTCGAGGGCGGCGGGCTGTCCACGGTGGGGCGGCAGCAGGCTGCGCTGCTCGGGGAGCGGATCGCCGGTGTGCCCTTCGGCTCGATCACCCACAGCCCCGAGCGGCGAGCCCGGGAGACCGCAATGATCGTCGCGTCGCAGCTTGCGGCGTCCGGCGACGGCACAAGAGCAGAAGGGGACGTCAGCACGGGCGGCGGTGGCAGCGCTGACGGTCGTGGTGGCGGGGTGAGTGCGGGCGGCGGTGGCAGCGCTGACGGTCGTGGAAGCGAGGGGAGTGCGGGCGGCGGTAACGGGGGGCGTGCGGCCGACGGTCGTGGTGGCGGGGTGAGTGCGGCCCACGGTCGTGGTGGCGGGGTGAGTGCGGGCGGTGGTCGCGGCGGGGTGGAGCTGCGTAGGAAGACCTCGAAAGAGTTGCGGGGCTTGAGGAACGTCCTCCCCTGATGGGATAGGCGGGCTTGGTGTCCCAGGTTCTCATCGAGGAGGACGTTCATGGCTGAGCGTAACGGTTTGACCCGGGGAGATCGTCGGCGTAACAACCGGATTGCTGTGTTGCGGCAGGTGGTGACCGTAG
Organism: Actinoplanes oryzae; assembly: GCF_030757795.1. Lineage (GTDB taxonomy): Bacteria > Actinomycetota > Actinomycetes > Mycobacteriales > Micromonosporaceae > Actinoplanes. The sequence goes on from NZ_JAUQWH010000083.1 coordinate 968, forward strand.
GGCGGGCGGTGCTGGCGATCGATCTGGGCGAGGACAAGCAAGTCGCTGTGCTGGTGGATCACGACGGGCGGGTGCTGGGCCGGCGCGTGATGAGAGTCAAGGTGCATCGGCTGGGTGCTGTGCTGGTGTGGGCGGCTGTGCAGGCTGCGCGGCGCGGGTTCACGCAGGTGGTAGTGGGTTGTGAACCCACGGGCCATCGGTGGCGGGCGGTGATGCAACTGGCCGACGAGGCGGGGATGGGGTTCGTGTGTGTGCAGTCGCTGCAGGTGCACCGGGCCCGAGAGTCCGATGACTACACCCGTGACAAGACCGATCACAAAGACGCGGTCCTGATCGGCCGGCTGATCGTGCGGTTGGACTGTTACCTGCCCGAACGCGCCGACGCCGATTGGGCCCGGTTGCGGCATCTGGGTCAGCGCCGTGAGCGGCTGCTCACCCAGATCGGTGCGATCCGACAACAGATCACTGACCTGCTGTCATGTTGCTGGCCGACGGTGCTCGGCTGTGCGGGCAAGCCGTTGGACTCGAGCACCTGGCTGGCGTGTCTGGCCGCGGTGACCAGCCGTGACGCGCCGCGGGCCGGCTGGGACCGTGACACGCTGGTCGCCGCCGCGCATCCGCAGCTTGCCGGCTTCGGCGCCCGGCGGCTGGCACCACGACGCATCGTCGAGGGATTCGTGCAGGCGATCACGCATCCGGGTGGAGTGAGTGAGCAGCGGCCCGGCGCTATCGAACGGGTGGGGTTCTTGCTCACCGACTGGCGCAACGCCGCCCGCGCGCTGGGCGAGGTCGAGCAACGCATGACCGGCGTGCTCGACGCGCTGGGGTTGAGCACCCTGGTGTCCTCGATCCCCGGCGTCACCGTGGTCGGCGCCGCCGCGATCCTGGCCGAGACCGGCGATCCGTCACGGTTTGCCTGCGCACGCGGCCTGGTCAAACATGCCGGACTCAACCCGGCCGAGAACACCTCGGCCACCTTCCAAGGCCAGAGCCGGCTCTCACGCCGCGGCCGGCCCCGGCTGCGTCTGGCCGCCTGGCGCGCCGTGTGGGGCGCTCTGCCGCACAACCCGGTCCTGCACGCCCGCTTCACTCACCTGACCCACCGCGAGCACAACCGGCTGTCCACCGGTCAGGCCCACGCCGCCTGCGCCGCGACTCTGCTGCGCTGGTTGCACGCCATCACCACCAGCCGCCGGCCGTTCGACATCAACCTGGCCACCGGCACCACCCGCAGGCAGCGGCTTCACACCGCTGCCTGACCAGCATCAACCACAGCTCACACAACCTCATGAACCACACCCCTGAGTTCCCCCCGTTTCGACGGAGCGGTGGTTACCTGCTTCCGGTCGGGGCAGGGGTGAGGTTATCTGGCTCGGTTTGGGCGTGCCAGGCGGTCTCGTATTCGTCGGGGCTGAGGTAGCCGAGTTCCTTCTGAATGCGGCGGGTGTTGTACCAACCGTCGATGTAGGTGAAGATCGCGTTCTCGGCCTCGTCGCGGGTCCGCCACGACGTTCGGTAGACCAGCTCAATCTTCAGCGTCGACCAGAAGTTCTCCATCAACGCGTTGTCATACGAGTCGCCGACCGAGCCCATCGAAGGCCGGATTCCGTTGTCCTGCAAGCGTTGTGAGAAGCGGAAACTCGTATAGTTCGACCCTCTATCGCTGTGATGTATGAGCTGGCCGTCGCGGACGTCGCGTGACCAGATGCCGTACTCGAGTGCGGCCAGGATCAGATCGGTGTCGCACCGGTCGGAGGTCTTCCACCCGACGATCCGTCGCGAGAAGACATCTCGGACGGCAGCCAGCCAGAACACGCCCTCCCCGCACGGGATCCGGGTGGCGTCAGCGACCCAGAGCCGGTTCGGGCCGGCTGCGGTGAAGTCCCGGTTGACCAGATCCGGGGCCGGCGTGTGCCGCGGGTCCTGCTTCGTGGAGCCGCCGCGCCAGCCACGCCGCAGGAACGCCCCGTGCCAGCCCTGACCGGCCATCAGCCGCTCGACCCGCTTGCGGCCGACCCGGATGCCGTCACGACGCAACTGCCGATGCACCCGGTCAGCGCCGTAGGTGAACCCGGAGGTCTCCCAGATCTCGTAAATGTTGGAGATCAGGCCGAGGTCGACCAGGTCCCGCTCACACGGCTGCTCGGCCTGTTTGACCCACTGGTAGTAGGTCGACTCGGCGATGTTCAGAACCCGTAACAGGAGCGCGACCGCGAAGCGGTCACGGTGTTCGTGAACGAACGTCATGACCGTCGCCGGGCCGGGCCGAGCTCCGAGGCGAAATACGAGGACGCGGCACGCAGGATCTCGTTGACCCGGCGCAGCTCAGCGACCTCTTCGCGCAGCCGGCGGTTCTCCTCGGCCATCTCAGTCGTCGGCCGGTCCTGACGCTCGCCCGCGTCCGCCTCGGCCTGCCGGATCCAGTTACGCAGCGCCTCGTGATGCACGTTCAACTGCTCCGCCAGACGCCGGATCGTCGGCTTCGGATCCGACTCGCGATACAAGCGCACAGCACGCTGGCGAAGCTCGTCGGGGTACTTCTTCGGTGCGGCCACAGAACTTCCTCCCCTCAGGCCGAAGGCCGCGATCTTGGCCGCCGCGACCTGCGGGACGTTGCCGGTGACCAGGGTCTGCACGACGTCGCCCCGGCCGGCGAGGGCGGCCAGCACCTCCGGGACGCCGGGGAGCAGGGAGCCCTGCTCGGCGAAGAGGTGCCGCGTCCGGTCGACCTCGGTCACGTACCTGGCGAAGAAGCGGTCCGGGGTGCAGTCCGTCACGCCGTGGCTGGCGAAGACCTCGGTGCAGATGTCGAGGTCGGTACGCCCGGCGAAGCTCGGCGTCACCTGCCACTCGCGCCCGGTGACCGCCGTGAACGCGGTCTTCCAGGCCCGCCCGGCGACGCCTCCGCCGCTGAGGAGCGTGTGGTCGATGTCCCACATCACGAGCAGGCGCTTCACTCCCCGGCCAGCCGGCGCTCGACGTGCTCGACCTTGGCGGTCAGGGCGCCCGTGACGCCGGGGCGGATGTCGGCCTTGAGCGAGACGCTGACCCGGGGCGCCTGCGCGGCGACCGCGTCGACGGCCTGCTTGACGACCGCCATGACCTCGTCCCACTCGCCCTCGACGGTGGTGAACATGGCGTCCGTGCGGTTCGGCAGCCCGGAGGCGCGGACCACCCGGACGGCCTCCGCGACGAGATCGCCGACGGACTCGGAGACGCCGATCGGCGTGACGGAGAAGGCAACCAGCATGGTCACCATCGTTGCACGTCCCGGAGGCCCGCACTGCTTGGGAATCCGTCGAATCAGGACAAGCCGCGTTTCGGCGGCGGTGATCAACGGGCATGAATCATGGACCGCCAACGTCAGGAGGTCCCCCGTGCGCCGCCGTCACGTCGCCGCAGCCGCCATCGCCGCAGGATCGGTGCTGGCCCTCGCTGCCTGTTCGTCCACCCCGGCCGACACCACCGCCGCGAGCTCCGCGGGAAGCACGGCGCCCACGGCCGAGACCGGCACCGGTTCCGCGGAGCCCCAGAGCACGCAGTCCGAGGACGCCGGCGAGGGCGAGACCACGGCCGGCGAGGGCGAGACCACGGCCGGCGAGAAGCCGGAGAAGACCGGCAACCCCATTCTCGACGGCGAGCGGCAGGTCGTCATCGCGCCCGCCGACACGTACGAGACCGTGCTGCACGTCGACGACAAGGGTCACCTCGCGCTGACCGACGGTGAGAGCGACACGACGCTGTTCGTGCTGGTGCCTGTCAATGACGAGAAACACTGGATTCGTACGGCCAAGGCGGACAGCTCCGGCGAGCAGGCCTGCATCGGGCTGAGCCTGCAGAGCACCGGCCCGGCCATGCTGGACGCCGCGCCGTGCGACGCCTCGAAGAGCGGCCAGCTGTTCACCATCGAGTCGAAGGGCGACAAGAAGTACGCCATCAAGGGCGACAAGGGCTACAACGTCCGCGCCCTGGACGACGAGGGCGTGCAGGCCGTCGCGGGCGCGTCCGGCTCGGGCACGACCTTCGGCTTCGCGGACAACGGCAAGGCCCCCGCCGCCCCCGGCGCGTAACAGCAAGCCGCCACGCGCCGCCACGAAGGCCGCCACGCGCCGCCACGCGCCGCCACGACGGCCGCCACGCGCCGCCACGACGGCCGGCACGCGCCGCCACGAAGAGCCAAGACGAAACGAGCCCGGAAGGCGAGTCGGGAAGGGGCGGCAGGAAGGGGCGGCAGGAAGGGGCGGCAGGAAGGGGCGGGTCAGGAAGACCTGCGTCCGAAGAGCCGCCGAAGCCAGGACTTCTCGACAGGCGGCGACGGCGGCTCAGGAAGAGAGGCGGGGGTGGACGAAGGTGCGGAGGCCGACAGCACCTCCCGGGCCAGCCCCCGCACCTCCCCCTCCAGCTCCGGCGTGATCAGCACCAGCTCCGCCAGCGAGTCGAGGATCGTCACCACCCGCCCCTGCGCCGCCCGGGCCGCCGTGACGAATCTCATCCCCACCGCCGCCGCCACCTCGGTCCGGCAGCCGGGGTCCAGCCAGGCCGCGACGACCAGTGCGAACAGGGCCGCCTCCGTGGCCCAGTCCTCGACCCCGAACGCGACCTCGGCGAGGATCCGGCGGTGGGCGGTGGTGTCGGTCGGGTGTTTGCGGCCCGGTTCGGCGGAGTGCAGCACGCCCAGGCACGCGTACGTCTGCACGCTCCGCTCCCACCACCCCGGCGGCAGGTCGACCGGGCCGTCGGGGGCCTCCGGCGGGTGCACGATCAGGCCGAGCAGGTCGTCGATCGGCAGCTGGCCGAGGGGGAGAGCTTGATCATAGGCCGCGATCGGGTGCGCCCAGACCGGCGTGACGACCCGGCGGGCGAGCTCCACGGCCTCCTGCGACGGCGGCGGCACGGCGGGCGAGGCCTCTTTCCCGATGTACGTCCACAGCGCGCGCCCCGGGCGTACCGCCGAAGTCATGTCCGGGGGTGTCTCGCCCCCGATGTCGATCGTCACACCGGGGAACCGCCGCCGCACGAGAGCCAGGGCGCTGGGCACCTCCAACGCCGACAATGCCATGGTGCCGAGTTCGCCCCCGCCCTCCGGGACCTGCGCGAGCATGTTGACGCAGGCCTCGGTCGCGCCGGCCGGCAGGCCCAGCCACGGCCGTCCCCGGCAGGCGGTCTCCAGCTCGTAGTGCTCGTGGCCCGACGGCGGATGATCCCGCGTGTAGTCGGCCAGTTCGATGAGGTGAGCCACGTCGCCGTCCTCGTCGAAGCGCATGCTGTGCAACGTGTGCACCACGCAGTCGTACGAGGGGTCGCGCGCGACGGCCTCCTCCAGCAGCGCGATCGCCTCGGCGGCCCGGCCGGTCGCGGCGAGCCAGTTGGCCAGGTCGGCGCAGAGATCCAGCTCGCTCGGAAACCGCCGGTACGCCTCCCGCAGCACATCGATGCCGTCGTCGTCACGCCCGTCGGCGCGCAGGGCGTAGGCGTACCAGACCAGCGTCAGCTTGCTCGGCTGCAGCTCCACCGCGCGGGCACCCCACCCGACGGCCGCCCCCGTGGCGCCCAGCCGGCGTCCCACCCCGGCGGCGGTGGCGTGCACCATCGCGTCGTCCGGGTGGGCGGCCACGGCGCGGCGGGCCAGGTCGAGATAGACCTCGTTCGCCGTACGCACGGGCTCCTCCGCGGGATCCCCCAGCGGCCGCATCACCGTGGTGAACACCTGCGCGAGCGCCTGCCCCGCGACGCTCCCCGCGTCGAGCGCCCGGACCCAGCTCACGTCGGCCCATGGCTGCTCGGGTGCGGCGGCCGTCGCCCGGGCCAGCATCCCGAGCGCCCGTGCCGGATCGGCGGGGGCCAGAAGGTGGGCGTGCGCGACGACCGTACCGATGAAGGCAGGCTCGCGCAGCGGAAAGAGCGACAGGCCGCCGTCAGCCGTCCGCGCCGCCAGGGCCGCCAGCAGCTCGTGCACCTCGGGCAGCCCGGGCGCGAGGCCCAGCGCCCCCGCCAGATGCGACGCGGCATGCGCCAGGTCGTCCTCCGCGAGGGCCACACGGGCAAGCGACAGCTCCCCATGCGCCTCCTCAACCGCCGTCTCGGCGCCTTCGGCCATCCCGCGAGGCTAGATCAAGCCCGCCGCGCCCTTCCTGCCACCCCGAGCCCCCAAGCCCGCCAGGGCTGTCCTCCCGCCCCGCCAGGCCGGTCCTCCCGCCCCGCCAGGCCGGTCCTCCCGCCCCGCCAGGCCGGTCCTCCCACCCGACCCAGGCCCACCAGGGCCGTCCTCCCGCCCCCAGGGCCGGCCCACCCGGCCCGCCAGGGCCGTCCTCCCGCCCCACCCAGGCCCGCCAGGGCCGGTCCCACGTCGCACTGCGCCCGTCATCGACTCCCAGGGGCGCAGTGCCCGCCGAGCCGAAGGCGAGGCCATGTCACTGCCGGATCGCCTCGCCCGCGATCTCGATGCGGATCTTCTTGCCGACCAGGACGCCGCCGGCCTCAAGGGCAACGTTCCAGACCAGCCCGAAGTCCTCCCGGTCGATGTCCGCCGTGGCGGTGAAGCCGAAGATGTCGTTGCCGTACGGGTCGCGACCCGCGCCGCCGAAGTCGACCTGCAGGTCCACCGGGCGCCGCACGTCCTTGACGGTCAGCTCGCCGTGCAGGACGAATTTGTTCGGGTTGAGCGCGGCGTCCTCGGGGGTGGCCGCCCCGGCGCCCCGGCGGGTGAGCGGGTTGTTGCGCAGGCGGGCCCACATGAAGATCTCGTCGCGGGGCTCTTGGCGGGTCAGCCCGGTGCCGCGGAACCGGATGGCGGGGAAGTGGTCGACGTCGAGGAAGTCGGGGCTGCGCAGGTGCTGGTCGCGATCGTCGTTGTGGGTGGTGAGGCTGCCCGTGCGGATGCTCGCCGTGACCGTCGTGCGCAGCGGGTCCTCGCCGACGACGATGTGGGCGCGCGCGTCGGCGAACTCGCCGCGCACCACGCTGACCATCATGTGCTGCGCCTGGAATCCGACGCGCTTGTGCGCCTCGTCGAGAAGGTAGACACCCGGCTCCGGAATGGTGACGCCATTCCACAACCGGGTCGGGCGGTCATTCATCGGTGTCGTTCCCCCGTCGGCGGTGGTTTTGGGCGCCATTGATCCTAGGCCGCGCGCGCACCCGAGAGATTCCGGACGAACGGGGTGAGAGCCAGGCGACAGGAAATTGCCGCACCGGCCGAATTTTGCCCGAATTGCGAGGTCAGAGGGTGTGCAGAATCACGGCTCGGCGCGCTTTGGTGAGAATTCGCTGTGAAAAGAAAAAGGCGCCCGTGTTCGCCTCTCGGTCACTTCGCGGACACCCGGCGTTGAGCGGGATCCGAGACATTGACGCCGTCACACGCGTCGATCTTCGGGAGAGCTCCGACATGGGTCACGGCCACCACCACGATCACGACCACGACCACACGCACCCCGGCGGCGACGTCGAGCCCGCGCTCGACCTCGGCGTGCCGGACAGCGAGCTCTCGCCCGCCGACGTCTCGCGCCGGGGCTTCCTGCGCGGAGCGGGCCTGCTCGGCGCCGGGGCGGCCGCCTCGGTGCTCGCCTCCCCGTCGGCCGCGGCGGCTGCCGGCCTCCCGCACGCCCACGGTCCGCAGGGCGGCGGGACGGCGAAGGGCGGCTTCACGTGGCTCGCCGGCGACCACCACATCCACACCCAGTACAGCTCCGACGCCCAGTACCGGGTGGCCGACCAGGCCCGGCACGGGCGGGCGTACGGGCTCGACTGGGTTGTCATCACCGACCATGGCAGCGCCACCCACGCGAAGATCGGCGTCGACAAGGTCAACCCCGACATCGTGGCCACCCGTGAGGAGCTCAAGGACCTGCTGACGTTCCAGGGTCTGGAGTGGAACATCCCGGCCGCCGAGCACGCCACGGTCTTCGTGCACCCAGGCAAGAACGAGGTCGCCGTCCTCAAGCAGTTCGAGAACGCGTACGACGGCTCGCTGCAGCCCACGACGGCCACCAACGACCAGCTCGAGGCGACCGCGATTGCCGGCATCAAGTTCCTCGGCGAGCAGGTCCGCAAGCGCAAGATCGACGGCGCCCTCTTCCTCGCCAACCACCCGGCCCGCCGCGGCATCGACTCCCCGCACGAGGTCCGCAACTGGCGCGACGCCGACCCGACCGTCGCCATCGGCTTCGAGGGCGCCCCCGGTCACCAGGCCGCCGGCATCCCGGCCCCGAACGGCCGAGGCGGCGCGCGCGGCTACTACGACAACAACCCGTCGGCGGCGTCGTTCCCCGGCTACCCGCTGGAGAGCTACCGGACGTGGGGCGGCTTCGACTGGATGACCGCCACGGTCGGCGGCCTCTGGGACAGCCTCCTCGCCGAGGGCAAGGCGTGGTGGATCACCGTCAACTCGGACAGCCACGTCAACTACCTCGACCAGTCCGACCGCGGGCCGGGCAGCAACTTCGAGCTCAACGGCAAGTACAACGACCCCGTCTACACGGGCACGGTCAACACGGGCGCGGGGGACTTCTGGCCCGGCTTCTACGGGCGTACGTCGGTGGGGGCGACCTCCTTTTCGTACAAGGCGGTCATGGACGGTCTCCGCGCCGGCCGCGTGTGGGTGGACCACGGCCGCCTGATCAAGGGCCTGGACGCCCGCGTGCGCCAGGCGGGGGACCGGCGTTCCTTCACGGGTACGCCCCTCGGCGGCGTCCTGCACGTCAAGCGCGGCACCGCCACCGAGCTCACCGTCGAGATCGACCTGCAGGACCAGCCCAACTGGGCCCAGTTCGTGCCGGTCCTCAAGCGCGTCGACGTCATCGTCGGCCAGGTCACCGGGCCCGTCGCCGACAAGGACACCTTCCAGGCGCCGACTGCCAAGGTCGTCAAGTCGTACGAGGTCACCGGCTCGAAGAAGTTCGCGGTCACCTACCAGCTGGGCCGCCTCGACAAGCCGTTCTACCTGCGCCTGCGCGGCACCGACGGCAAGCGCACCCAGCCCGGCCTGATGGGCGCGTCGGTCGACCCGTACGGCCCGCAGCTCGACGTGGCCGGCGCCGCCGACCCGTGGGGCGACCTGTGGTTCTACACCAACCCGATCTGGGTCCTGCCGCAGTGACCACCCCCGTGCGCCCCGGCGGCCGTCAGGTCGTCGGGGTCACTCTCGGGCACCCCGACACCGCCACCGCGGAACACTGGCTGGCTTCGCTCGACCCGGCCCCGCTGCACGCCTGCACCCACCTGATGCAGTCGCCGCGCCCGCACGTCGCCTGGTCCCTCGAATTCGCCGGCGCGCCGCCCGCCTCCCTCGGCGACCCCAGCCCGGCCGCCGCCGCGGCGCACCACGTCTCGGGCCGCGCGGTCCGCTACCCGGGCGTCGACGAACTGGTGGGCGACCTGACCGTGGCGACCGTGCTGGCCACCAGCGCCATCGACGCCATCGAGATCCTGGGCGGCGGCACCCCGGCCGGGGACACGATCCTCCGGACCAACGATTTCGTCCGTCCGGTGTGGCGCGAAGGCCGCCTCGTCCTCACGGTGGCGCCGGCGGCGGGCGGCAAGCTGGTCCCCTTCGAGAACCGCCACCCCACGCCCTGCTGCGCCGACCACGCCTGAACGAAAGCTGCCCTCCACAACGGCTCGTGGAGGGCAGAAGCTGGCGCGGACACTCAGACCTTCTGGGTCTCCGTCGTCGCCGGGTGCAGCTCGGCCGTGGTCTTCGACACGAACTTCCCCGTCGTGGTGCTGCGGGTCACCTCGTGCTCCCCGCCGCTCTTGTCACCGCCGACGTGCTCGGTCGTGGTCCCCTTGGGATCCCGCTCGGTCGTGCTCTCCTTGACGAACTTCCCAGTCCGGGCGCTGCGGTTGACCTCGTGCTCACTCATGGGGGGTGACCTCCGTGGTACGTATCGTCATCAGGGGATGCCTAGAACCTGCCCACACTCGACGCCCGGGAAACAATCACTCAGGCAACGCTCCCCGGCTCCGCGATCCACTTCACCGGCTGCCCGGTCACCTCGGCCACGGTCGCGAAGTCCCGGTCGTAGTGCAGCACGGTGAGCCCCTGCAGCTCGGCCACCGCGGCCAGCAGCAGATCCACCGGCCCCGCCGACCGGTGCGCTCCCCGGTCGGCCAGCGTGTCCTGCACCTCCAGCAGCCGCTCGAAAGCCCGGTCCGGCGTCATGACCCACACGAACATCTGATCGAGCTTCCGGCGCATCTCGGTGTAGTTGTCCATGTTCCGAGCGCTGAACAAGATCTCCGCCTCGGCCATCGCGCACACTCCCACCAGGCCCCGATCGAGAGCGTCCTCCCACTCCTTGCGCAGCTCGGGACTCTGGGTCAGCCGCACGAACGAGCTCTTGTCGATCAGGAAATGGGTCTCTTTCACCGGGGGTCCTTCTTCTGCAGAAGCTCGTCGAACTGGCCGGCGTCGCCCAGTGCGGCCATCTCTTCCCAGGCCTTCCTGCGCACCGCCCAGGACGCGATCTCACGCAGAGCGGCATTGACGGTCTCCTCGGGTGCCTCGGTCCCGAGGTACTTCGCTGAGGCGGCGAGGTGGTTGTCGTCGAGTTCCAGGTTGTACTCCGCCATGGCGCTCTCCTCTCGCGAGGGGGTTGTCGTCATCAGGCATGCCTTTCTGTGAGGGTAAGGTGCTAGCGTTATGACTACTAGTTATGTGACATTTGCTGGGTAAAAAAATAGGCGACTTGCCGCCACGTGCGTGGCCTCAGTCGACGGAGCCCGGGTCCGCGATCCACCTCACCGGCTGCCCGGCCACGGTTGCGAAGGCCCGGTCGTCATGCGGCAGCGTCTGCCCTTCGGGCTCGGCCGCCGCCACCAGCAGGTCGACCGAGCGCGGCAGAGCGGTGCCGCCCTGCTGGGTGAGGATGCGCTGCACCTCGAGCGCCCGGTGAAGGTCTCCCCAAGGCCGGTCCCCGCCGCGGATGCCGTATGGGGCCCGGGCTGCGGCGGCTCGTTCGCGCGGGAAGTCTTCATCAGGGTGCCTGCCTTTCGGCCGAGGGGCCGGCGTGGAGCTGCCCATGACTATAGCGCAAGGACACCTTGTCGTGCGACACCAGAATTCAGCCGAGGACGGGGTGGAAGAAGCCCGTGGCGATCGAAAGGGCCAGGACGGCTCCGGCCGACAGGGCCGCGGCCAGGAGGAGGGCGGCGTCGGCGGGGGTGAAGTGCTGGCGGCGGGCGTGGGTGCGGGCGGCGCCGGAGTCGAAGCCCCGGGCGTCCATTGCCGTCGCCAGCCGGCCGCCGCGGCGCAGGGCCCCCACCAGCAGGGCGAACGCGGTCGAGGCGAAGAGGCGCAGCTTGGCCAGGGGGTTGCGGCCGGCGTCGATGCCCCGGGCCCGGCGGGCCAGGGTGAGGGTCTGCCATTCGGCGGCGAGGAGGGGGATCAGCCGGAAGGCGGCCAGGGCGCCGATGGCGAAGCGGGCGGGGGCGCGGACGTTCTGGATCAGGGCGTCGGCGAGGTCCGTCGGGTCGGTCGTGGCGAAGACGATGATGCCCGGCAACGCCACCGCGAAGACGCGCAGCACCAGGCCGAGGGCGTCGGTGACGACCCCGGTGGTGACGTCCCAGAAGAGGACCGTGCCCTCCCGGTCGGCGGCGAAGAGGGTCATCGTGACGAGGATGCCGGCGGCGGCCAGGGTGAGCGGCCAGGCGCGGCGGGCCAGCACCCGGTAGCGGACGCCGAAGAACGGCAGGACCGCCAGCTCGATCACCAGGGCGAGGGAGGGCGTGAGCGGGTCGAGGGTGGCGATCAGCGGCAGGGAGAAGAGCAGCGCCGCGCCGAGCTTCGCCACCGGGTTGCGCCGGGACAGCGGCGCGGCCGGCGACGCGACGGGCGCGAGATTCACGACAAAGCCCCGAAAAGCGGCAGGGACGAAGCCTTGGAAAGCGGCAGGACGCTGCGGGGCGCGAGGTTCATGAGGACGCCCCGAAGGACGGCCGGCGGCGGGGGAGGGGCTCGGCCGGGGACAGGTCGTGGACGCGGTCGGCGAGGGACGACACGAACGCGTCGTCGTGGGTGACGGCGGCGATGCCGTGGCCCTCGTCGCGGAGGGCGGCGAGGAGGGCGACGAGCTCGATCCACGTACGCCGGTCCTGCCCGAACGTCGGCTCGTCCAGCACCAGCAGCCGGGGCGCGGTGGCCAGCGCCGTCGCCACGCTCAGCCGGCGGGCCTCGCCCCCGGACAGCGTGTACGGGTTCGCCTCCGCCAGCGCCGAGAGCCGCAACCGGTCCAGCAGCTCGGCGACGATGCCGAGCGGGCGGCCCAGGCGACGGGGGCCCAGGGCCAGTTCGTCGTAGACCCGCGACGTCACGAACTGGTGCTCGGGCGACTGGAACACCGATCCGATCCGCTGGACGAGCGTGGCGGCGCGCCACTTGTGCGGCGGCCGCGGGTCGTCGAACGCCGACACGCGACCGGACGTCGGCGCCAGCAGGCCGCCGAGCAGCAGCGCGAGGGTCGACTTGCCGGCGCCGTTGGGGCCGGTCACCGCCACGGCCTCGCCCGCGCGGACGGTCAGATCGGTCGGGGGCAGGCGCGACGAGACGGCCGCCTCGGAAGCCCGTACCAGGGAAGTGGAAGGAGCGGCAGCGGCCGGGTGCCGGGGCAGGGGATAGCCCGGCACCCACACCCCCGCCTCGGCCAGCCGCGGACCGTGCCCGGCGAACACGACCTCGGGCGCGCCGTCCGCCTCCACCCCGCCGCCCGGCGAGAGCACGACGACCCGGTCGACGGCGGGGAAGACCCGGTGCTCGACCACGATGAGCGTCGTGCCGGCCGGCAAGGAAGCGGCAAGCGCGCCGGAGACGAGCGCGGCGCCCGCCGGGTCGAGGTTGGCGGTGGGCTCGTCGAGGAGGACCAGCCCCGGGCGCAGGGCAAGAACCCCGGCCAGGGCCAGGCGCTGCTGCTCGCCGCCGGAGAGCGCGTGGGTCGCCCGATTGATGGGGTACGGAAACCCCACCCGATCCAGCGCATCACTCACCCGCGGCCAGATCTGCGCCGCGGGCACCCCGATGTTCTCCAGCCCGAACGCCACGTCGTCGCCGCTGCGGGCCATGACGAGCTGCGTCTGCGGATCCTGGAAGAGGATGCCGGGCCGGCCGTTCACCTCGACCGTGCCCTCGGACTCGCCGGAGTCGGCGGGCAGCAGGCCGGCCAGCGCCGCGAGCAGGGTGCTCTTGCCGGCGCCCGAGGGACCCAGCAGCAGCACCCGCTCGCCGGAGCTGATGTGCAGGTCGACGCCGCGGACGGCCCACGCGCGGCGCCCGGCGTGGCGCCACCCGAAGCCCTTGAGGACGACGTCGGCCACGGGTCAGACCAGGGCGCGGTCGCGGCCGGCGGCGAACCGGTCGAGGACGCCGGTCGGTGCCAGCGCCCGGGTCAGCGCCCACGCGCCGAAGCCCGCGATGACCGTGCTGCTGACGACCGTGAGCAGCGCGTACGGGATCCGGTAGTCCCACAGCGCGTACGCCGCGTTCCAGGCGAAGAAGTCGAACAGCGCCGCGCTCAGGCCCGTCAGCGCGCCCGCGAACAGGGCCACCGGCAGCCTGAACGACCGGTACGCGACCAGGGCGAACGCCAGCTCGGCGCCGAGACCCTGGACCAGGCCCTGGGGGATGACCATGGCACCCCACTGGGCGCCGAGCAGCGCGGAGACGACGGCCGCCACGGTCTCGGTGTAGAGCGAGGCGCCCGGCTTGCGGATGATCAGGCCGGCCAGGACGGCGGGCAGGAGCCAGACGCCGTACAGCAGGGTCTGCGCGGGCGGGAAGAAGCTGAACGCGCCCTCCGTGGCGCCCCAGACGAGGTTCCACGCCCAGAAGATGACGCCGAACGCGACGGCGATGACCGAGGCGATCACGATGTCGATCGTGCGCCAGCGGTTGCTGCTGGTGGTGCTCATGTGCCCTCCCGGGGGTCGGGAGGAGACGCACGCCGCGCCCGGGCGGACCCGGACACGGCGCGGCTGGGAAAGACCGAACTCCCTGCGCTGGCATTACCCAGATCAGGTTCGAGGGTCTGCGGCCTGAACCGCACTCTCAGCGCTGCGCGCTCCCCTGTTCGAAAAACTCTGTGCTTCGATGAACCTAACACGCAGCAGGTCGGAGGAGGTCACATGGAGATCAAGGTCAGGGGCATGACCTTCGACGTGTACGCCGACGGGCCCGAGGACGGCACGCCGGTGCTCCTGCTCCACGGCTTCCCGCAGGACCACCGGGAGTTCGACCTCATCCTGCCGCGGCTGCACGAGCGGGGCCTCCGCACGTACGCCCTGGACCAGCGCGGCTACTCGCCGGGCGCGCGCCCCCCGGACGTCGCCGCCTACGACCTCGCCGAGCCGGTCGCCGACGCGGTGGCCGTCCTCGACGCGCTCGGCGTCGACCGGGCGCACGTCGTCGGGCACGACTGGGGCGCCCTGGTCGCGTGGATGCTCGCCGCGGGACATCCGGACCGGGTCCGTACCCTGGTCGCGATCTCCGTGCCCCACCCCCGTGGCCTCGGCGTCGCCCTGCGCAACCAGCCCTCGCAGCGGCTGCGGTTCGCCTACCAGAAGGTCTTCCAGTCCGCGTACGCCGAACGTCTCCTCCTGGCCCGCGACGCCGCCGTCCTGCGCTGGATGCTCAAGCCCACCGGCCCCCGCGCGGCACAGTATGTCCGGGCGATGACCGAGCCGGGCCGCCTCACCGCCACGCTGAACTGGTACCGGGCCCTCTCGGGCCGCACCCTCAAGAACGTCGGCAAGGTCGAGGTGCCCACCACCTACGTGTGGAGCGACGCCGACGCGACCGTGGGCAAGCCGGCCGCGCTGGCCACCGCGAGCTGGGTGACCGGCGACTATCGCCTCGTCACGCTGCGGGGCATCGGGCACTTCGTCCCCGAGGAGGCGCCGCGCGCGCTGGCGGAGGTGACACTGGCTCGCATCGGCGTTTGATGATGCGGACGTCCGGGCAATTCGTGCGGCACCCCTATGACGCTGAGGAGACCGATAGATGGCCACCGAGAAGCGCCGGATGAAACACGAGACGGAGAAGCAGCGCTGGGACCGCAACTTCGCGGACCTGCTGCAGGAGTTGCGTGTCGCCCAGACCGGCGTCCAGATCCTGTTCGCCTTCCTGCTGACGCTGCCGTTCAGCAACGGCTTCGGCAACACCACCGACTTCCAGCGTGACACCTATCTCGTCGCGCTCCTGGCGGCCGCGTTCGCCACCGCGATGATCATCTCTCCGGTCGCGTTCCACCGTGCGCTGTTCCGCCAGGGCCGCAAGCCCGAGCTGGTCCGCTACGCCCACCGGATGGCGACCGGCGGCCTGGCGTTCATGCTGGTGTCCATGGTGTCCAGCGTGCTGCTGATCACCGATTACCTGCTCAACATCTGGGCCGCCGTCGTCTTCACCGGCATCACCGCGGTCTTCTTCCTGACCTTCTGGGCCGCCATCCCGTTCGCCCGGCGCAACTGGATGGACGAGGAGGACGACGAGGAGGACGAGCCCTACGCCGACGAGGCCGCGGAGCCTAACGTCCCCGCGAAGGTCTGAGCCCCAGCCCCTTGAGCTCCAGCTCGGCCAGGGCGTCGACCGCCGCGGCATCACCGTTGCGCCACGACTGGGCGATGTCCGGGCCGAGCCGGGCCAGGTCGGAGAGCGGCCTGCTCGCCAGCGCCCGCAGCGCGAGCAGGTCCTTGCCGGCCGGCTCCGAGCGCACCTTCGCCGCGACGCCGGCCCGGCGCATCCAGCGCAGCCGCCGCGGCAGCCACAGGAACAGCACCAGGGCCAGCGGCGCCGCCACGATCAGCAGCGCCAGGTACAGCGCGAGGTCGTTGATGACCTCCTGCTGCTGCCGGCCGGCCTCGGCGAGGCCGGCCGCGGCGCCGGCGGCGCTCTGGAACGGCGAGGTCAGCTCGTCGCCCACGAGGGGCACCCGGCCGACCTTGCCGCCGATGTCGTTGAGGTTGCCCGCGATGCCCGTGCCGGCGTCCTGCAGCTTCTGCCCGGGCACGCCGAGCTTCTCGACCATGTCGTTGACCCAGAGCCCGGCCCGCACCCACGCGTAGACCCAGAGCACGACGAGAATGTCGGTGAGCAGCTGGCGGATCGCGGTGGGCAGCCGATCGGCGTACATCTTCACGCCGGTCAGCCTTCCACCTAGCGCTTGGCGACGCACTCCTCGCAGGTGCCGAAGATCTCCAGGGTGTGGGCGACGTCGACGAAACCGTTCTCCCGGGCGATCCTCTCGGTCCAGCTCTCCACGGCCGGGCCTTCCACCTCGACGGTACGGCCGCAGGAGCGGCACACCAGGTGATGGTGATGCCCCTGGCTGCACCGGCGGTAGAGGTGCTCGCCGCCCGGCGGGCGCATGACGTCGATCTCGCCGGCGTCGGCCAGCCCCTGCAACGTCCGGTAGACCGTGGTCAGCCCGACCTTCTCGCCGGCGTCGCGCAGGATCGCGTGCAGGTCCTGGGCGCTGCGGAAGCCCTCGCACCGGTCGAGCACCTCACGCACGGCGCTGCGCTGCCGCGTGTTGCGGACAACCGTTGTCTCTTCGCTGCTCATGACGCCTCCCTCGCGTGGGTCACCGCGTCCGCGACGATGTGCGCGACGTGGTCGTCCACCAGTGAGTATGCGATTTCGCGGCCGCGGCGGGCACCCCGCACCACGCCGGCGCCGCGCAGCACCCGCAGATGCTGCGACACGAGCGGCTGCGGCGCCCCGAGCTTCTCCACCAGCTCGTGCACGCAGCGCTCGCCCTCGCCCAGCTCCGCCACGATGGCCACGCGGATCGGCGCGGAGAGGGCGCGGAGCAGTTCGCCCGCGGCCTCGTACGCCTCGTAGCCCGTCGCCCGGCCGGGCACTGTGTTCGCACTCACCGCGCGCTCACCTCCTGCAGGACGACCTCCGGTGGGCCGGCGTGCTCGCGCTCCGCGGGGATCCGCCGGCGCAGCAGCCGCCACGTCCCGGCCCCCACGGTGATCGCGAGGAACGCGGCGATGGCCAGGATGACGATGGTCGCACCCGGCGCGGTGTCCAGCTCGCCGGAGACCGTCACGCCCACCGCCGCGGCCCCCAGGCCGATCGCCATGGCGGCCGCCATCGTGGTGCGGAACCCGCGGGTGACCTGCTGCGCCGCGGCGACCGGCACGACCATCAGGGCGCTGACGAGCAGGACCCCGACGGTGCGCATGGCGATCGTCACGGTCACGGCCGTGGTCACGGCGAGCAACAGATTGAGGGTACGGACGGGGAGCCCCGAGACGCGCGCGTACTCCTCGTCGTTGCAGACCGCGAACAGCGCCGGCCGCAACGCGAGCATCGCCGTCAGGACCGCCACGCCGAGCACCGTGATCACGATCAGGTCCTGGCGGGAGGTGGTCGTCAGCGAGCCGAAGAGGAACTGGGTGAGGTTGGCGCTCGTACTGTCGGAGAGTCCGACGAGGACGACGCCGCCCGCGATGCCGCCGTAGAACAGCAGCGCCAGCGCCAGGTCGCCGCTCGTCCGGCCGCGCTGGCGGACCAGCTCGACCCCGACCGCGCCGAGGATCGACACGATCACGGCGGTGAGCACGGGCGACTGCTGGAAGAGCAGCCCGACGCCCACGCCGGTGAGGGCCACGTGGCCGATGCCGTCGCCGATCAGCGACAGCCGCCGCTGCACCAGGTAGATGCCGAGCGCCGGGGCGGTGAGCCCGATGACCAGGGCGCCGGCGAGGGCTCGGAGCATGAACTCGTACTGGAAGAGGTCCATGATCGAATAGGCCTTCAGTCCGGTCAGAGGGTGGCGGCGGGGTGGTTGGACGGGGGCATTCTGTCGGTGGGGGCGACGCAGATGGCGGGTTGCTCCGGCTGCGCGTGCGGGTGGACGTGGTCGTGGGCCGGGTCGGCGTGGTGGCCGGCGGGCTGCGGGACGCCGCCCTCGTACGCGATGCGGCCGTCGTGGACGACGACGGCCGTGCCGATGAGGGGCTGGATCGGGCCCAGCTCGTGGGCGACCAGCAGGATCGTGCCGCCGCGCGCGGCGAAGCGGCCGAGCACCCCGGCGAAGGCCTCCTGGCTCGCCGCGTCGACCCCGGCCGTCGGCTCGTCGAGCACCAGCAGGTCGGGGCGGCCCGCGAGCGCCCGGGCGATCAGGGTGCGCTGCTGCTGGCCGCCGGAGAGCGTGGCCACCGGGTCGTTGATCCGGTCGAGCAGGGCGACGTCCTCGAGCGCGGCGCGGACGGCCTCCTTGTCGGCCGCGCGCGCCGGACGGAAGATGCCCCGGCGAGCCAGCCGGCCCGACGCGACGACCTCGCCCACCGTGGCGGGCACGCCGCTGCCGGCGCCCAGCCGCTGGGGGACGTAGCCGATGCGGGCCCACTCGCGGAAGCGGCGCTGGGGCGTACCGAAGAGGTCGATCTCGCCACCCGCCAGCGGGACCAGGCCGAGGATCGTGCGCACCAGCGTCGACTTGCCCGAGCCGTTCGCCCCGAGAATGGCCATCACCTGGCCCTGCTCCACGGTGATCGAGACGTCCCGCAGGACCGTCCGACCGCCGTACGCGACCGCCGCGTGCCGCACGCCGACCACGCTCACGAGGCACATCCGAGAGCCGTGGTGAGCGCCGTGAGGTTGGCGCGCATGATCGTGAAGTAGTCCTCGCCGTCCTCGGCGCCCTCGAGCGGATCCAGCACGGCCGTCCGCGCGCCGACCTCCTCCGCGATCGTGTCGGCGACCTTCGGACTGACCAGGGTCTCGAAGAAGATGGTCGTGGTTCCCGTGGCTCTCGCCTCCTCGGCGACGTGGGCGAGGCGCTGCGGGGAGGGCTCCGCCTCGGGGGAGATGCCGGTGATGCCGACCTCGGTCAGGCCGTAGCGGTCGGCCAGGTAGTGGAACGCCGCGTGGCTCGTCACGATCTCGCGCCGCTCGCAGCTGCTCAGCTTCGCCTGGTACTCAGCGTCCAGGGCTTCGAGCTCCGTCTTCACCTGAGCGGCACGCTGCGCGTAGACCGTGGCGTGTGCGGCGTCCCTCTTGGCGATCTGTGCGGCCAGGGCGTCCGCGATCGTGGCGTAGCGCACGGGATCGAGCCACACGTGCGGGTCGGCGCCCTCGCCGGCCTCGGCGTGCTCCTCCTCGCCGGGCTCGTGGTCGTGCTCCTCGGCCGGCAGCAGCGCGACCGCCGTGCCCACGTCGAACGCGCGGCCCTGTGCCTCCTGGGCGACGGCCTGATCCACGGCGGGCTGGAAGCCGTCGAGGTAGACGACGAGGTCCGCGTCGACGATCCGGCCGACCTGGCGCGGGCTCAGCTCGAGATCGTGCGGCTCGGCGCCGGGCTTGGTGAGATCGGTGACAGTGACGTCCGATCCGCCGATGCGCTGGGCAAGATATTGCAGCGGGTAGAAGGCCGTGACGACCTCCGTGCCCCTCTCGCTCGCGCCGGCCTGGGCCGCGCAACCGCCGAGCAGCAGCAGCGCTGCCGCGGCGGCGAGCTTGCTCAGGACCGGGGGCATACCACCTACTGTCCCCGGACATGGTAATGATTGTCAAAAGCGCATGAGTGAGATCACTCCGCGATCGCCTTTGTGATCGCCGCCCCGAAGAGCATCGCCAGCAGGATGCCGCGGATCACCCGGACCGGCACCGACTGGATCGGCCAGGTCGTGAAGGTCAGCGCCGCGAGGCCGAGCCCGAGCAGGAACAGCAGCGCCGCGCCGATGATCCCGGGCAGGAAGAGGCCGCCGAGGAACATCGCCAGCGCCACGATGAACGCGGTCGTCGGGTTCACCGTGGCCAGCCGGCTGAGGAAGTTTCCCTGCGGGGGCGTCGTCACGTCGGCTCCTGAAGGTGTGCGTAGGCTCACGGCATGCTGGTGCTCAACCGCTTCGTCGTCCCGCCCGAAGCCCAGGAGTCCTTCGCCGGACGGGCGCACGCCGCCCTGGCCGCCCTCGCCGCGAGCACCGGTTACACCTCGGGCCGGCTCACCCGCGCGCTGGACGACCCCACGCACTGGACCCTCGTCACCGAGTGGGAGTCCGTGGGAGCCTACCGGCGCGCGCTCGGCGGCTTCGACGTGAAGGTCCACGCGACCCCGTTGCTGAGCGAGTCGCTCGACGAGCCGTCCGCCTTCGAGACCCTGGCGGCGGCCGGGCCGGGGGAGTCGGTGACCGTCGTGGCCAGCGACCGGGCCGCAAATCCGTGGCGCTGAGCCGTAGGCTGGAAGCATGACCGCTCCGTCCGTCTCGCCGCCGCCGCCCGGCCCCGGTGTGCAGCCGCCCTTCCCGGCGCCTCCGGTCGAGGGGCGTGGCCGGCGCGTGGGGCTCGGGCTGGGCCTGGGCATCGGCGCGTTCGTGCTGATCGGCGTCGTCGGGCTGATCGCGCTCATCGGCTTCGGCACCGTGGCCCAGAGCGCGTTCAACGAGCAGGCGGACAAGGTCGTCGGTGAGTACCTCGGCGCGCTGCGCGACGGCAACTACTCGGAGGCGTACGAGGGGCTGTGCGACTCCGCCCGGGCCTCGGTGAGCGAGCCGGAATTCACCGAGCGCGTCAAGCAGCAGCCCCGGATCACCGCCTGGGAGGTCGGCGACATCAGCCTCGCCACACAGGTGACCGCGCCGGTCGACGTCACCTACGCCGACGGCTCGACCGCCCGGCTGCGCGCCAACCTGGAGCAGGACACCAGCACCGGCGGATTCGAAGTGTGCAGTCTCGAGGAGTAATCTCCTCATTTCGTCCCCAGTCTTCTCGATTCTCGCCGACCTCCAGCCGGCGTAGGAGGAACATGCCCGCCGACCGCATCGACGCCGTCGTCAGCCTGGCCAAGCGCCGGGGCTTCGTCTTCCCCTCCAGCGAGATCTACGGAGGCACCCGCTCGGCGTGGGACTACGGTCCGCTGGGCGTGGCGCTCAAGGACAACGTCCGCCAGCAGTGGTGGAAGACGATGGTCCAGCAGCGCGACGACATCGTCGGCCTCGACTCCGCCGTCATCCTCGCCCGCGAGGTCTGGACCGCGTCCGGCCACATCGAGGCCTTCGTCGACCCGCTGACCGAGTGCCAGTCGTGCCACAAGCGCTTCCGCGCGGACCACCTCGAGGAGGCGTGGGAGGCCAAGCACGGCGCCCCGCCCGCCTCGCTGGGCGAGCTCAACTGCCCCAACTGCGGCAACAAGGGCACCTTCACCGAGCCCAAGATGTTCAACGGGCTGATGAAGACCTACCTCGGCCCCACCGAGAGCGCCGAGGGCCTGCACTACCTGCGCCCCGAGACCGCCCAGGGCATCTTCGTCAACTACAACAACGTGGCGACCGCGGCCCGCAAGAAGCCGCCCTTCGGCATCGCCCAGGTCGGCAAGAGCTTCCGCAACGAGATCACCCCGGGCAACTTCATCTTCCGCACGCGCGAGTTCGAGCAGATGGAGATGGAGTTCTTCGTCGAGCCCGGCAGCGACGAGAAGTGGCACGAGTACTGGCTCGAGCAGCGCTGGAACTGGTACCGCGACCTCGGCCTCTCGGAGAGCAACCTGCGCTTCTTCGAGCACCCGGCCGAGAAGCTGTCGCACTACTCCAAGCGCACGGTCGACATCGAGTACAGGTTCCAGTTCGGCGGCACCGAGTTCTCCGAGCTCGAGGGCATCGCCAACCGCACCGACTTCGACCTCTCCACCCACTCGAAGCACTCCGGCGTCGACCTGTCCTACTTCGACCAGGAGAAGCAGGAGCGCTGGACGCCGTACGTGATCGAGCCGGCCGCCGGCCTCACCCGCGCGGTCCTGGCCTTCCTGCTGGAGGCCTACGACGAGGACGAGGCCCCCAACACCAAGGGCGGCGTCGACAAGCGCACGGTCATGCGCTTCGACCCGCGCCTCGCCCCCATCAAGGTCGCGGTCCTGCCGCTGTCCCGCAACCCCGACCTGTCGCCCAAGGCCCGCGGCCTCGCCGAGACCCTCCGCAAGCGCTGGATGGTCGAGTTCGACGACTCCCAGGCCATCGGCCGCCGCTACCGCCGCCAGGACGAGATCGGCACCCCCTTCTGCGTCACGGTCGACTTCGACACCCTCACCGACGACGCGGTGACCGTCCGCGACCGCGACACGATGAAGCAGGAGCGGGTCGCCCTCGACCAGATCGAGGACTACCTGATCAAGCGCCTCCCCGGCTGCTGACGACACCACCCCGCGCCGGGATCGCCTGCCTCCGGGTAATCGATCCCGGCGCTGCCATGCGCAAGAGCCATGAGACGGCTGCGCACAGGTAGTCGTGCGTAAGCTGGCTGCATGACACTCTCCACGGCCGCAGGCCGACCCGCTGAGCAGGTGACGCCCTCCTGCTCAGGCGTACGCTCTCAGGTACGTTCCGACGTACCAGGGGAGTTGGATCAAATGAAGGTCCTCACCATCAGTGACCTGCGCAAGAATCTGGCCGCCGTGGTCGACGCGGTGATCGATGACGCCGAGGAATGCGTGGTCCCGCGAAGCGGTGGCAAGGCCGTCGTCATCGTCTCACTGGACGAGTGGAACAGCATGCGCGAGACATTGCATGTGCTGGGATCCCCTTCGAACGCCCGCCGGCTGCTGGAGAGCATCGCTCAACTGGAGGCGGGCCAGGGGACTGAGCGCCCGCTGTCCGAAGCCTTGGCGACGGGGAAGGACCCCGCCGCCAAGGACGCTGCATGAGCCTTCGCGTCGTTTTCAGTCCGCACGCTTGGGACGACTTCGTCGGCTGGCTCGGACGTGACCCGAAAATGGCCCGCCGGATCGGGAAGTTGGTTGCCGACGTGCG
Source organism: Actinoplanes oryzae (assembly GCF_030757795.1). Lineage (GTDB taxonomy): Bacteria > Actinomycetota > Actinomycetes > Mycobacteriales > Micromonosporaceae > Actinoplanes. Next base: position 23,708 of record NZ_JAUQWH010000083.1, read on the forward strand.
GCGCGACCCCTTCGGCATCGGCATCGGAAAGCCGGAGAAGCTGAGCGGGACGCTGTCCGGTTGGTCGTCACGACGCATCGACCACGAGCACCGTCTCGTCTATCAGGTGCGCGGAGACGAACTCTGGATCGCCGCCTGCTTCGGCCACTACGACGACAAGTGACCCGTCGGTCAGAAGGTGAAGCCGCCGGGGCGGTTGTTGCGGTCGGCGATCAGGCCGGCGACCGTGGCGATGGCGATCTCGGCGGGGGTGCGGCTGCCGATGTTGAGGCCGATCGGGCGGTGGACGCGGGCGATCTCCTCGTCCGGCACGCCCAGGTCGCGCAGGGCGGCGATGTGCGGGCCCTCCTTGTTCGGGTTGCCGATGATGCCGATCCAGCGGGCCGGGGTGGCGAGGGCCGCCTGCAGGACGGTGCCGATCTCGGGGCGGTGGTGGTCGGTGAGGACGATGTCGGTGTGGTCGGTCACTCCGGCGGCGGACAGGTCGCTCACGAAGGTGTCGCCGTGGGGGCGGGGGGTGCCCCGGAGGTTGGTCGGGTCGGGCTCGACCAGGGTGGTGCGGAAGCCGGCGTCCAGGGCCAGACGCAGCAGGGCCTCGGCGACGGGGGACTCGAAGACGGCGACCAGGTGACGAGGGCTCTGTTGGGGGTCCACGGAAAGACTGTGCCATGCTCGACGGCGTGACTTCCGCACTCGCCCTCAAGCCGCTGACGCTCGGGAAGCATCAGGCGTCCCCTCCCGTGGTGCTCGCGCCGATGGCCGGCATCACGAATGTCGCGTTTCGGTCGCTCTGCCGTGAGCAGGGCGGCGGGGTCTACGTGTGCGAGATGATCACGACGCGGGCGCTGGTGGAGCGGATCCCCAAGACGCTCAAGATGATCGAGTTCGGGCCGGACGAGGATTTCCGGAGCCTCCAGCTCTACGGCGTCGATCCCGACGTGACGGCGAAGGCCGTGCACATGGTCGCCGAGGGCAATCTCGCCGACCACATCGACCTCAACTTCGGGTGCCCGGTGCCCAAGGTGACCCGCCGGGGCGGGGGCAGCGCGCTGCCGTGGCGGCGCAAGCTGTTCGGGCGGATCGTGCGGCAGGCCGTGGCCGCCGCCGAGCCCTACGGCATCCCCGTCACGATCAAGATGCGCAAGGGCATCGACGACGAGCACCTGACGTACGTCGAGGCCGGCCTGATCGCCCAGGAGGCCGGCGTCGCCGCGGTGGCCCTGCACGCGCGGACGGCCGAGCAGCGCTATTCGGGGCAGGCCGACTGGGACGCGATCGCCACGCTCAAGCAGGCCCTCGACGTGCCGGTGCTGGGCAACGGCGACATCTGGGAGGCCTCCGACGCGATGCGGATGGTCGAGCACACCGGCGTCGACGGCGTGGTCGTGGGCCGGGGCTGCCTGGGCCGGCCGTGGCTCTTCAAGGACCTGCAGGCGGCGTTCACCACCGGGGTCGCCACCCAGGAGCTGCCGACGCTCGGCGAGGTGGCGGCCATCATGTCCCGCCACGCGCACCTGCTCGTGCAGGCCCTCGAGGACGAGCGGCACGGCTGCGCCGACTTCCGCAAGCACGTGGCGTGGTACCTGAAGGGCTTCCCGGTCGGCGGCGACCTCCGCCGTTCGCTGGCCATGGTCAAGTCGCTGGCCGAGCTCGACGATCTGCTCGCCCAGCTCGACCCCGACGTCCCGTTCCCGCGCGAGTCGCTGGGCCAGCCCCGCGGCCGCATCAACGCCCCCGGCAAGGTGTCGCTGCCCTACGGCTGGCTCGACAGCCGCGACGACGACACCGTCCCCGAGGGCGCCGAGATGGAGAACAGCGGAGGCTAGACGTAAGCGGTGCCGCCCTCGGCGGCCAAATTCGCGGCGAGCTCGCTCAGCACTGTGCGCCAAGCGGCCTCGTCCTGCTTGGGCAGCACGTCGTCCCAGATCGTCAGGCACGAGCCGCGGAGCTGCATCATGCCCGCCGGCCGCCCGAAGAACCACAGGTGCAGGTGCTCGGCGCCGTCGCCCCACTTGGCCTGGTGCACGCGCCCGATGCCGCCCAGCGCCTCGATGGCCCGCTCGATCCGCTGCATGAGCGGGCCGATCTCCGCGGCCCGCGCGGCGGGCAGGTCACCCAGGTCATGATGCTCGATCGGGGAGAGCAACACCGTCACCGGTACGGCCGTCGGCCCGCCGGCGTGCCGCACGAGCCAGTGCTCGTCGGCCCAGATCCGTTGCGCCCCCGGATCCTGGCAGATGAAGCACGGCCTCCCGGCGGCGCCGTTGCGGGGCGGCTCGGGCAGCTTCGGCTCCCCGAGGACCTTGACGGTCAGCTCGCCCTCGAACGGAAAGATCTCCCAGCCCGGCATGCCCTCGGCGGAGAACGCCGGGCGCTCCCCGATCGGCAGGTGACGCAGAAAACGGTCGGTCATCGCGACATCTTGCCTTATCGTGACGGCCCCGCCGACCGTCCTGGCACCCCATGGTTCACCACCACCGCCACCACTGATTCTTTCGCGTGGCAGGGAACGATGCCTCATCCCTGCGGAAGGGAGGAGCGACGGGCTCGTTCTTCGAAGCGGCATCCGCGTAAAGGACGAGAGCCTGCGGGGTGGGGGTGCGGATCCACAACGGGGCGCCGATGACGATGCGGTCGTACCCGTACTCGTTCGTTGCGAATTCAACGTCGAGGTAGGCCTCAAGCAGCCATTCGCCGGTGTCGCCGATGTGACCATAGGTGAAGCCGCGTTTCGCCGGTTTGTCTTCGTCTCCTCCTTGACCGAGCAAAAGCGTGACGGCATCCTCGGCGATCTCCTCGCGGCTCTTGTCGCGCCCGAGATCGCGTCCCGCCGAGTTGATGAAAGCGAAGACCTCTGGTGCCGCGGACGAGGACCAACCGGTATCCGCTGTCGGTGCCGCAACGATGACGTCAGCGAGATTGTCCAAACTGCCGAACATGCAGATGGCGGTGCGGAGACCGTCAGGCGCAATCACTTCGGTGAAGATCGCGACAATCTGCTCGATCCGGCCGAAATTCACGAATTGCGCGAAAGTGAGAGTTCCGCAGCCGGCGGCGAAGCGGACCGGAGGGGGAGTCACGAACTCGCGGACGGTGTTCCCGGAAAGGTACCTCTCGATCCGATCCGCTATGTCGTCCCGGTGGGGTGGCCTCCTGGGCCGATCCACTTCGACTGCCGGGAGAAATGGCCCGGTGGGCGACTTGAGCTTTGTGGAGCCGGACCGGTCGATCGTCAAGCCGCCGTCCCTGGCGATCCCGGATATCCGGCGCTCGGACCAGTAGAGATACTTCCTCACGTCGCCGCCGGCGCTCACTCGTCAGTTCCGATCACGCGGACGGGTTGCATCTTGGTCGATCCGCAGCGGGGACATCTCGCCTCGGCGGCCGCCCGCAGAACCCGGGCGAAGATTTCGTCGCAGCCGAACCGGCGGCAACGGAAGACGATCGTGATGGTCTGTCGCGTCCTCAGTCGGCTTCCGCCGACTGAGTCGACGGTCCGCACGCCCCAACCCGTCAGTGTGCCGGCGTTGTAATCAGCCGCGTGCCACTGACGAACCGGGCCGTCTGCCATTGAGTGCAGCTCGGCCCGGGTCAGCAAGCGAAGTTTCACGGAGCCAGGAGCTTCGTTGACGACCAGGCGAATCAGCCCTTGTCTGAGTTCGCCTAGTTCAGCGCCTACCCGGCTCATGTGCCGTTGCGTGAACGCCACATAGTCGGTCGGCAGTGCATGGACCCATGCGGGATCCTCGGCGACGAGCGCCGGAAGTCTGTCCCGGACGTCGTCGAAGAATTTCGCAGGCGACTCGACAAATCCGGGTGAGTGGTAGTCCGTCAACTCGCCGAGGACGACAACGGGTGGTCGGTCGGCGGGCCGATAGATCCGGACATGGACCGTGCTGGTGTACCGGCCGGGCAGGACGGTGAGCAGGAACTGGTCCGCCAGGGTCGGCGACTCGCGGCCGGGCAGGTTGTACGGTGCCGCGGGCAAAGCCGCTCGTTCCCTGTCGCTGAGTGCAGTGATGGACGGGCCTAGCGAGGAAGGCGCGTCATGCTCGGTGAGCAATGCCTCCGCGGCTTGCAGCAACTGACGGAGCGTTCCCGCGATCCGTGCCTGCAACCGCGGATGCTCAGGCTCGGCGTTGTGTCCGCGCTGGTTCTCCAGGTGGCGCAAGCGAAGCGCAGCGTGGACGAGTAGGTCCATGAGGTCAGTGGGAGCCGGGAGATGACCCAAGCGGGCGCGGCTGTCGAGGTCCAACAGATGACTGAGCTCAGAAGCGGCCTGCTCGTAGAGAACCACGGAATGCGCTGCCTTGCCGTTGTCTCCCGCGTACTGAAGACCTATCCGCAACAGTGGGATTTCCGCGCTCCCACCGAAGCTGTTGCCCCATCTGTTCAGAATTGCCTGAATGCTTTCGACAGACGTCACTCGCCACCCCGATGCATCGCCGATGCAGCCGAGGCTCGCATCAAGCGCGTCAGAGCACAACCTCAGGGCCATGACCAGGCGAGACGGCCTTCACCATCCCGCCTGGTACACACGACGCATGATCGTGCTCAGACGTCGAGATCGGATTCGATGCGCTTGAGCTGGTGGCGCGCCATGGCCAGGTTGGAGCGGTCGCGGCGCAGGGCGACGTACAGGAAGAGGCCCTTGCCGGAGCGGCTCGTGAGCGGGCGGATCATGTGGTACTGGCTGTCGAGGGTGATGAGGATGTCCTCGATCTTCTCGCCGATGTTGAGCATCTCCATCGCGCGGAGCTTGGCGCGGACCACGTCGGTGTTGCCCGCCGCGGCGACCGTGAGGTCGATCTCCTTGCCGCCGCCGGCCGTGCCGAGGGCCATGCCGCTCGTGTGGTCGACCAGGGCGACGCCGATGCAGCCGTCGATGTCCATGATCTCTTTGAGGGCGGTGTCCATGTCGGGCATGGGGTGAGTTCCTTTCGAATCAACAGGTGGGGTCAGTGGCCCCGGATCGCGTTCTGCAGGGTGGCCATGGGGGTGCGCCGGGCGAGGGGGCCGGGCTGGGCGGGGATCTCCGGCCGCACGGGCGCCGCGGGCTCCAGGACGAGCACGCGGGCCAGCCGGCGGACGGCGCGGCGGGCCTCGAGGTGCACCATCGCCAGGTTGGCGTCGCCGGAGGTGACGAGGGTGAGCAGGGCGTTCGGCCCCGCGGTGTAGGACGTGATGTATCCGCCGTCGCACTCGACCACCGATTCGCGCAGCTCGCCGTGGTTGACGGCGTGGGCGAAGCGCCGGGCGAGGGCGAGGTGGGCGGCGGCGAGGGCGGCCAGGCTGTCGGGTTCGATCCCGTGCGCGTCGTGCGCCACCACCATGCCGTCGGTGGTGGCGAGGACGCTGCCGGACAGCTCGGGCAGCCTGTGGCGCAGGTTGGCGAGCTCGGCCAGGACCGCCTGGTCCACCGTCATCGGGGGTCTCTCCTCTCGCGGGGTGGGGGTGCGCGGGTCATCGCAGCGCCCGCAGGGCCGTACGGATGCGTTTCAGCAGGACTTCGTCGGCGCCGGGGTGCGGCTCCGGCGGCTCGGCGGCGATCTCCTTGGGCAGCCGCGCCCCGGGTTTTCGGCGGGCGAGCCGCGGCGGCCGGGTCTCCGGCGTGACCTGAGCCGGCACCACGGCGACGGCAGCCGGTGCGGGTGCGGGCTCGGCTGCGGCTGCGGCTGCGACCTCGGCTGCGGGCGCGGGTACGGGAGGAGGCGCGCCCGAGGAGGGCACGGTCACGATGGGTACGGTCGGCGCCTCCGACGCGGGCGGCACGGCGGGACGTACGCGGTCCACCGCCTCGCCGTGCGCGCGGGGGAGGCGTACGAAATCGGGGTTGTCCTGGGTCGCGGGCGGAGGCGCCTCGATCAGGCCGAGGGCCGCCATCCGGCGCAGCTCGAGCACGGTCGCGTAGCCGGCGCGGCCCAGCAGCTGCGCCAAATCCGCGGGCGTGCGCTGCCCGTCCGCGTGCACCAGCAGCTCCCACTGCGCGGCGGCCAGGCTGATGCGTTCCCGCGGCGCCCGGGTGACCGGGATCACCGGGGCGGTGTCGAGCCGGGAGTCCGGGAAAACCTCCTCGACCAGCTTGGCGCGCCGCCGCGACTCCCGGGTCAGGGCGCCGGGGTCGATCCGCACCACGTCGCCCAGCCAGTGCCGCACGTCGTCGCGGAACTCGGCGGGGGCGTCGGGCCGGCACAGCGCGAAGTACGCCGCGTCGTAGGCCGCCCCGAGCACGCACAGCTCCAGCTCGCCCTGCGTGAGGTGGCCCTGGGCCAGCAGCAGGTGACCCACGGCGCCCCGGCCCGCGCCGGCGTCCAGGGCCGCCTCCCAGGTCCGCGCCGCCAGCCGCCCGGAGACGGTCAGCAGCTCGCCGACGCCGGGGGCGGCGGCCGACTCGGCGTACGTGACCGCGCCCTCCACCAGGTAGACCGTGCCGCCCGGCGCGCCACCGACCAGCAGGGCGCCGGTGCGTCCGTCGCGGGCCGCCTGCGTGAACAGGCGCGAGGGTGCGACGGCGGGGGACACGATGGGCTCCTAACGGGTCGTGAGTTCGTCGGCCAGCGTCTGCATGCGGCGCCGGGCCACGGCGAGGTTGCCGCGCAGCCGGTCCAGCCACACGTAGAGCACCAGCCGGCTGTCGAAGTCGGTCCGGACGAGCCGCAGCAGGTGGTAGCCCCCCGCGGTCGTGATGATCAGGTCCTCGAGCAGGTCGTGGGGAACCGCCGAGACGAACAGGGAGCGGCTCTGCGCCGCCTGGACGACGTCCGCGGTGCCGGCCGCCGCGGCCTCGTGGTCCTCGTTGGGTGCGGCCCCGGTCGTGGCGACCGGATGGCCGGTGGTGTAGTCGACGATGCTGGCCCCGATCGCGCCGGGGATCGCCATGGCCTCCTGCAGACAGTTCTCGACCCCGGGCACGTCACTCCTCAGCCGAGGTATCACGGGTGCGGGATCTTGCTTGCCCCGCCGTCACAATGGGCCATCCTGCGGCCACGCTGTGATCTCGCGTCGGACTGTGTGTGCGTCATGTCCCTCGATGCGGTTCGTACCGCTCATGGCCGTCTCCGCGTAACATGATCGTCACTTTCGATGGAGGTTGTGCCCTATGCCAAGCACCTGGGAACAGGTCGTCGTCGACGCGGAGGACCCTGCCCGGCTCGCCCGCTGGTGGGCGGAAGCCCTGGGCTACCGGATCGTCCACGAGGAGCCCGGTGAGGTGGAGATCCGGCGCACCCCCGACACGCTGCCCGGGCTGCTGTTCGCGGTGTCGCCCGATGCCAAGGCGGTCAAGAACAGGCTGCACATCGACCTGCGCCCGGAGGACCAGGAGGCCGAGGTCGAGCGGCTGGTCGACATGGGGGCGCGCCCGGTCGACATCGGCCAGCACGACGTGAGCTGGGTGGTGCTGGCCGACCCCGAAGGCAACGAGTTCTGCGTGCTCTCCTCGCGCAAGCCGTAACCTGAGGATCATGACGGATCCCGGCGACGCCGCCCGCTGGGTCGCCGAGCCGGCGAAGGACAGCGGCTACGGGCGCACCCAGTTCGAGCGGGACCGGGCCCGTGTGCTGCACTCCGCCGGGTTCCGCCGGCTCGCGGCCAAGACCCAGGTGCACACCGCCGGGTCCGACGACTTCCTGCGCACCCGCCTCACCCACTCGCTGGAGGTCGCCCAGATCTCCCGCGAGATGGGCGCCCGGCTCGGCTGCGACCCCGACGTGGTCGACGTCGCCGGGCTCGCCCACGACCTGGGTCACCCGCCCTTCGGGCACAATGGCGAGGACGCGCTCGATGTGGTCGCCGGGCCGTGCGGCGGCTTCGAGGGCAACGCGCAGACGCTGCGCGTGCTGACCCGGCTGGAGGCCAAGGTCCCGGGCGCGGGTCTCAACCTGACCCGGGCATCGCTCGACGCGTGCAGCAAATACCCCTGGCAGCGCCGGCCCTCCGGCCGCAAGTTCGGGGTGTACGCCGACGACGTCCCGGTTTTCACCTGGCTGCGCGCCACGGCGCCCGAGGGCGAGCGCAAGTGCCTCGAGGCGCAGGTCATGGACTGGGCGGACGACGTCGCCTACTCGGTGCACGACGTCGAGGACGGCATCCACGGCGGCTATCTGCGCCTGGCTCCGCTGCTCGCCGACGCGGACGAGCGTGCCGAGCTGTGCGCCGACGTGGCCGCCACCTACTCGGACGAGTCCCCCGGCGCGCTGGGCGACGCGCTGGAGTCGCTGCTCGCCGACCCTCTGGTGATCGCCGCCGCGGACTACGACGGCACGGCGGCCGCCCAGATCGCCCTCAAGCGGATGACGAGCGTGCTGACCGGTCGCTTCGTCGCCTCGGCGGTCGGCGCCACGACCAGCCGCTACGGCACCGAGCCGATGCGCCGGTACGCCGCCGATCTGATCGTGCCGCGTACGGTGCGTAATCAGTGTGCCCTGCTGAAGGGCATGGCATTGCGCTACGTGATGCGGGCCGACGGCGCCGCCCAGCGGTACGAGCGGCAGCGCGAGATCCTCACCACCCTCGTCGCGGCGTTGTGCGACCGGGCCCCCGCGGTGCTCGACCCGATGTTCGCGGAGATGTGGGACACAGCCGCCGGCGACGCCGCGCGGCTGCGCGTGGTGGTGGACCAGGTCGCCTCGCTGACCGACCACGCGGCGGTCGCGTGGCACCGGACGCTCGTGGACCACCCTCGTGGCAACCCGCCGGGGTCGCGAGGCAGTATGTAGCGGTGGCGGGCAGGGTCAAGGACGAGGACATCGCGCTGGTCCGCGACCGGACCTCGATCGCGGACATCATCAGCGAGACAGTGACGCTGCGCTCGGCGGGCGGCGGCAACCTCAAGGGGCTGTGCCCCTTCCACGACGAGAAGAGCCCGTCGTTCAACGTCGCGCCCGCCCGCAACGTCTATTTCTGCTTCGGCTGCGGGGCCGGCGGCGACGCGATCAAGTTCCTGATGGATGCCGAGCACCTGACGTTCGTGGAGGCGCTCGAGCGGCTGGCGACCCGGGCCGGCATCCAGCTGCGCTACGAGGAGGACGTCAACCGCAACGGTGGCCGGGAGCGGCAGCACCAGGCGGGGCAGAAGCAGCGGCTGCTCCTGGCGCACGCGGCGGCCGCCGACTTCTACCGTGACCAGCTGAGCAAGGCGGGGGCGCGCAAGGCCCGCGAGTTCCTCGCCCAGCGCGGCTTCGGGCGCGACGCCGCCGAGCGCTACGGCTGCGGCTTCGCCCCCGACGCGTGGGACCACCTGAGCAAGCACCTGCTGCAGAAGGGCTTCACCCGCGACGAGCTGGTCACCGGCGGGCTCGCGAAGGAGGCCCGGTCGGGCTCGCTGATCGACCGTTTCCGGCGGCGGCTGCTGTGGCCGATCCGCGACCTGACCGGCGAGGTGATCGGCTTCGGGGCGCGCAAGCTGTTCGACGACGACGACGGCCCGAAATACCTCAACACGCCCGAGTCGCCGCTCTACAAGAAGTCGCACGTGCTCTACGGCATCGACCACGCCAAGCGGGAGATCGCGAAGCGCGGCCGGGCGGTGATCGTCGAGGGCTACACCGACGTGATGGCCTGCCACGAGGCCGGCGAGCCCACGGCCGTGGCCACCTGCGGGACGGCGTTCGGCGTCGACCACATCGGGGTGCTGCGCCGCCTGCTCATGGACAGCGACAGCTTCACCGGCGAGATCATCTACACGTTCGACGGGGACGCGGCCGGGCAGAAGGCGGCGCTGCGGGCGTTCGAGGAGGATCAGCGGTTCGTCGGGCGTACCTTCATCGCGGTCTCGCCCGACAACATGGACCCGTGCGAGCTGCGCCTGGCCAAGGGCGACCTCGCCGTGCGCGACATGATCGCCGGGCGCGAGCCGCTGGTCGACTTCGCGCTGCGGCACACGATCGCCCGCTTCGATCTGGACACCGTCGAGGGCCGGGTCGAGGCCATGCGCCGCGCCGCGCCGCTCGTGGCCAAGATCAAGGACAGGGAGAAGCGCCCGGAGTACGCGAGGAAGCTCGCCGGCGACCTCGGGATGGAGCTGGAGCCGGTGCAGCGGGCCGTCGCGCAGGCGTCGGCGCCGGACGCCCCGCAGGCCACGCAGCGCCGGCAGGCGGAGAGCCCGCAGCGCCGGGTGGAGCGGGAGACCCTCAAGCTGGCCCTGCAATATCCGGTGCTCGCCGGCCCGATGTTCGACGCGATCGAGACCGAGGCCTACGCCGACCCGGTGCTGCGCGCCGTCCGGCAGGCGATCGCGGCCGCGGGGGGCACGGCGAGCTCGACCGGCGGCGTGGTGTGGATCGAGGCGGTCCGCGACGCGTGCGACGATCTGGGCGGCAAGGCGCTGATCGGGGAGCTGGCGGTCGAGGAGGTCTACGTGGACGGTGGCGAGCCGGACCTGCGCTACGTCCAGATCACCCTCGCCCGGCTGCAGGTGGGCTCGGTGACCACCCGGATCAAGGACCTCAAGTCGAAGGTGCAGCGGCTGAACCCGGTCGCGCACAAGGACGAATACCTCGCCCTCGCCGGCGAGCTCTTCTCGCTGGAGCAGCACGCCCGCGCGCTGCGTGACCAGGCAGCAGGTGCCCTGTGAGCATTTTCCGCCGCCGCCCGAAGCTGCCCGCCGGCAAGCGGCCACCCCTGACCGCCGACGAGCGGGTGCTGGCCTGGGCTGCGCTCGCCGACGAGCAGGTGGTCGTGGCCACCAACCGGGGGCTGTGGCTGCCCGGCGGCTTTCTCGGCTGGCATGAGATCCACAAGGCGACGTGGTCGGGGCGGGAGCTGCACGTCACACCGGCCGTCGTCGCGGAGGAGCGGCCGGGCTACGACGTGCTGGCCGACGGGCCGGTGACCGGTTATCTGCTGCTGGAGCCGGGCGAGCTGCCCGATCATGTCCGCACGAGGGTCACGCGGTCGGTGGCGTACACGTCGCATCATCCGCTCCCGCCCAACGGCGGCGTGCGTGTGGTCGCGCGCCGGGTGAGCGGCAGGGACGGGCTGTCGTGGTCGGTGCGCTACGACGCTCGTACGGCCGTCGACGCCGAGCCGATCGTGGAGGCGACGGATCAGCTGGTGGCGTCGGCGCAGGAGGCGACCGCGCCGCCGGCGTGAAGATTTCTGTCGTACCCCCGGGCTAGGTTCCTCCCGTGGCACTCATTCGGGCTCGTGGGCTGGTCAAACGGTTCGGCGACTTCACGGCGGTCGACGGCATCGACGTCGAGGTGCGCGCCGGGGAGGCGTTCGGATTCCTGGGTCCCAACGGGGCGGGGAAAAGCTCGACCATGCGCATGATCGGCTGCGTGTCGCCGCCCAGCGACGGCGAGCTGAGCATCCTCGGCATGGACCCGCGCCGCGACGGGCCGGCCATCCGGGCGCGGCTGGGCGTGTGCCCGCAGCTGGACAATCTGGACGCCGAGCTGAGCGTCCGGGAAAACCTCACGACGTATGCGCGGTTCTTCGGCATCCCGCGCCGGGTGGCCCGGCAGCGGGCCGACGAGCTGCTGGAGTTCGTGCAGCTCACCGAGCGGGCCGACGCCAAGGTCGAGCCGCTGTCCGGCGGCATGAAAAGGCGGCTGACGATCGCCCGCGCGCTGGTCAACGAGCCGGAGATCGTGCTTCTCGACGAGCCCACCACCGGGCTCGACCCGCAGGCGCGGCACCTGGTGTGGGAGCGGCTGTTCCGGCTCAAGCAGCAGGGCGTGACGCTGGTGCTGACCACGCACTACATGGACGAGGCCGAGCAGCTGTGCGACCGGCTCGTGGTCATGGACGGCGGCCGGATCGTCGCCGAGGGCTCGCCGCGCGCGCTCATCGAGCGATATTCGACGCGCGAGGTGGTGGAGCTGCGGTTCGCCGCGGAGTCGCAGGAGCCGTTCGCCTCGAAGCTCGAGGGCGTGGGGGAGCGGGTCGAGGTGCTGCCCGACCGGGTGCTGGTCTATGCCGCGGACGGCGACGAGGCGGTGGCCGAGGTGCAGCGGCGGGCGCTGAACCCGGCCGGGGTGCTCGTGCGGCGCAGCAGCCTGGAGGACGTCTTCCTGCACCTGACCGGCCGGACGCTGGTGGACTGACATGACGCTGGCGATCCTCGAGTACCACTGGGTGGCGTACCTGCGGGTGTGGCGATCCAGCGTGATCTCGTCCTTCGTGCTGCCGCTGCTGACCATGCTCGGCTTCGGGGTGGGCGTCGGTGCCTATGTCACCGGCGGCGTCGCCGGCGTGCCCTATCTCGACTGGATGGTGCCCGGCCTGATCGCCTCGACCGCGGTGCAGGTGGCGATCGCCGACGCCACGTGGCCGGTGCTGGCGAGCTTCGAGTGGAACAAGCGCTATTTCGCGCAGGCCGCCGCCCCGCCCGGGGTGCGCGCCATCCTCGACGGCAACCTGCTCTTCGTCGTGGTCCGCGTGCTGATGAGCGCCGGGGCGTTCCTGGCGATCGCGGCCGCGTTCGGCACGCTGCACTCCTGGTGGGCGCTCGCCACGCTGCCGGTCGCGGCCCTGGTCGGGCTCGCCGTGGCGACACCCTCGTTCGCGTACGCGGCGGCCGTCACCTCGGACAGCTACCTGTCGATCCTGTTCCGGGTCGGGCTGATCCCGATGACGCTCTTCTCGGGCGTCTTCTTCCCGGTGGAGTCGCTGCCCGCGGTGCTGGAGTGGATCGCCTACGCGTTCCCGCTCTGGCACGCGGTCGACCTGAGCCGGGCGGCGACCCTCGGCGTGGCGCCCGCGTGGCCGGCCCTCGTGCACGTGACCTACCTGGCGGCGTGGGCGGCCGGCGGCCGGCTGCTCGCGCTGCGCCAGTTCAGCCGCCGGCTCGTGGTGTGAGGAGCGATCGATGGTGACCCTGGTCCTGCCCCGGCTCCTCGCCCCCGGCGGCCCGGCCCGCCGCTCGGCCACGATGATCGAGCGCAACGCGGCGACCCTGCGCGGCGCCTACTGGATCGTGGTGGCCAGCGGCCTGCTCGAGCCGGTGCTCTATCTGCTCTCCATCGGCGTGGGCGTGGGCGCGCTGATCGGCGACCTGACCCTGGCCGACGGCCGCACGGTCGGCTACGCCGAGTTCGTGGCCCCGGCCATGCTGGCGTCCTCGGCGATGACCGGGGCGCTCGCGGAGACCACGTTCAACTTCTTCGGCAAGATGAAGTACCAGAAGCTCTACGACGGCATCCTCGCCACCCCGATCCGCCCCCTCGAGATCGCGCTGGGCGAGCTCGTCTGGGCCATGCTCCGCGGCACGATCTACGCGGCGGCGTTCCTCGCCCTGATGATCGCCATGGATCTGACCACCCCGGCCCGAGCCCTGACCGCCCTCGCCGCCACCGTCCTGGTCGGCTTCACCTTCGGGGCGCTGGGCATGGCCCTGTCCACCTTCATGACCAGCTGGCAGGACTTCGACCTCATCTCCTCGGTCCAGTTCGCCCTCTTCCTGTTCTCGGGCACCTTCGTCCCCGCCACCGCCTATCCGGCCGTGCTGCAATGGGTGATCGAGGTGACGCCGCTCTACCGCGCGGTGCACCTGATCCGCGCCCTCACTCTGGGCGGCGTGAGCTGGACGAACCTGCTCGACGTGGGCTACCTGCTCGTGCTGCTGGTCGTGGGCCTCCTGGCCGCCGGCCGCCGGATGGGCAAGCTCCTGCTGAAGTAGCCGTCGGCTGCCCTCCCTTGAGCACCTCGCGAATCGCGCATCCTCTGGAGCAGGGGGGGCGCGTTCGCTTTCCGGGTACGGGTCGCCCGCCGCCGACGACATCGCGGCGGTGATGCGGGGAGTTGCCGTTGAAAACAACGGTCGCCGGAGTTGCCGCTGAGGACAGCGGTCGCCGCGCGGGCGGAGCGGTTGCCGGCCGGCGAGGAAGCGGGGCGCGGTGTCGGAGAGCATGGGCTGCCTCGCCCTCGTCGACGGGATGCCGCGACTGTG
>NZ_JAUQWH010000084.1 GCF_030757795.1 Actinoplanes oryzae
TCATGAATCCGCACCTGCGCATCGCCCGTCCGTGCACGGATCTCGCCGCCGCCGAGCGCTTCTACGTGGAGGGGCTCGGGCTTCAGGTGCTCTACCGGGCAACCGCGTCGGCGCCCGGCGAGCATGACCTGCTGATGGTCGGGGCGCCCGGGGCGGCGTGGCATCTGGAGCTCGTCCTGGGCGGGACACCGGCGCCCACGGAGGAGGATCTGCTCGTGCTCTACCTGGGCGAGCCGGCTGCCCCCGAGCTGGTCGACCGGCTTGTGGCGTGCGGCGGGACGGTTGTGTCACAGGGGCCTTACTGGGATCGGTGGGCGGTGACCGTACGGGATCGGGACGGGTATCGGGTCGCGCTCAGCTCTCGCACGTGGGTTTCCCAGGGGTGATTCGACCGCCGGTTCTCCACCGGGTTTTCCACAGGCGACCTCGCGGCAATTGACCGCCGGTTCTTCACCTGGTTTCCACAGGGCGGCCCTGCGGCGATTGACCGCCGGCTCTTCACCCGGTTTTCCACAGGGCGGCCCTGCGGCGATTGACCGTCGTCGACCGCGAGGGCAGGATCTCGACATGGTGACGCGATGGGGCATGACCGTTCCGCTGGGTGGCGTACCGCTGAGCGAGCACGCGGCGCTGCTCGCCACGCTGACCGACGCCGGGTTCACCGACCTGTGGTCGAGCGAGGTCAGCGGCAGTGACGCGTTCACGCCGCTCACGCTCGCCTCGGTCTGGCAGCCCCGCGCGCGGCTCGGCACGGCGATCACCCCCGTGTTCACCCGCGGCCCGGGCCTGCTCGCGATGACGGCCGCCGCCCTCGCCGACGCCGCGCCGGGCCGATTCACCCTGGGCGTCGGCGCGTCGTCGCCCGTGGTCGTCGGCGACTGGAACGCGGCGGAGTTCGACAAGCCGTGGGCCCGCAGCCGCGACATGCTGACGTTCCTGCGCAGCGCCCTGGCCGGGGAGACCGTCGACGCGGAGTACGAGACGTTCCGCATCCGGCGCTTCCGGCTCGAGCGGCCCCCGGCGCTCCCGCCACGCCTGCTCCTCGCCGCCCTGCGCCCGGGCATGTTGCGGCTCGCCGCCACGCACGCGGACGGCGTGATCCTCAACTGGCTCGCCGCCACCGACGTGTCCCGGGCCCTGTCGGAGATCAAGCCCGCCCCGGCCGGCTTCGAGGTCGTGGCGCGCATCTTCGTCTGCCCGACCGAGGACCGCGCGTACGCCCGGACGGCCGCCCGCCGCCTGATCGCCGCGTACCTGACCGTGCCCGCCTACGCCGCGTTCCACCGCTGGCTCGGCCGCGAGGCGGAGCTGGGCCCGATGTGGCAGGCCTGGGCGGCGGGCGACCGCCGGGGTGCCCTGGCCGCCATCCCGGACGAGGTCGTCGACGAGCTCATCGTGCACGGCTCGCCCGAGGAGTGCCGGAAACGCGTGGCGCGCTACGCCGAGGCGGGCGTCGGCGTGCCCGTCATGGCCCTGCTCCCCACGCCGGAGCTGGAGCGCGGCGGGACGGCCACGCTCGTCAAGCTCCTCGCGCAGCTGGGACCCGCGCGCTAGGTTCCGCTCGCGGATCGGGGCGACGCCCTGGGCTCTGTTTCGGACAGGACGTCGGAGCCGCAGCCCGGCGATCCCGTCCGAAACCGACCCTAGAAGAGGACCGTGGCGAAGCTGCCCTGCTGCACGAAACCGCAGCGGGCGTACACCCGGCGGGCCGCGGTGTTGTAGTCGTTGACATAGAGGCTGACCGTCGGTGCGACCCGGCGCAGCGCGTCCTGCACCACGGCCGCCATCGCGCCGGCCGCCAGGCCCCGGCCCCGATACTCCGGGTCGACCCAGACGCCCTGCACCTGGGTGGTGCGCCGGGTGACGATGGCCAGCTCCGCCTTGAAGATGACCCGGTCGCCGTCGAACCTGGCGTACGCCCGCTTGCCCTTCACCAGCTCCGCGATCCGCCGCCGGTAGCCGCGGCCGCCGTCGTCCATGAGCGGGGAGACGCCGACCTCCTCGGTGTACATGGCGACGGCCGCCGGGAAGAGCTGATCCACCTCGCCCGGCTGCACCAGCCGCACCGACGGGTCCGGCGCGACGGGCGACTCACGGTCGGCGACCAGCAGCGGCTGGTCCGGGCGCACGTCCCGGGCCGGCCCCCAGTGCACCGACAGCCTGTTCCACAGGTCGAGGACGGCCTCCGAGCGGCCGATGATCGACGAGCAGATCCTGGGGTCGGCGCCGAGCAGCTCCGCGAACGCCCCGACCGCCGCGGGCGTGGTGCGCACCGGCACCAGATGGGCGCCCGACCAGCAGATCGACTCGATGCGGCGACCCGGGCCGTAGCCGTAGACCCGCCCGTCGGAACGCCACCAGTTGAGGCCGTGGGCCGCGATCCGCTCGGCGATCTGCGCACCGGCGTACGGGTCCTCGTCGAGGATCCGCTCCACCGTGCTCCGCTCGGACTCACCGAGTTGGCGAATGGGCACCGTCAGCACACCCAACAGATTGCCAGATGTCGGGCACTCGACACCCCGCGCACCCGCCCCTTCCGAAATAACCTTGCGTCCGACAGCTTGCCGATATATCGTCTAACTATCGACGAGCGATTGGAGAACATCATGAGGCACGAACACATGCGTCGCCTGAAGGAAGCGGCCTACGGGCGGGGCGGGTTCCCGTTCGGCGGCCCGGGCGGATTCGGCTTCGGGGGCCCCGGCGGTTTCGGGGGCTTCGGCGGCCATCAAGGCCCGGGAAACCCTGGCCACCGACACGGGCGCCGCGGAGGCCGCGGCAGCCGGCCCAACGTCCGGCCGGCCATCCTGGCGCTGCTCCTGGAGCGGCCGATGCACGGCTACGAGATGATCCAGGAGCTGGAGAGCCGCACCGGCGGCATCTGGCGCCCCAGCCCCGGGTCGGTCTATCCGACCCTGCAGCTGCTGGAGGACGAGGGGATGATCGCAGCCGAGCAGACCGGCGGCCGCAAGCGCTTCTCGCTCACCGAGGACGGGCGGCCCGAGGCGCAGACCGCGGCGGAGAACCCGCCGTGGGCCCAGTTCAGCGAGGACACCATGTCCCAGGTCGCCGACTTCCGCGACGCGGCCGTGGGGATCATGGACGCGCTGCGCCAGGTGGGCTTCAACGGCACGCCCGAGCAGCGCCAGCGGGCGCTCGAGATCCTCAACGAGACGAAGCGCAAGCTCTATGGCATCCTCGCCGACGAGGGCTGAGGCCTTCCCGCTGACCGTGCATCTGCGGCTCGCTTGCGCGCGGCTGGTGGTCCGGCCTTTTGTCGAATACGCCCGACAGGCCGACACAAGCAGTCCCGGCCGGGACTGGCGGCCCCGCGAGCCGCTGCCGGCGCAAGCCTTTGCCGCGAGCGCCGGGCTCAGCTGCCCACTCCCCGGCACCGCGCCGGCGTAACCCCGCCAGCTCGCGTGGCGCCCTCTCCCGGCCGCCACGCCGGCGTAATCCCGCCAGCTCGCGTGGCCGGCATCTCCCGATAGTCCCCGCAGCTCGCGTGGCCGGCATCTCCCGGTAGTCCCGCAGCTCGCGTGGCCGGCCCTCCCCCGACCGCCGGGCGCGGGTTGCCCCTCACCCGCAGCATGTCCCCGAGACACGCAACGGCCCCGGTTCGGATCTCCAAGGATCCCGACCCGGGGCCGTTCGCCGTCCCGTCATTTCTCGCGCGTGGGCCGCTCCCCACGAACGCTCCTACCGACCATCCACCGACATCAGCTCGCCCGGCTCAGCCCACCGACGTCGCCCCGCCGACCGTCAGCACGCGCGGATGCCAGCCCGCCCGACTCAGCCCGCGGATGCCAGCCCGCCCGACTCAGCCCGCGCGGATGCAGCCCGACAGCCCGCCTCAGACCCGACGGCTCAGCCCGCGGACGTCAGCGCCGGCCCTTTCCCGGGCGCCCCATCAGTGGACGGTGACCTGCGGGCCGGGCATGAGCTCGCGCAGCTCGTCCGGCAGCTCGGCGCCCATCTCGTCGGCCAGCCGCAGCGCCTCCTCGACCAGCGTCTCCACGATGATCGACTCGGGCACCGTCTTGATGACCTGGCCCTTGACGAAGATCTGCCCCTTGCCGTTGCCGGAGGCGACGCCGAGGTCCGCCTCGCGCGCCTCGCCCGGACCATTGACGACGCAGCCCATGACGGCGACCCGCAGCGGCACCGGGAAGCCCTCCAGCGCCGCGGTCACCTGCTCGGCGAGCGTGTAGACGTCCACCTGGGCGCGGCCGCAGGACGGGCAGGAGACGATCTCCAGGCCGCGCTCGCGCAGGCCCAGCGACTCGAGGATCTGCTGGCCGACCTTGATCTCCTCGACCGGCGGGGCGGACAGCGAGACCCGGATGGTGTCGCCGATGCCCTCGGCGAGCAGCGCCCCGAAGGCGACCGCGCTCTTGATCGTGCCCTGGAACGCCGGGCCGGCCTCGGTCACGCCGAGGTGCAGCGGGTAGTCGCACTGCTCGGCGAGCTGCCGGTAGGCCCGGATCATGACGACCGGGTCGTTGTGCTTGACCGAGATCTTGATGTCGCGGAATCCGTGCTCCTCGAAGAGCGAGCACTCCCACAGCGCCGACTCGACGAGCGCCTCGGCCGTCGCCTTGCCGTACTTCTCCAGCAGGCGCTTGTCGAGCGAGCCCGCGTTGACGCCGATGCGGATCGGCACCCCCGCGTCGCCGGCCGCCTTGGCGATCTCCTTGACCTTGTCGTCGAACTGGCGGATGTTGCCGGGGTTGACCCGGACGGCCGCGCAGCCGGCGTCGATGGCCGCGAAGACGTACTTCGGCTGGAAGTGGATGTCGGCGATCACCGGGATCTGGGACTTCTTGGCGATGGCGGGCAGCGCCTCGACGTCGTCCTGGGACGGCACGGCGACCCGGACGATCTGGCAGCCCGAGGCCGTGAGCTCGGCGATCTGCTGCAGGGTCGCGTTGACGTCCGACGTGAGCGTGGTCGTCATGGACTGCACGCTGACCGGGGCGCCGCCGCCGACCAGCACGCCCCCGACGTTGATCTGACGGCTCTGCCGGCGGGGGGCCAGCGGCGGCGGGGGGACGGCCGGCATACCGAGACTGATTGCGGTCATTTCCTACTCACCTGGGTCTCACGCACCTGGAGGAAGCTCTCACTTACCGGGAGAAGATCGAGATCGGGTTGACGACGTCGGCGGTGATCGTCAGCACGGTGAACGCGCCACCGATCAGGATGACGGCGTAGGTCAACGGCATGAGCTTGTAGTAGTCCACCCGCCCGGGGTCGGGCTTCTTGCGCCAAGCGTAGATCCAGGAGCGCACTTTCTCGTACCACGCGATGGCGATGTGACCACCGTCAACCGGCAGCAGCGGCAGCAGGTTGAACAGGCCGATGAAGACGTTCAGCGAGATGAAGATCAGCAGGAAGATCTGCGGTACGCCCTGCTCGATCGCCTCGCCGCCGAGCCGGCTGGCGCCCACGACGCTGATCGGGGTGTCCGGGTCGCGCTCGGCGCCGGTGATCGAGTGCCAGAGCGCCGGGATCTTCTCCGGGATCCGGCCCAGCGCCGCGAACGACGCCTTCACGATGTCCCAGCCGTAGTCGAAGGACGCGCCCACCCCGGCGAGCGGCCCGTAGGTCACCGATGCCGGCATGTCGATGTCCTGCGAGACGCCGGCCACGGACACCTGGACGGGCGTGCCGTCGGGGTTGTCGAGGGGCGGCCGGGACGCGGTGACGAGGCTCACGCTGACGCTGCCGGGCGTACCGTCGCGGGTGTATTCCACCGTGACCGGGCCGGCGGGCTGCTCCCGGATGACCTCGGTCAGCTGGCCGTAGTTCTGGATCGGGGTCGTCCCGATCTTCGTGATGACGTCACCGTCCCGCAGCCCCGCGAGGGCGGCCGGTGCCTTCGGGTCGGTGGCGGCGCACTCGGCACCGGTCGCCGAGATGCAGTCGGCGACGTTGACCCGGGCGGGCAGGGCGCGATATTCCTCGGTGGTCTGCGGGAGGTCCGGGTTGGGCAGGCCGACGAAGACCGCGGCGAACCACGTGGCGACGATCGCCAGCACGAAGTGGGTGATCGAGCCCGCGGACATGACGATCGTCCGCTTCCACACCGGGAAGCGCCACATCGCCCGCGGCTGGTCCTGCGGCTCGACGTCGTCGTCCTGCGGCGTCATGCCGACGATCTTGCAGAAGCCGCCGAGCGGGATGGCCTTCAGGCCGTACTCCGTCTCGCCGCGGTGGAAGGAGAAGATCGTCGGGCCGAAGCCCACGAAGTACTTGGTGACCTTCATGCCGAACCGCTTGGCGGTGATCATGTGCCCCAGCTCGTGCAGGCTCACCGAGATCAGGATCGCGAGCGCGAACGCCGCCGTCCCCAACCAGTACAGCATCAGGCTCCTTCAGCCGCAGTCGCGATCATCCGCCGGGCCTGGGCACGCGCCCATTCCTCCGCGGCCAGCACCTCCTCGACGGTACCCGGTTCGCCGAACTCGGGGGCCGCCGCGAGCACCGCCGCGAGAGTGTCGACGATGCCCAGGAAAGGTAGCCGACCGGACGCGAAGGCGGCCACACACTCCTCGTTGGCGGCGTTGTAGACCGCCGGCCGGCAGCGTCCCGTCCGGCCGGCCTCCTTGGCGAGCTCCACGGCCGGGAACGCCTCGTTGTCGAGCGGCCGCAGCTCCCAGGTGTGCGCGAGCGTCCAGTCCACCGCCGCGGCGGCGCCGGGCACCCGGTCCGGCCAGGCCAGCGCGAGCGCGATCGGCAGCCGCATGTCCGGCGGACTGGCCTGCGCGAGCGTCGACCCGTCGGTGAACTCGACGAGCGAGTGCAGCACCGACTGCGGGTGCACCATCACCTCGATGTCGTCGTACGCCACCCCGAACAACTCGTGCGCCTCGATCACCTCGAGCCCCTTGTTCACCATGGTGGCCGAGTTGATCGTGACAACCGGCCCCATGTCCCACGTCGGGTGCTTGAGCGCCTCCTCCGGCGTCACGTGCGCCAGCTCCTCGCGCCGCCTGTCCCGGAACGCTCCCCCGCTGGCGGTCAGCACGAGCCGGCGTACCTCCCGCTCGCTCCCGCCCCGCAGGCACTGCGCCAGCGCGGAGTGCTCGGAATCGACCGGAACGATCTGCCCCGGCCGCTGCACCGCGGCCTTGACGAGCGGGCCGCCGGCCACGAGCGACTCCTTGTTGGCAAGCGCCAACGTACGTCCGGCGCGCAACGCCTGGAGGGTAGGTGCGAGCCCGAGGCTGCCCACGACGCCGTTCAGCACCACGTCACAGGGCCACTGGGCCAGCTCCGTCATCGCGTCGGGCCCCGCCACGATCTTCGGCAGCTTGAAGTCGCCGGTCGCCCAGCCCCGCTTCTGCGCCTCCGCGTAGAAGGCCAGCTGCAGATCCTGCACGGCACTGGCCTTCGCCACCCCGACCACGTCGACGCCGAACCCGAGCGCCTGCGCGGCGAGCAGCTCGACGTTGCCCCCGCCCGCGCCGATGCCGACGACCCGGAACCTGTCCGGGTTCCGCTGGACGATGTCGATGGCCTGGGTGCCGATGGACCCGGTCGAACCGAGCAGGACGAGCTCACGCATGCCCGCCATCATCCCGGACGCGCGCACCCCCGCCGCGCTCAGCCTTGCCTTTCCGCGACGGCCCCGGCGCCCCGCGCGGCGAGGATCGCCCGGAGGGTGGCCAGCTGCTCCGGGCTCAGACCCGCGGTCGGTACGAGCAGGCTCTGCGTCGTGTGCAGGCGGACGACGAGATATCCGGGCCGCTCGTCCACGGTCGTGATGGCGACCCAGGACCACAGCGTCTGGTAGAGCTCGTTGCGGGTGCCGATGCCGGCGGGCCCGAAGTCGTACGTCGTGGGCCGGCCGACGCTGCGCATGTTCAGCTCGACGGAGCGACGGAGCATCGACCGCGGGAAGATGACGACGACCACGATCGCCGCGACGAAACAGCCCACGGCCAGACCGGAGTTCCCCCTGATCCCCTCGAGCAGGCCGAAGGCGACGGCCAGGGCCGCCAGGACGTAGATGGACCGCACCACGGTCCGCAACAGCTGCTTGACGGCCGCCGTGAGCGATCGCTCGTCGAAGGCCGCCGTGTAGGTCAGTGACATCCGTGTCTCCCCGTTCGCGGGTCGCAAGATCAGGACCCGTCGCCGTGCGGGATCGTAGTGCTCCGCTGGGTATGAGACACCCATGCGAACCCTCCGCCGGCTCCTGGCCACCGCCTTCCGCCCGTTGCGGGGCCGGGACCTGGCCCTGCACGCCGCCGCGGTCACCTTTTACGCTGGAATCGCCGTAGTTCCGGTGGCGCTGCTCGCCATCTGGCTCACCGGGCTCATCGCCGGCGCCGACCGCGTACGCCGCCTGACCGGCCGCACCATCGACGCCCTCCCCGACGCGATCGGCGCCCCGAACGCCCTGGCCGCCCTGATCGACGCCGGCCTGCACCTGACCCCGTGGCTCGCCGTGGCCAGCCTCCTGCCCGCCACCTTCTACGGCGAGGGCCTGCGCCGCGCCTTCGTCTCCCTCCGCGAACCGGGCGAATCCCTGGTCGGCTGGCGCGGCCGCATCCTCTGGCTCCCCCTCCTCGCGGCCGCCCCGGCCCTGCTGCTCAGCCTGCTGCTGGCCCTACCCGTGACCAGCAGCCTCTGGGTCCGCGGCGGCTGGTACTCCGTCCTCGGCGTGGTCCTCTCGTTCCTTGCCGCGTGGCTGGTCCTCACCCCGGTGGTCATCTGGGTCTACCGAGGCATCGCTCCGGGCCGCCCCGAATGGCTGTCCACGGTCCTCGTCGGCTCCTTCACCGCGGCGAACCTGTCCGGCTTCCTGCACGGCTTCGTGCTGTTCTGCTCGTTACCCCTGGACCTGGGCGTCCCCTTCGGCGGCTTCACCGAGATCGGCGGCGTGGTCGCGGTCGGCCTGTGGCTCTACCTCTTCCACGTCATCATCCTGGCCGGATACGCCGCCACCCGCAGCGCCAGCACGTATCAGCGCGCCCGCCGCACCCACCACCTGGCCGACCACCCGGACCCGGTCCCCGCCGCCTGACCCGCCGACCACCTCGCGGCCGGCCCACCGCCTCGCGGGACCGCTCAGCTCCCCTCCGGTTCCGCCTCGCCGGGCATCTGCGCGACGCGCCCGACCACTGCCCGACGCGCTCGGGGCTCACCTCGCGCGCCGTCCTGCGGCCACGTCAGAAGCCCGCCATCCTGCGGCCACGTCAGGAACGCGCCATCCTGCGGCCACGTCAGGAACGCGCCATCCTGCGGCGATGTCAGGAAGGGGTGCGCGCCGGCACAGGCGCCGGGAAGGACCGCCGGAACGTGAAGGCTTCCGCCGTCGCCCCCTCCACCCGCAACCGCTCGAGCCGCGCGAGCCCCTCGGCCAGGGACGGGATCCGGCCGGCCGGCGTCCACCACAGCACCGTCGACTCGTGGTGCTCGTGCGGAACGAACCACTCGCGACGCTGGCGCAGATAGTCGAGGTGGGCGCTCTGATAGACGTACGCCCGCAGATGCTCCACCGACTCCCACACCGAGAACGTCAGGATCACATCGGGCAGCCCGGGCACCCCGAAGACGGCGCCATGCTCCGCCTCCTCGCCAGCCAGCCGCCAGACGAAGCCGGGAGACCGGTCGGCCAGCGCGTTCATGAGCGCCAGCCCCTCCACGAAGCCGGCCATCGCCGGATCATCGAGCGGCGCGCGCAGGCGGGCAGTGTTCAGCTGGGCCAGGTGAAAGGCGCTCATGCCGCCAGCACACCAGACCGCGCCTCTATCGTCAATCGGTATTAGTTTTAGACGACACCGTCACACAGCAGCGTCCCGGAGCGGCGTCCATCCGAGCCACCCACTGCTCGGCAAGCTCGCCGCCCGCCAGCAGGCCCGTCACCATCGCCAGATTCATGCCGCAGATGACGGGCGGAAACTGCTCAGCCAGCCGATGAAACGGACAATTACGCAGCACCACGCGGTCCGACCCGTCCCAGGCAGGCGCATAGCCGTGCGTTGTCAGCAGCTCGCCCAAGGCCTCCGCCCCGTGGGCAGCCACCCGCCCAAGCCGCCCCTCCCCTTCACCGACCGCGACTTGCCGCTCATTCCCTCCACCGGCCACGACTTGCCGCTCGTCCCGCTCCGCGACCGGATCGGCCGCCTCGCCGCCACTCGCCGCAGCCCGCCGCCCCTCCCGCTCGGCCACCCGATACAGCACGTCCTCGGCACCCGCCTGCTCAACCGCCGCGGCAAGCAGCTCGGCGGCGCCCCGGTAGGCCCGCGGCGGCACGCTGACGGCATGCTCCGAGGCAGCCACCCGGTACAACTTCGCAGGCCGCCCGGCGCCCGGCCCCGTCTTCCCCGACCGCCGCGCATACGACGTCTCGAGCAACCCGGCAGCGACCAACTTGTCCAGGTGGAAAGCGGCCAGCGTCCGCCCCACCCCCAGCGCCGCGGCCACCTCGTCCCGCCCCACCGGCCCCGAAGCCGCAGCCACCACCCGGTAAGCCTCCCGCCGCACCCGATCGGTCAAGCTCGCCACGGCGTCAAGGTCGCCAAGGCCCTCCGGAGTCGTCACCCACCCATCGTATTGTCAACGCAACTTGGCACTAGAACCCCAGCCGCCCCACCACACCCCAGCAGCACGCCACCCCAGATCCGCCCCCAGCCACGGGCAGCCCGCACTTCCCGGCCGAGCCACGCAAGGGATCGCACGCCAGCCGCACTCCACCCAGTCACGGGCAGCGCCTCGCACACCCGGGCCCCGCCGTCACGCGCGACAGCTCACAGACGCGCGGGCGAATGCCCAAGCGAGCGCCACCCGCAGCACCGCTGAGCCCCACCCGCAGCACCGCTGAGCCCCACCCGCAGCACCGCTGAGCCGCACCCGCAGCACCGCTGAGCCGCACCCGCAGCACTGCTGAGTCGCCCGCCTCCCAGCCCAGCCGTCGCAGGCGTAGCGCCGCAGCACGGTGTCGGCGGACCACTGAAGACGCCGCACTGCCCACCGCCGGCCGCCATCCCCGTCGCCAGGCTCGAGCCAGGGCACCGCCGCCGAGCCGCCCCCATCCAGGGACGGCCCCTCACGACAACCGCGCTGCACGACACCGCCGCAACGCCGAGCTGGCTCTGTTTTCAAGGCGACCGCTCACGACACGGCGCGGGCCGACTCTCGATCGGGCTCGGGGCCCGCGGCCGGCCGCTCGGTCTCGCGGATGCCGTGGCGGGCGTAGAAGCGGCCCAGCACCCCCGGCGCCCACCAGTTCCACCGGCCGAGCAGCCGCATCGTCGCCGGGACCAGCAGCGCCCGCACCAGCGTCGCGTCGATGACGATTGCCACGATCATGCCGACGCCGATGGTCTTGATGACGGTGACGCCGCCGGTCGCGAAGCCCGCCACCACCGTGATCAGCAGCAGCGCCGCCGCGGTGATGATGCCGCCGGTGCGCTGCAGCCCCGTGGCGACCGCCGTCGTGTTGTCGCCCGTGCGGTCCCACTCCTCGCGCACCCGGGACAGCAGGAACACCTCGTAGTCGGTGGCCAGCCCGAACAGCACCGCCAGCACGAGAATCATGTTGCTCGGCTCGATGAAGCCGGTCGACTCGTAGCGCAGCAGCCCCTCGAAGTGGCCCTCCTGGAAGATCCACACGACGACGCCGAACGACGCGCCGATCGACACCACGTTCATCAGCACGGCCTTG
Organism: Actinoplanes oryzae; assembly: GCF_030757795.1. Classification (GTDB taxonomy): domain Bacteria; phylum Actinomycetota; class Actinomycetes; order Mycobacteriales; family Micromonosporaceae; genus Actinoplanes. The sequence goes on from NZ_JAUQWH010000084.1 coordinate 11,678, forward strand.
ATCGGGAGCAGCACCGAGCCGAACGCCAGGAAGAGCAGCAGCATCGTCGCCACCGCCATGATGAGCGCCATCCACGGCAGCCGGTCGGCGAGGCTCTCCAGCAGGTCGAGGTCGATGGCGGGCCGCCCGCCGACCAGTGCCTCGGTGCCGGCGGGCAGGCTCAGCTCCCGGATCCCCGCGACCAGGTCGCGCGGCTCCGCGCCGGACAAGCCCTCCGAGTAGGCGACGGTGATGAGCGTCGCGTTCCCCCGCTGGGCGGTCACCGCGGCACTCGTGACGTCGGGAAGGGCAGCGATCCGGTCGGCGAGGTCGCCCGGCGGCCCCTGGACGACGACGTTGATCGGGTCGGTCCCGCCGCCGGGGAAGCGGGTGTCGAGCGCCGCTCCGACGACCCGGGCCTCGCTGCCGGGCGGCAGCACCCGCTCGTCGAAGCCGCCGAACTCCACCCGCAGGAACGGCGCCGCGAACGCCACCAGCACGGCGAGCACGCCCACGACATAGAGCACCGGCCGCCGCATGACCGAGTGCGCCACCCGGGCCCACCCCTCGCCCCCGACGGCGCCGCGCGCGGTGCGCCCCGGCAACGGGATGCGCAGCTTGTCAATGCGCCGGCCGAGCAGGGCCAGCGAGGCGGGCAGGACGGTCAGCGCCGCCAGCATCGCGACCAGCACGGCAGCCATGCCGCCGATCGCCATGCCGCCGAGGAACGGCTGCGGGAAGATCAGCAGGCTCGACAGCGCGAGCACGATCGTGAGACCCGACACCATGACCGTACGTCCGGCGGTGGCCACCGTCGTCCGCACGGCGGCCGGCACGTCGGCCCCGCCCGCCAGCTCCTCCCGGAACCGGCTCACCAGGAACAGCGAGTAGTCGACCGCCATGCCGAGCCCGAGCAGCGTGATGACGTTGATCGCGAAGACGCTGATGTCCGTGACGTACGTCAGCGCCCGCACCGCCACGAACGCCCCGAGGATCGCGATGCCGCCGATGACCAGGGGCGAGAGGGCGGCGATCAAGCCCCGGAAGATGAGCACGAGCAGGATCAGCAGCACCGGCAGGGAGAAGATCTCCGCGCGCGTGATGTCCTTCTCGGTCTGGGTGGCAGCCTCGTCGGAGAACGCCACCAGGCCGCCGACCTGGGTCTGCAGCCCGGCCGCCGCGAAGGTGGGCTCGATCCGGTGCAGCGCCGCCGCCTGGCTGTCCTCGTCGCGGGCACGCAGATAGACGGCCGCATAGGTGGCCCGCTTGTCGGTGCTCACGAACGCCGGGGAGGCGCCCTGGTCCAGATAGCTGGCGACCCGCTCGACGTCGGCCTGCGAGCGGATCCGCGCGACCGCCCCGGACACCGCCTCCCGGACCTGCGGGGAGTCGACCGGGGCCGGGGCGGACCAGAGCACGATCAGCTCCGGGTCGCGGGTGCCCAGCTGCTCCGAGATCGCGGCTGCCGCCCGGTTGGACTCGCTGTCCGGGTCGTCGTAGCCGCCGCCGGTGAGCGCGCCGAAGACGCCGGCGCCCCAGGTGGCGCCGGCGACGACGAGCGCCAGGCCGGCAGCGATGATCCACCATCGGGCCCGGAGGACGGTGTTGCCCCATCGTTCGAACACGCGTCTGTCTTACCCGGTTCCCGCCTCTGAACGCGAATCGTTGTCCACAGCCCGAAATGCCGGGATTGCATGGCGCCCGGGACGCGCTAGAGTCGGCCAGCATGAGCGCTCTGCCGTCGCGTGCTGACGTAGTGATCATCGGATCGGGCCACAACGGCCTGGTCTCCGCGGTGCTGCTCGCCCGCGCCGGCCTGTCCGTGGTCGTCCTGGAGGCCGCGGAGGTGCTGGGCGGCGCGACGCGCACCGAGCATCCGTTCGCCAAGGTGCCCGGGCTCGGCCAGTCCACGGGGTCCTACCTGCTCGGCCTCATGCCGCCCGAGCTGCTGCAGCTCCTCGACGTCGACATACCCGTGCTGCGTCGTGATCCGCATTACTTCGTGCCGACGCCCGGCGGCCCCGGCACGCCCTACCTGCTGTTCGGCTCCGACCACGCCGCCACCCGCGCCCAGATGGAGCGGTTCTTCTCGCCCCGGGACATCGCAGCCGACGACGCGCTGCAGGTCGAGATCGCCGCGCTCCGGGCCGACCTGGCGCCCGCGTGGCTGGCGGAGCCCGGTTCCGTCGAGGAGATCGCCGACCGGCACATCCGCCCGCAGCTGCAGAGCACGTTCGTCGATCTGGTGCGCGGATCCGTCGCCGACTACCTGGCCCGGTTCGGTTTCAAGAGCGAACTGCTGACCAGCATGTACGCGGTGACCGACGGACTCTCGGGCCTCAACGCCGGCCCCGACGACCCCGGCACGGGGCACAACTTCCTGGTCCACAACATGTGCCGCCTCCCCGGCGCCGACGGCACGTGGATGATCGCGGCGGGCGGCATGGGCACGGTGTCCGCGACGTTCGCCTCCGCAGCCCGCGCGGCCGGGGCGCAGATCCTCACCGGCGCATCCGTGTCAGGCATCACCGTCGACAACCGGACGGCGAGCGGCGTGGTCCTCGCCGACGGGCGCTCGATCGAGGCCCGCGTCGTCCTGGGCGCCTGCGATCCCTACCAGCTGATGTCCCTCGTCCCCGAGGGCGCGCTGCCGGCTGAGCTCGTCGATCGCATGGAGGCCGTGCGACGCCCCGGCACCACGCTCAAGCTCAACCTCGCGCTCACGGGCCTGCCCCGCTTCTCGTGCCTGCCGCAGGATGCGCCGTCCCCGTTCGGGTCGACCATCCACCTGCTGCCCGGCTCGGCGGGACTGGCCGGCACCACCGAGGGCGACTCCCCCATGGCCGCCCTCCGCGCGATGTGGGCCGACGTGCAGGCGGGCCGCCTCCCCGACGAGCCGACCATCGAGTGGTACCTCCACACCACCGTCGACCCGTCGCTGCAGGACGACGCCGGCCACCACTCGTCGGCGCTGTTCGTCCAGTCGGTCCCCTACGCCCCGGCCGGCACCACGTGGGACGAGGCACTCCCCGGCTACGTGACGAAGCTCCTGGAGATCTGCGACCGCTACGCCCCGGGCACCTCCGACCTGGTCGCCGACACCATGCCGCTCACCCCGCCCGGCATCGAGCGCCACTTCGGCATCACGGGCGGCCACATCCACCACGTCGACAACACGGTCGCCTTCGACGAGCGCATGCCCTACGCCACGGGCCTCGACGGCCTCTACGCCGGCTCCGCCGGAACCCACCCCGCCGGCAGCGTCATCGGCGCCGCCGGCCACAACGCCGCCCAGCGCATCCTCGCCGACCTGGGCCTCCCCGCCGCCCGCTGACAACGCCCAGGACGAGACGAAGCCCGGAAGGCGCCCCGGCGACGCGCCCGGAACGGCCCAAAACGACACGCCCAGCGACACAGCCAGCGAGAACGCGCTCGGGATGCTGCCCGGAAGGCGCCCCGGCGACGCGCCCGGAACGACCGAAACGACACGCCCACCAAGCCGGCGACGCGCCCGGAACGGCCGAAAACGACACGCCCACAGAGAACGCGCTCGGGATGCTGCAACGACACGCTCAGCAGCACGGCCAGCGACAACATGCTCGCGATCCCCGACGACATCTCCGCGAAGGAGAGCAGCCGACGGGTTGACCGGGAGCCGCTGACGGCGGGTGGGCGCAGCACGCGCTCGCGGGGGTGACCACTTACGCAGAATGAAGGGCCCGGGGATCCGTTCTCGGAGCGCCAGCTCCAGGATCCTCGGGCCCGGCCTCGGCGGGAGCGACGATCTGTACGCCCCACCCAGCTACGACATCAAAAAGCTCTTAAGCAGTGGTCTTCTCCGCACGGATCTTGTGACCCACGCTGGTGAGGCACCGCCCGCTCGGCAGGTCGAACTTCCACCCGTGCAGCTGGCACGTCAGCTGGTTGCCCTCCACGATGCCGAAGCGGCTCAGGTCCGCCTTCAGGTGCGGGCACCGCCGCTGCACGGTCCAGTCGCCCATGTGGATGTCCTCGGCGTCGACGGCCTTCTCGTGCTCGTCGTACCAGCCCTCGGCGTACTGGAGGCGCTCCTCGCTGAGGCACTTGAAGAACGCGTAGACGAACTCGTTGTACTGGCCGATGCGCGCAGCAGAGAAGCGGCAGCTCAGGAAGACCGAGTTCACCCAGTCGCCCTCGTTGATGAAGATCAGGTGCTCGATGAGCTCGCGCTGCATGCGGAAGCGGTAGCGCACCTTCTCGTCGGCGGCCGGGCGGACCTGCTTGTTCGGGAAGTCGACCAGGATCGACTCGACCGACTCGCCGTCATAGCTGACCAGGTCGAAGCGGACCGGGCCGCCGACGCCCTTGGCCATGTAGATCGACTCCTCGAGCAGCGGCTCGATGCGCTTCTTGAGCTCGCCGAGCACGTCGATCTCGGGGTGCCGCCACGACGCCTTCTCGGCGGCGATGATCGGCGCCTTGCGCTCGCGCATCTCCTCGAGGTGGGCCTTCTTGTTGGCGAAGAACTCGTCGACCGGCGTCGGGTGCGTCGTCTCGATCGACGTGCGGACGACCTCGGGGGCGCCGCCGACGGGCGGCTCGGTGCCGTCGTGGACCGGCACGCCGGTGATCGTCTCGGCGCCGGCCGGGTGCAGGGTCAGCTCCGAGACGCTGCCGGGGAGCAGGACGACGCCGTTGGTGCCGCCGACCTTGGCGTACTCGGTCAGGAAGACCGACTGGTCGGGGAAGATGTTGCCCTCGTCACCGTGGATGTCGTTGAACTGCCACAGCTCGTCGTCGAGGAAGCACGGCGGGCCGGCGATCGGGAAGACGTGGTCGGCCTTGAGGTCGTCGATGTAGCGCCACGTGCGGTCGAACTGGCGGTCGCGCTTCTGCTTGCCGAACGCGGTCTTCGCGGCGCTGGGCAGCTCGTAGACCATCGGGTACCAGATGGCGCCGGAGAACTGCAGCATGTGCGCGTGCACGTGGCCCAGCTCGGCGAAGCGGGACAGGTCCGACGGGCGGGCGTCGTTCTGGTTGAGCAGGCGGATGCCCTCGTGCTCGACCCACAGCGACGAGTCGCCGATCGGGCCGTCGGTGGGGCTGATCAGCGCCTGGATCATGATCTTCAGGCCGCCGTCGAGCTCGTGCACCTCGTCCGACTTCGTGCGCAGGAAGCTCGTGAAGCCCAGCTCACGCAGCTCGTCCTCGAGCTGACTGGTCGGATACTCCGGGAGGAGCACCGTCGCCTTCTTGTTGATCCAGCGCTTCAGGTGCTCGGCGTCGAAGTGGTCCCGGTGCAGGTGGGAGACGTAGAGGTAGTCGACGTCTCCCAGCGTCTCCCAGTCCAGCTGCGAGTTGTCCGGGAAGGGGAACCACGACGCGAAGAACGCCGGGTTGACCCACGGGTCGCAGAGAATGCTCCCCGCGCTCGTGTCGATCCGCATACTGGCGTGGCCAGTGCCCGTGATCCGCACCGTTCTGCTCCTGTCCCGCGGTGTTTCCGACGGCATCGAAGGTACAAGGTGAGGGGTGACAGCGTCCGGGGCGGGGGCGGCGTGCGACACTGAAGCCCTTGAGTGATCGTTCTTCCGGGAGGACCGAGTCGTGGCAGAAGAGCCGGTTTACGCACCTGACCAGCTCAAGCCGGGCAACCGCAAGAGCTGGCGGCGGGGCGCCATCATCTCGGCGGCCGTCCTGCTCCTGATGCTGTGGGGCAACCACGAGGGCAACACCGAGAACCTGTGGCTCATCCTGCTCGCGGCCGGCCTGCTCGTGGCCCTGCTCGCCGACATCGTGCTGCGTCGCAACGGCCTCAAGCCCAACGACCAATAAGCACCGGGTACGCGAAAAAGCCCGCTCCCTCGGCGAGAGAGCGGGCTTTCGCGTGTCTCAGCGGCGGCGGAGCAGGATGTCCTTCACCTCGCGCAGTGCGGCGTCCACCTCGGCCTCGAAGTAGCCGCCCGGCACCAGGCCGAACTGCAGCGTGTCCAGCTCGTTCTCCGGCACCGGCATCGGCCCGCGGCCCGTCATCGCCTGCAGGATGCTCTCGAAGAGCCGGTCGACCTGCATCGGGTCGTAGCCGCTGCCGAAGCGCCGCGGCTGGAACGTGCGGCGCAGCTGGTCCACGTGATAGACCTCGGGGCTGCCGCCGGGCCCGGGGCCGGGACCGGGCCCGCCACCCATCTGCGGGCCTCCGCCCATCTGCGGGGCGCCGCTCATCGGGGCGGGCCCGCCGAAGCCGCGTTCGGGCATGCGGATCTCGGCGGTCATGTCGGTCTTACCGTGCCGGCCGGGCTCGAACTGGTCGTAGCCACCCGTGTCGTAACCCTGCTGACCAGGCCCGCCGGGGCCGGGGCCGGCGGGGCCGGGGCGCTGGGGCGGCTGGCCGTAGCCCTGCTCCTCGTAGCGGCCGTAGGGGTCCGGCTGCTGCATCTGCGGCCGCGGCGGCATCTGCTGCGGCTGCAGGCGGTCTTCCTGGATGTACGGGTCGTGGCCGTAACGGTCGTCCCGCGGCGGGTACTGGTCGTCGCGGCCGCCGCCGTACTGCTGGCCGCCGCCCTGGGCGTACGGGTCCTCGCGGCCGTACTGCTGCTGGTCGCGGCCGTAGCGGTCGTCGGCGAACTGGTCGCGGACCGGGGCGGGGAGCCGCTCGGTCGGCGGGGCCACGGGCGGGCCGGAGCGGCCGAGGGCCTGGCTCATCCGGTCGGGGTTCATGCGCTCGGCCATGCCCCCGCGCGCCGGCGGCTCGGCCCGCATGGGCTCCGGACGCATCGGCTCGGGGCGCATGCCGTCGGGACGCATCGGCTCGGAGCGCATGGGCTCGGGGGTCCGCAGCGGCTCGGACATGCGAGCGTCGGCCACGCGGCCGCCCCGGTCCTCGAACTCGGCCAGTTGGCGCTCGACCCGGTCCAGGTGAAGGTCGACCTGCCACTCGTCGTAGCCGCCGAAGCGCACGCGGAAGACGACGTCGTGCACCTCCTGGGCCCCGACGGGCGGGCCCGACGACTCGCCGGCGAGGGTCGCCTCGACCCGGTCGAGAAAGGCGTCGACCTCGTCGACCTTGTAGCCGCGGCGCAGGGCGCGACGGCGGAAACGCTGCCCCTGACTCGTCACAACGTCTCCCAAATTCGCATCCGCTGGGACTCGAGCCCAGTCATCGTGCCACCTCCGCGTCGGCGGCGGGGCTTCCCGCATCCACCGTCGTCAGCTCACTCGCGGCCAGCTGGCCGCACGCACCGTCGATCTCGCGGCCCCGGGTGTCGCGGACCGTGGTGGCCACGCCGGCCTCGCGCAGCCGGCGGACGAACTCCCGCTCGACCGGCTTGGGGCTGGCGTCCCACTTGCTGCCCGGCGTGGGGTTGAGCGGGATCAGGTTCACATGCGCCAGCTTGCCGTGCAGCAGCCTGCCAAGCAGGTCGGCGCGCCAAGGCTGATCGTTTACGTCCCTGATCAGGGCGTATTCGATGGAGATCCGGCGACCGGTCTGCGCCGCGTAGTCGAACGCGGCATCGAGCACCTCGGCCACCTTCCAGCGCTGGTTGACGGGCACCAGTTCATCGCGCAGATCATCATCGGGGGCGTGCAGGGACAACGCAAGGGTCACCTGCAGCTCTTCGGCGATCAAACGGCGCATGGCGGGCACCAGACCCACGGTGGAGACGGTGATGTGCCGTTGTGAGAGGCCCAGACCCTCCGGCGCCGGGGCGGTGATGCGCCGCACAGCCTCGATCACGCGGGGGTAGTTGGCGAGCGGCTCGCCCATGCCCATGAACACGACCCGGGACAGCCGGGGCGGGGAGCCGGTGACCGCGCCGGAGGCGGCCACCGCGGCGAGATAGACGACCTGGTCGACGATCTCGGCGACGGACAGGTTGCGGGTGAGGCCGGCCTGGCCGGTGGCGCAGAACGGGCACGCCATGCCGCAGCCGGCCTGGCTCGACACGCACGCGGTGACCCGGTCGGGATAGCCCATCAGGACGCTCTCGACCATGGCGTTGTCGTGCAGGCGCCACAGCGTCTTGCGGGTCGCGCCGTCGTCGCAGGCCAGCTCGCGCTGCGGGGTGAGCAGCGTCGGGAACAGGTCGCCGGCGATCTGCTCACGGGCGGCGGCGGGCAGGTCGGTCATCGCCTCCGGGTCGCGCACCAGCCGCCCATAGTAGTGCGTGGAGAGCTGCTTGGCCCGGAAGGCGGGCATGCCGAGCTCGGTCACGGCCTGCTTGCGCCCGGCCAGATCGAGATCGGCGAAATGGCGCGGAGGCATGGCGGGGCGGCGGCGCGTGACAACCGCGTCGGGGGCGTCGGGGCTGGTCGGGATGACCGGAAGAATCGTCATGGCCTCTCCAGTCTCCCACGTCGGCTGCGCATGCCTACCCCGGCGGCGCGATGAGGGAGAGCAGCAGGTACGCCGCGGGGACAGCGAAGAGGATGGAATCGAGCCGATCCATCAGTCCGCCGTGCCCGGGCAGCAGGTTGCTCATGTCCTTGATCTTGATGTCGCGCTTCAGCATCGACTCGGCCAGATCGCCGAGTACGGCCACCACCGCGATCACCGCTCCGAACAGCGCACCCCACTGGAACGGCACGTCGAGCAGGAAGTGCAGCAGCAGCGCGCCGCCCAGCCCGGCGCCGACGACCGAGCCGCCGAAGCCCTCCCAGGACTTCTTGGGGCTGATCGTGGGGGCCATCGGGTGCTTGCCCAGGAAGACGCCGGCCGCGTAGCCACCTGTGTCGGAAAGCACGATCGCCAGCAGCGTGCACAGCACCCGCTGCGGGCCGTCGTCCGGCAGCACGAGCAGCACGCCGAAGCCGAGCAGGAACGGTACGTACACCGCGATGAGCGCCGCGGCGCCCAGGTCGCGCCGGAAACCGTCCTTGTGCTCGCTGAAGCGCCACACGAGGGCGGCCAGCAGCGTCGCGAGCAGGCCGAGCTGGAGGGCGTCCGCTCCCCCGTACCAGGCGAGGCCCGTCATCAGCACCGCGCCACCGAGGAGCGGGACCAGCGGCGGGCGCGGCCCGGCGACCCGCAGGGCGCGGACCATCTCCCAGACGCCGACGCCGGAGGCGAGGGCGATCACGCCGAGGAACGCGGGCTTCCACAGGAACAGGGAGGCGAAGACGACCAGCACCAGGCCGACGCCCACGCCGATGGCGGCGGGCAGGTTGCGGCCCGCCTTGCCGGCCGGCTTCGCGGGCGCGGGCTTGCCGTCGCGCCCGGCGCGCCGCTTGCCCGGGCCCCGGCGCACCGCCGCCTCGGCTGTCGTCAACTCCCACTCCGCCTGGGACGTCGAGGTCGCCGCGGTGGGGGCAGCCCACGCCGGCTCCGCGACAGGTGCTTCGACGTGTTCCACTTCGGCGGACCGGTCAAACCTCGCGGCCGGGCCGAAACCGTCCGGGCCGGAGGCGCCGGGAGATCCCGACGCCCGGCCGCCGGCTGAGGGGTGCCCGCCGCGGGGCTCGAGGTACGACATCAGACCTCGAGCAGCTCGGCTTCCTTGTGCTTGACCAGGTCGTCGACCACGGCGACGTACTTGGCGGTGGTGTCGTCGAGCTCCTTCTCGGCGCGGCGGCCGTCGTCCTCGCCGACCTCGCCGTCCTTGACCGAGCGGTCGATCTGCTCCTTGGCCTTGCGGCGCACGTTGCGGATCGCGACGCGGCCCTCCTCCGACTTGCTGCGCGCGAGCTTCACCATGTCGCGGCGCCGCTCCTCGGTCATCTGCGGCAGGTGGATGCGCAGCTGCGTACCCTCGTTGTTCGGGTTCACGCCGAGGTCGGAGTCGCGGATGGCCCGCTCGATCGCGCCGATCTGCGAGGCGTCGTAGGGCTTCACGATCACCATGCGCGGCTCGGGGATGCCGATCGACGCCATCTGCGGCACGGGGGTCGGGGCGCCGTAGTAGTCGACGACGATCTTGGAGAACATCGCCGGCGTGGCACGGCCCGTGCGGATCGCGGCGAACTCCTCCTTGGCGTGCTCGACCGCGCTCTCCATCTTCTCTTCGGCCTCGAAGAGGATCTCGTCGATCTCCACTCCGTCGCCTCCTTGCTTCTCAGGTCCCTTGGAAAGGACGTCACGCGGTGATCAAGGTGCCGATCTTCTCGCCACTGACGGCACGGACGATAGTGTCGTCGCCCTGGGCCCCGAAGACGAGCATCGGCAGACCGTTCTCCTCGCAGAGGCTGAACGCGGCCTGATCGGCGACGCGCAGGCCCTGCTGGAGCACGCCGGCGAAGGTGATGTGGTCGATCTTGCGGGCCCCCGGGTCGGTACGCGGGTCCGCGGTGTAGACGCCGTCGACGCCGTTCTTGCTCATCAGCACGAGGTCGGCGTGGATCTCGAGCGCGCGCTGGGCGGTGACGGTGTCGGTGGAGAAGTAGGGCATGCCGGCGCCGGCGCCGAAGATCACGACGCGGCCCTTCTCGAGGTGCCGGATGGCACGCAGCGGGATGTACGGCTCGGCGACCTGGGCCATCGTGATCGCGGTCTGCACCCGCGTCTCGATGCCCTCCTTCTCGAGGAAGTCCTGCAGGGCGAGGGCATTCATGACGGTGCCCAGCATGCCCATGTAGTCGGCCCGGTTGCGGTCCATGCCGCGCTTCTGCAGCTCGGCACCGCGGAAGAAGTTGCCGCCGCCGACGACCACGGCGACCTGCACGCCGCGCCGGGTGACCGTGGCGATCTGGCGCGCGAGACCCTGCACGACGTCGGGGTCGACGCCGACGCCACCGCCGCCGAAGACCTCGCCCGACAGCTTCAGGACGACTCGCCGGGGCCGTTCGGGCCGCTGGGCCGGAACACCCTCGGCCGAGGCAGTCTGCTCGGTCACCATCGTCATGCGGACCCCGCCTTCTCCAACGCTACTTCCGAGACCTTATGTGACGGGGAGGCCGGGCGCCTGTCCAGCACCCGACCTCCCGCGCAGTGCGTGAGGGCCTGGATTACTCCTGGCCGACCTCGAACCGGACGAAGCGCGTGACCTCGATGCCGGCCTCGGTGGCGACCTGCTTCACCGTCTTCTTGTTGTCGGTGACCGACGGCTGCTCCAGCAGGACGAAGTCCTTGAAGAAGGAGTTGACCCGGCCCTCGACGATCTTCGGCAGCGCCTGCTCCGGCTTGCCCTCCTCGCGGGCGGTCTCCTCGGCGATGCGGCGCTCGTTGGCGACCGTCTCGGCGGGGACCTCCTCACGGGTGAGGAACTTCGGCCGCATGGCGGCGATCTGCATGCCCACGGCGCGGGCGTCGTCCTCGCCGGCCTCGTCGTCCTTGCCCGCGTACTCCACGAGGACGCCGACCTGCGGCGGCAGGTCCTGCGCCTTGCGGTGCAGGTAGACCGCGACGTTGCCCTCGACCTCGGCGAACCGGTTGACCACGATCTTCTCGCCGATCTTGGCCGAGAACTCCTGGATCACGTCGGCGACGGCGGTGCCGTCCTCCAGCGAGGAGGCGAGCAGCGCGGCGGCGTCGGCGAAGTGGTTCTTCGCGCCGTGCTCGACCAGCGTCTGGCCCAGCGCCACGAAGTCGGGCGTCTTGGCGACGAAGTCGGTCTCGCAGTTGAGCTCGAGCAGCGCCTTGCCGGAGTGGCTGACGATGCCGTTGGCCGCGGTGCGGCCGGCCCGCTTGCCGACGTCCTTCGCACCCTTGATGCGCAGGAACTCGACGGCCTTGTCGAAGTCGCCGTCCGACTCGTCGAGGGCCTTCTTGCAGTCCATCATGCCGGCGCCGGTGAGGTCGCGGAGCTTCTTCACGTCCGCGGCGGTGTAGTTGGCCATGACTCTCTCTGATCCTTAAGAAGTCTTGATCTGGGGGCCGGCCGCCTCGCGGCGGCCGGCTTCCGGCAGGACTTACTCCGCGGCGGTCGCGACCGGCTCGGCGGCGGCGGGCACCTCGGGGGCGGCCGCAACGGCGGCGGGCTCGCCGTCGGCGGCCTTCTTCTCGGCGCCCTCGTAGAGGTCGCGCTCCCACTCGGGCAGCGGCTCGCCGGCGGCGACCGTCTGCTCGGGCTTGGCGTCCGCGTCGCCCCGGTTACGGCCGGAACGCGAGATCAGGCCCTCGGCGACGGCGGCGGCGACGACCTTGGTCAGCAGCTCGGCCGAGCGGATCGCGTCGTCGTTGCCCGGGATCGGGAAGTCGACCTCGTCGGGGTCGCAGTTGGTGTCGAGCACCGCGATGACGGGGATGCCCAGCTTGCGGGCCTCGTCGACGGCGATGTGCTCCTTCTTGGTGTCCACGACCCAGATCGCCGACGGCGTCTTGGTCATGTCACGCAGACCACCGAGGGTCTTGGTGAGCTTGATCTTCTCGCGCGAGAGCTGCAGGGTCTCCTTCTTGGTGTACCCGGTGGCGGTGCCACTCAGGTCACCCAGGGCCTCGAGCTCCTTCATGCGCTGCAGCCGCTTGTAGACCGTCTGGAAGTTGGTCAGCATGCCACCCAGCCAGCGGTGGTTCACGTACGGCTGGCCCACGCGGGTCGCCTGCTCGGCGATCGCCTCCTGCGCCTGCTTCTTGGTGCCGACGAAGAGGATCGAGCCGCCCTCGGCGACGGTGTCGCGGACGAAGCTGTACGCCTTCTCGATGTAGTCGAGGGTCTGGCGCAGGTCGATGATGTAGATACCGTTGCGCTCGGTGAAGATGAAGCGCTTCATCTTCGGGTTCCAGCGCCGGGTCTGGTGCCCGAAGTGGACACCGCTCTCCAGCAGCTGGCGCATGGTCACGACGGCCATGGTGAATTGCTCCCTGTCATCCCTGGTTGTCACGCTCACCGGCGGTGGGCGTCCTGGCGCCCGGTCGCCGGCCCAGGGTGGACCCGAGATGATCAGGACCAGGGAGGGCCGCCGCCGCAGGGCCCGATCGACGATCGGGGAACCGTGCAGAGGGCGCGCGAGGTCGACCGCGCTGGGCGGTCGCCGGGGACAAGCATACGCCGTCGGCCGGGTGGCTCGCTTCCGGGCGGGACGTGGGCCCGGTTACGACCTTTTCCCGTACGGATATCCGCTCCGCGCCGCGTTCCCGCGCTCAGGCCACGCCCAGCCCGGCGGCCAGCAGCAGCATCAGGCCCACCGGCAGGTACGCGACCGGGGGCCGCAGCCACGCGTCCCGCCCGCCGGCCTTTCCTCCGGCGGCGAGCGAGGCGAGGCCGGTGCCCGTGAGCGGCAGGCCGAGGACGAGCAGCACCGCCGGGACGACGCCCCGGGCGGTCGGATCGTCCACGAAAGTCGCTTGGACCAGAAGGAGGACAGCCGGGACAAGGAGGACGACGGTGGCGGCGGCGAACAAAACGGTGGAAAGCGGTCGGCGGGAGTTGTAGACGGCTTCGGGCGCACCGGTGGGGCGGTTGACTGCCAGCGGGACCATGCTCGTCGGGTCGTTGTATCCGGCCGCCGGCTCGACCGGCGCGGTGGTGGCCGCCGGGGCGGGCGCCGTCGTCGACGTGGCCGGGGATGTGTACGCCGGGGTGGCTCCGGACGGCGGCGTGTACGCCGTCGTGGTCGCGTAGGCGGACGGCGGGGTGTACGCCGGCGTGGTCGCGGGCGGCGGGGTGTAGGCCGCCGGGGCGGGTGGTGCGTTGTAGGCCGGCGGGGCGGGTGGTGCGTTGTAGGCCGGCGGGGCGGGCGTGCTGCCGGCCGGGCGCACCGCCGGATACTCGGGCCCGCGTACCGGGACGCGCAGGACGCCGGAGTCGGCCGGGGACGTCGCATGGCTTCCGGTCGATGTCACCGGATCGGGCGACGGGTACGCCGCCGGCCGCTGCTCCGGCAACCGGAAGGCGCCGCTGGGCCGCTCGTGCACGCCGGAGTCCCACGAGCTGCCGCCCGGCGCCGGAGCCGCGTGCGAGCCGGTCGTCTCGGGAGTGGTGCGCCCCGCATACCAGCTCGGCTCCGGGTCCTCGGCATACCGGCGATGTCCGTCCACGAATCAGCACCGTAGGTTACTTCCGCACGTCATGCCACCGCTCAAAGCTACTCGCCCCGCCCGGGCGACCCGGGCGTCATCCACAATCGGGCTCTGTCCACAGGGCGCCCGCCGTCCGGGGCGCCGATCGGCAATCGTCTGCGGCCATGACGAACGAGAGACAGGCGGTCGGTGCGTACGGTGAGCGCCTCGCCGAGCGCCACCTGTGCGAGCAGGGGCTGGTCGTGCTCGACCGCAACTGGCGGTGCCCCGACGGCGAGATCGACCTGATCCTGCGCGACGGCGACGACCTGGTGTTCTGCGAGGTCAAGACCCGGCGCGGCGACACCTTCGGCAGCCCCGCGGAGGCGATCGTCCCCGCCAAGGTGGGCCGCCTGCGCCGGCTGGCCGCCCGCTGGCTCACCGAGCACCCGGTGCGCCCGGGCGGCGTGCGGTTCGACGTCGTGGCGGTGCTCCCCCAACGCCGCGGAGCCGCCCGGATCGAGCACGTGCGATCGGCCTTCTGAGATGAGCTACGCCCGGGTCCTGTGCGTCGGCCTCGTCGGGGTGACCGGTCACCTGGTCGAGGTCGAGGCAGACCTGTCCCAGGGTCTGCCCGCCGTCGTCCTGACCGGGCTGCCCGACACCGCCCTGCACGAGGCCCGCGACCGGGTCCGCGCGGCGATTCTCAACTCGGGCGAGGCGTGGCCCAACCGGCGCATCACCGTCAACCTGCTCCCGGCGATGCTGCCCAAGCACGGCAGCGCGTTCGACCTCAGCATCGCCGTGGCGATGCTGGCCGGTGCGGGTGAGCTGCCGCTGAAGCAGCTCGAGGATGTCGTCTTCCTCGGCGAGCTGGGCCTCGACGGGGCGGTCCGGTCCGTGCGCGGCGTCCTGCCCATGGTCGCGGCCGCCGCCGATGCCGGGATCCGCCGCTTCGTGGTGCCCCGGGAAAATGCCCGCGAGGCAGCCGTCGTTCCCGGCGTCTCGGTCGGCGCCGTGGACACGCTGCGCCGCCTCATCGGCTTCCTCCGCGGCCAGGACACCCTGCTCGTGCCGCCACCCGAGCGGACCCCGGCCCCGCCCCAGGGCCCCGACCTCGCCGACGTCGCCGGTCAGGAGCTCGGCCGGCGCGCCCTGGAGGTCGCGGCGGCCGGCGGCCATCACCTTGCCCTCATCGGCCCGCCCGGCGCCGGCAAGACCATGCTCGCGGAGCGGCTCCCCTCGCTCCTGCCCGAGCTGGACGACGCCGCCGCCCTGGAGGTCACTGCTCTGCAGTCCATTGCCGGCGTGCTGCCGCCGGAGGGCTTCCTCGTCCGGCGGCCGCCCTTCGAGGCGCCGCACCACAGCGCGAGCCTCTCCGCCCTCGTCGGCGGCGGCCCCGGCCTCGCCCGGCCGGGCGCGCTGTCCCTCGCCCATCGGGGCGTTCTCTTCCTCGACGAGGCGCCCGAGTTCTCGCCGCGCACGCTGCAGGCCCTGCGCCAGCCGCTGGAGAGCGGCCGGGTGATCCTGGCCCGCTCCCGCGGCAGCACCGAATACCCCGCCCGGGTGCAGCTCGTGCTCGCCGCCAATCCGTGCCCGTGCGCGAGCCCGGCCGGCGATCAGTACTGCCAGTGCTCGCCCGTCGCCCGCCGCCGCTACCTGGGCAAGCTCAGCGGTCCCCTGCTGGACCGCATCGACATCCACATCAAGCTCGCCTCCCTCGGCGCCGCCCAGCTGCTGACCGCGACCGCCCCGGCCGAGTCGTCCGCGGCCGTGGCCGACCGGGTGGCCAAGGCCCGGGCGGCCGCCGCCGCGCGTTGGTCAGCCGAGGGCTGGCAGGTCAATGCCGATGTCCCCGGCCCCCGGCTGCGGCGCCCGCCGTGGCGGCTCAGCTCCGCGACCACCGCGGGTCTCCAGCGCGGCCTGGAGAGCGGCGCGCTGTCGGCGCGCGGCTTCGACCGCGTGCTGCGCCTGGCGTGGACGATCGCGGACCTCGACGGACGAGACACCCCCACCAGCCTCGACGTGGCCGAGGCCGCCCAACTCCGAATGGGAGACGCCCATGACCGGCAGATCCGCCCCTGACCGCCTTCGCTCGGCCGTCGAGCAATTGCTCACCGACCTCGCGGACCACGACGTCGGCATCCGCCTCGAGGACGGCCATGGCTCCAGCATTCGCAGGCCGGGGCCGCCGCCGGAGCCCAAGAAGCCGTCGGGTCGTGCGGCATGAGCGCGGAGGACGACGACCGGCTGGCCCGGGTCGCGCTGACGTGGCTCGTGGAGCCGGGGCACCGGACGGTCTGGGAGCTGGTCCAGCAGCAGGGTGCGGCGGCGACGCTCGCCGAGATCCTGGCCGGGCGGTTCGCGACCCCGTCGCTGGGCAATCTCGTGGCGGCCCGGGCCGGGAAGGGCGATCCGGTCCGGATGGCGGAGCTGGCGCTCAGGCACACCCGCCGGCTGGGGGCTCGGGTGGTGGTGCCCGGCGACCAAGAATGGCCCGGCAGGGTCGAGTCCTTGGCCACGCTGGAGTTCGGGCGGCGGGACAGGGTCCACCGCGACGTACGCCCGCCGCTCTGCATCTGGGTCCGCGGCGAGCACCCGCTCGGGGCGGCGCTGGAGCGGTCGGTGTCCGTGGTCGGCGCGCGGGCGGCTACTTCGTACGGGCTGCACGTGACGATGGACATCGCCTTCGGCCTCGCCGAACAGGGCTGGACAGTGGTCTCGGGCGGCGCCATGGGCATCGACGCGACGGCGCACCGGGCGGCGCTGGGCGCGGGCGGGCTCACGATCGCTGTGCTCGCTTGTGGAGTCGACCGGCCGTACCCGGTGAGCAACACGGCCCTGTTCGAGCAGATCGCCGAGACGGGCCTGCTGATGAGCGAGTGGCCGCCGGGCTCGGACCCGTTGCGCCACCGCTTCCTGATCCGCAACCGCGTCATCGCCGCCGCCACGGCAGGCACGGTCCTCGTCGAGGCGGCCGCCCGCAGCGGCGCGGTCCAGACGATGGGCCGCGTCCTGGCCCTCAACCGCCCGGCGCTGGTCGTCCCCGGCCCGGTCACGTCGGCGATGTCCGTGGGCTGCCACGAGCTCCTCCGCACCTGCCCGGGCACGCGCGTCGTCACCAACGCCGCCCAGGTGCTGGACGAGGTGGGCCGCATCGGCGAGTACTACGCCGAGCCGGCCCGGGCCCTCAGCCACGCCCGGGACGAGCTCGACGAGGAGAGCGCGCTCGTGCTGGAGGCCGTGCCGGACCACGGCACGGCGGGACCGGAGGAGCTAGCCGCGCGAGCCGGGGTTCGGCTGCGCACGGTCCTGCAGCGACTGACCCTGCTGGAGATCAAGGGCTTGGTCGTACGCCGCGACAACGGCTTCGCCCTCACGAGAGCCGCGCGGGCTTCCGTCTCCCGCACGGCTCCTCTTCCGTCGAACGCGCCATCTCCACCGGCCGCGATTCCCTCACCGGCGGCGCTTTTCTCCGTGCCCGAACTTTCGGTGGGCACGCAGAAATCGCCGCCGGACCGGAAGGAACTGCCCGCGGCGCCGGAGGAGCAGGGGTGATCAGTCGTCGGATTCGTCGACGTCCCGGCGATGGACCTTCATCCACGCCTCGACGTCCTCGGTCAGCCAGACCTTGCCCTGCGCGAGGTCCGCCACCGGTTCGGGGAAGTCGGCCCGGCTGGTGATCTGGTAAGCCCGCTGTCGGCTCACCCCGCCGAGCCGGACCCGGATCTCGTGTGCGCCCATGAGTCGGATTGCTTTAGCCACATGATCGACCGTAGGCGTATGACTATTGGTCATGGGTCAACTCGGTGAAAGACAGCTAGCTTTACGTCAACTAATGTCGTCGCATGACTACCCCGTACGACCAGGGAGCCGATCCCCCCATGCACCGCAATCACCCCACCCATAAACGAGACTGGCGCGCCCTTTGGCTGCTCTGCGTCTGCGGCCTTCCGGCCCCGTGTCCCCATTCCACCAAAGGCACCCGCCACCCCGGCAATCCCTCCTCTCGACGACCCGCTCCCGACACTTCCCCGAAGCCGGTCGACGGCTTCCCTCCGGCTCCGGCTTCCGGCGCCGAGCCACCCGCGTCCGGGCAGATGCAAAGCTCCACGCCGTCCATTCCACCAGCGTCAAACCAGGCACGTTCCCACTCCCCCCGCGACGAGCGCCCTGAAGCCTCCCCGCCCAGCCCAGAGGGGGTGCCACCGGCCACACCGACGATCTCCGGCCACCCTCTCCCGACCCGGCCGCCCGAGCCCCCGGCCGGGAAGCGGCCGCGCCCGGGGACCTTCCCGCACGGCACGATGCCGACCTTCTCGCCGGGCACCGACGAGCCTTACGCGCTGCCACCCGCCCCCGACCCGCCCACGGCCCTGCGGCCCCCTTCGCCGCCGTCCGGCTCCGGCCCCTCGACGATGACCACCTTGACGTTCGCCCCGGAGCCCCCGCCGCAGTCCACCGTCTACAGCCCCACCGCGGTCCTGACCCGCCCGCCCCGCGGCAAGCCCCACCCCCGCACCACCAAGCCCGCCAGCCCGCCCCGGCCGCACCGCCCCACGGAGTTCCTCGCCGCCGTCCAGGCTCTGCACACCTTCCCCGCCTCCATCGCCGACGCCCTCCGCGCCGACCAACCCCCGCACCCGGCACCCAGACCGAAGTGCCACTCCCGCCCGCAGTCCCCGACCTCGGACCCGCCCGGCGTAAGCCTGCCGCCACCTCCCGACATCGAGCCCCAGCCGTCCTCACCCGACGAGGCCTGAGTGGGCCCCCTGCCAGGCCAATACCGATAGCAACTGAAGACCACGCACAGCGCCCGCCGTCCCAGCGGCAAAGACACTCAGAATCGGGAGGCCGCCATGGCCAGACACACGAACGACCGGCGATCACCGCCCGCCCACCTCGGCGTCCCACCGCTGTGGAAGTGCTCGGCCTGCCACCTGCCCTGGCCCTGCGACCAGGCGAAAGCCCAACTGCTGGCCGAGTACCAGCGAGCCCCGTCGAGCCTGACGGTCTACATGCACGGCCGGCTCACCGAGGCATGGGACGACCTCGCCACAGCAGACGGATCGGCGCCCGCAGACCTGTGGTCCCGCTTCGTCTCCTGGACCCGACCCCCACCGGCCGACTCAGACGCCCTCCCACCGGCCGACTTCGGAACGCCGCCCCCGCCCGGATCCGCCCCCTCGCCCACTTCCGGCCGCCCTCGGCCCCGGCAGCCCGCCCCGTCATGGCCGGACTCGCCCTGCTCCCAGCAGCCGCCCTCCCACCGAACCGCATGGCCGAGGCCTCCCGGATTCACCCGAACGGTCCGGGAGCTGACGATGTGCACAGGCAGCCGGGGATAGACGCCAAGGAGCAAGGACGGCGCCGCTAGTCCTCCGGGCACCAGCCGGCCTCCCGTCCAGACGCTGACCAGCGCCGGCACGGGTGACCAGTGCGGATGACTCACGGAACTGCGCAGGTGGTCAGCGCCAAGCGCGGTGCGGATGGACGCGGACGCGGACGCGGGCGCGGAGTCGGCGGCAAGTACGGGCGCGGATGGCGAGCCCGGGCGCGGAGGCGGGGGCGAGCGCGGGCGGCCGGTGTCGGAGCCGGGCTGCCAATGGCCGGTGGCCGGTGGTGGGCAGCGATGGCGGGTGGCCGGCGGTGGGCAGCGATGGCGGGTGGCGGGTGATGATGGGGGTATGGGAAGCACTCGCGCGGCGCATGAGGGGTTGCCAGCGGCCATGCGTCAGGCTGTGGACGACTTTGGGGTGCATCTGTCGCGGGTGGAGAACAGGTCCGTGCACACCGTGCGGGCTTATGTCGGCGATGTGGTGTCGCTGCTTGAGTATGCCGCCGGGGCCGGGTGTGCGAGCCCGGCGGACCTGGACATCGCCGTGCTGCGGGGGTGGCTGGCGCGGCGGATGGCGGAGGGGGCCGCGCGGACTTCGCAGGCTCGGCGGGCGGCGGCGGCTCGGACGTTCACGGGGTGGGCGCATCGGGCCGGGCTCTGCGCGTCCGATGCGGGGGCGCAGCTGGCCAGCCCCAAGGCGCACCGGGACCTGCCGTCGGTGCTACGGGCCGAGCAGGCGGCCGAGCTGGTCGTGACGACGGCCGATCCGCACGGGGTACGCGACCGCGCCATCCTCGAGCTGCTCTACGCGACCGGCATCCGGGTGAGCGAGCTGTGCGGCCTCGACACGGCCGACGTGGACGAGGCGCGGCGCGTGGTTCGTGTGCTCGGCAAGGGCGCCAAGGAGCGGGCCGTGCCCTACGGGGTGCCGGCCCAGCGGGCCCTCGACGACTGGCTGCGCCACGGCCGCCCGCAGATGGCCCAGCCCGCGAGCGGGGACGCGCTCTTCCTCGGGGCGCGAGGCGGCCGCCTGCAGCAGACAGTGGTGCGCCGGGTCGTCGCCGCGGCGGCCCAGGCGGCGGGGCTGCCGCACACCAGCCCGCACGACCTGCGCCACTCGGCCGCCACGCACCTGCTCGACGGCGGCGCCGACCTGCGCGCGGTGCAGGAACTGCTCGGGCACTCGTCGCTGTCGAGCACACAGATCTACACCCACGTCTCCACCGAACGCCTCCGCGCCGCCTTCAACCAGGCCCACCCCCGCGCCTGACCGCCACCCCGCTCCAGCTCCGACCGCCATTCCTATCCAGCCCGCCCCGATCCCGACCGCCACCCCGGTCCAGCCCCGCCCCGATCCCGACCGCCATTTCTGTCCGGCCCGCCCGCCGCGTGAGAAGCAGCCCGACGAAGCACATTCGGCGGGTCCGAGCAGCGCATCCTCCGAGCAGCGCATCCCGAACCAGGGACACCAGCCAGGACTGAGTCCGAGGCGACGGTCGGGCAGAGGCCGAGACGAAGGACCGGCAAAGGCCGAGACCCACGGCGGGCGAAGAGCGGAGCACAGCGCGAGGCGAGGAGCGGGGGCACAGTGCAAGGCGAAGAGCGGAGCACTAGGCGAGGCGAAAAGCGGAGCACAGGGCAAGGCGAGGGGCGGAGCACAGGGCGAGGCGAGAAGCGAGCACAAGGCGAGGCGAGGGGCGGAGGCACAGTGCGCTGGTGGCCCCGGCGGCGGAGGCAAGGACAGCCCCGGCGTGTCCACCACAGTCAGCTCGAAGGCGAAAGCGGAGCACAAGGCGAGGCGAGGAGTGGCGCACCGGGCGGAACAGCGCGGCGGAGCCGGAAGCAGGACGAGGGCAGGGCGGACGGCGACGCGCAGCGAACGGCTTCGAGGCGCGGGACGAGGGCTACGAATGTCCGGAGCCGGCGCGGAGGAGGGACAAGACCCGGATTCCGGCCTGCCGCGTGCCGTACGATCGCAGCGTGAGCGCCGGTGACCCGCCCCCGCCCCTTCCCGGAGCTCGGCTCCTTTTCTCGCTCGATCCCGGCACCGCCTATCTGAACCACGGCTCCTTCGGCGCGGTCCCGATCAGCGTGCAGCGGGCCCAGCAGCGGCTGCGGGACGAGACCGAGCGCAACCCCATGACCTTCTTCGAGCCGCCGGGGCTCATGGACCGGATCGTCCACACGCGACGGCACATCGCCCAGTTTCTCGGGGCTGATCCGGAGGGCAGCGCGCTCGTGCCCAACGCGACGGCCGGGGTGTCGCTCGTGCTGCAGTCGGTGCGGATCGGCCCCGGCGACGAGGTGCTGCTGACCGATCACGGGTACGGCGCCAACGAGCTCGCCGCCAAGCGCCAGTGCCGCCGGTCCGGGGCCACCGCGCGTACGGTCGCCCTGCCCCTGCAGGCCTCGGACGCCGAACTGGTCTCCCGCGTCCGCAACGCCCTGCGCCCCGGCAAGACCAAGCTGGTGATCGTGGACCAGCTCACCTCGCCGACCGCGCGCGCGCTGCCCGTGGCGCAGATCGTGGCGGCGGCGCGGGAGCACGAAATCCCGGTGCTGGTGGACGCGGCGCACGTGCCGGGCATGCTGCCGGTCGAGGTGGACCGGATCGGGGCGGATTTCTGGGTCGGCAACCTGCACAAGTGGGCCTATGCCCCGCGGGGCACCGCGCTCCTCGCCGTGGCGGCACCGTGGCGCCGGCGCATCGAGCCGCTGGTCGTGTCGTGGGAGCAGGAGGCCGGCTTCCCGCTCAGCGTCGAGTATCAGGGCACGCTGGACTTCACGGCGTGGCTCGCCGCTCCCACGGGACTCTTCACGATGCGCACGCTGGGCCTCGATGCCGTGCGGAGCCACAACGCGGCGCTGGCCGCCTACGGGCAGAGGGTCGTCGGCGCCGCCCTGGGCCTGGACCCCGCCGAGCTGCCGGACCCGGGCGCCCCCGAGGCCGCCATGCGGATCGTGCCGCTGCCCGGCGGTGTCGCGACGACGAAGCCGGAAGCCCACGCCCTGCGGGGACGCATCGCCGACAAGCTGGCGACCGAGGTGGCCCTCAACTCGTGGGGCGGCCGCGGCTGGCTGCGGCTGAGCGCCCAGGTCTACAACCGCCCCGACGAGTACGACCGCCTCGCCGAGCGCCTCCCCGCCCTCCTCAAGGACGGGTAGCAGCCGCACCGGCCCGGCCCCGAGCAGCGTCAACGGGTCGAGATAGCCGGCACCGTGCCGCAGCCCCCAGTGCAGACACGCCGCCACGGGGCATCCCGCGTGCCCGCCCACCAGCGTGCCCAGCCGGCCGCCGGGATCGACCGGGTCGCCCGGGTGCACCAGCGGGTCGACCGGCTCGTACGTCGTCCGCAGCCCCGAGTCGTGCTGGACGCTCACCACGCCCCGCCCGGCCACCCGACCGGCGAAGGCCACGGTGCCCGCGCCGGCGGATCGCACGACCGCGCCCGGCACCGACGCAAGATCCACCCCGCGATGCCCCGCCAGCCACGGCGCAGGCGGCGCCTCGAACCGCCGCGTCACCGAAGCCGGCTCCACAGGCCAGCCGAAAGCCGGCTCAAAGCGCCGCGTCCCTGACGCCGGCTCCACGGGCCGGCCGAAAGCCGGCTCGGCGAGCCGCGTCACCGACACCGACACCGGTTGCAGGGGCCACCCGAGGGTGAGGACGAGAGACAAGAACCAGACCATGCCGCGCATCCTGCGCCGAACCAAAAAAGATCGCCGCTGCCCCTGTGGACAACGGCGATCTGTGGACAACCGAAGAAACCGTCAGCCCCCGAAGCCGGGCTCGTCCGGCAGCGAGATGTCCGGCTTCTCCAGCTCCTCGACGTTCACGTCCTTGAACGTCATCACCCGCACGTTCTTGACGAAGCGCGCCGGCCTGTACATGTCCCAGACCCATGCGTCGTGCATCTCGACCTCGAAGTACACCTCGCCGTCGGAGTTGCGCACGTGCAGATCCACCTGGTTGGCCAGGTAGAAGCGGCGCTCCGTCTCCACCACGTAGGAGAACTGGCGGACGATGTCGCGGTACTCCCGGTAGAGCTGCAGCTCCATCTCGGTCTCGTACTTCTCGAGATCCTCTGCGCTCATCGCTTCTCGCCCTCCATGGCCTCATCTTCCCCCACCGGCACCGGCGGCCGAGGCTCCTCGCCGGACGCCACGCCGACGGTACCCCCACTGTCCGGCCACAGCATCAGCGGCTCGGCGGAAGACGCGGCCGAAGATGAAGTGGCGGAAACCGGACGACGCGCCCGGGGCGGCACATTTCCCCGCCCGGAGGCGGCAGCCACGTTGACGTACGAGAACCGGTGCTCCGCGCACGGCCCGTGCCGCGTGAGCGCCGCGCTGTGCTCCTCGGTGATGTACCCCTTGTGCACCGCGAAGCCGTAGTCCGGGAAGCGCCCGTCCAGCTCGACCATCAGCCTGTCCCGGGTGACCTTGGCGAGCACACTGGCCGCCGCGACACACGCCGCGACCCGGTCGCCCTTCCACACCGCCAGCCCCGGGGCGCCGAGGCCGTCGACCGGGAAGCCGTCGGTCAGCACGTACTCCGGGCGGGTGCGCAGCGACGCGAGCGCCCGGCGCATCGCGGCGAGGTTGCAGACGTGCAGGCCGCGGGCGTCCACCTCGGTGGCCGGGACGATCACGACCGACCAGGTGAGCGCCCGGGCGACCACCTCGTCGTAGACCCGCTCCCGGGCGGCCGGGGTGAGCAGCTTGGAGTCGGCCAGCCCGGGGATCTCGCCCCGCTTGCCCTCCGGCAGGATCACCGCGCCGGCGACGAGCGGGCCGGCGCAGGCACCGCGGCCGGCCTCGTCGGCGCCGGCGACGTGGCGGAAGCCACGCCGCTGCAGCGCCCGCTCCAGCGCGTAGAGCCCGCCCTCGCGGCGGACGACGGTGCGGGGCGGAGCGAGCATCAGCTCGTCACCGCACGCGTCAGGAGCGAGGCCAGGCCGACCGGGAAGATCTGCTCGTCGGAGGCGGCCAGCGCCTCGGCGGACCACCACCGGTGATCGGTGATCGTCTGCCGCTCGGCCTCGTCGAACCCGGACGTGTCGACCGCCCAGCTGTCGACCCGGTGCAGGAAGAACTCCTGGGTCTGCCGATAGTCCCGGCCGTCGTAGCTGAACTCGGTCACCTCGTCGTGCACGGGCGATCCCAGCGCGGCCGGGTCGACCCGCAGGCCGGTCTCCTCGAACAACTCGCGCGCCGCGCCCTGGGCGGGCGTCTCCCCGGCGTCGAGACCGCCGCCGGGGGTGAACCACCAGAGCTGGTCGGGACGGGCCGGATCACCGCCGTGCAACAGCAGCACGCGGTCCGCCGCATCGACCAGGAGCACGCGAGCGGCCCGTCGTTCGATGTGTGTCACGTACGCCAGCCTATTGCGCGGAAGTCGATCTTATTTCGCGGCGTCGGGGATGCTGTCGAAGCCGTCCGGCACCGGCAGCCACGTCGCCCGATTGACCGGCCAGAAGACCGTGAAGGCCCGGCCC
>NZ_JAUQWH010000085.1 GCF_030757795.1 Actinoplanes oryzae
CTCCTCCTCCGTCCGGCCCGCCGCTCCGCCGCGCGACCACCGGTGTCCACGGCAGACACTTGAGCAGCAGCCCCGCCGCATGGACCAGGGCACCCGCGACGCCGAGGAAGACCACGCCGCGCCGGGCGATCACCCGACCGGCGAGCAGGCCCGCCACGATCGAGCCCGCGCCCTGGCCGCTGGTCAGCACGCCGACGAAGGCGCTGGGCAGCCCGAGGTCGCGGGTCACGACGGCGTACTGGGGCGCGGTCGCGAGGGCGGAGACGGCGATCGCGACGGCGGCGACGAGGACAGTGATCCGGAGCTCGGGTGACGCGGGAAGCGCCATCTTCTCGCGGCGGCGCGGCGACCGGCCGGGCTCCCGCACGCGGAGGAGGCCGTAGAGGACGGCACCGATCATGGGCAGCGCGGCGCTGAGGGCGGCGACGGCATGACCGCCCTGCCAGGTGTAGAGCGCGGCGCCGGCGAGGGGGGCCACGAGCTTCATGCCCTCCTGCGCGCTGGCGCGCCAGCCGTTGACCGCGCCCAGGTCGCCGGGCGGCACGGCGGCGGGCAACAGGGCGGACTCGGCCGCGTCGAGCAGGACGTAGCTGAGGCCGTACCCGGTGGAGACGACGTAGATCAGCCATGCGTCCGCCGGGGAGCGGACGACGAGGAGCAGGCTGAGCAGGGCCACGAGGAACAGGTTCGCGCCGATCGCCAGCGGGCGGCGGGGCAGCCGGTCGGCCGCCCCGCCGAGCCAGGGGCCGGCGAGCGTGGGCGCGTAGACGCAGAGTCCGGTCAGGCCCGCGAGCGCCGGCGAGCCGGTCAGGTCGAGGATCCAGATGCCGCCGACCAGGGCCATGGCGCTGCTGCCGAAGCCGGACAGCACCGAGACGGCGACGAAGAGGGTGGCGTTGCGAGGCATGGGCGCCATCGTCGGGACTTGAGTCGATCAGGCGCAAGCTGTCAATCGGTCGTTGACAGGGCGGCCTCCACCTTGCGGAGTGCGAGCCGGACGTACCCGGGCAGGCGTCCCGCCCGCAGGTCGTCCACGGCCTGGCCGGCCAGCGAATACAGCCCGCCCGGCGGGGCGTCGAGCGCGGTCGCGACCGTCGCGCGGGCGAGGGCGGCCCGGGGGAAGCGACTCGTCCAGCTCCGGTCGGCGGCGATGGCCCGGTGCAGGTCGGTGACGGCCTGCCGGAGGACGACGATGCTGTGCGCGTACCGCAGGTCGAGGTCGTGGCGGCGGGCCCGCGCGGCGCCGACGAGCCGCTGTCTGCGCTGTTCAGCGGCCTGCCTGCTGGCCAGCCCGAGCGCCGCGGCGACCTGCGCCCAGGTGGCGCCGGCCTGCCGGGCGCGGTCGATCAGCTCCAGCTCGCGCTCGTCGAGCCGGGCCCGGGCGGGGCCGATCTCGGCGAGCTGGTCGAGGTCCGGGATCACCGTGTCAACGTTACGTTGACCTCCTCGCTCGCGACAGGGCGCCGGCCGAGCAGCGTCAGTACGAGCGCGCCGATCACGAAGGCGCCGGCGACGAGGAAGGCCGCCGAGTACCCGTCCCGCAGCGCCCCTTGGCTCTCGGTGACCCGGGCCGCCACCAGGGCCAGGATCGCCACGCCCGCGGCGCCGCCCGCCTGCTGTGCCGTGTTGGCCAGCCCCGAGACGAAGCCGGTGTCCGCCGTGGCGACGCCGCGCATGACCTGCATGATGATCGCGGGGATGACCACGCCGACGCCGAGGCCCATGACGACGAGCGGGGGCAGGACATCGATCGCGTACGTGGCGTCGGCCGGCATCCGGAAGAGCAGCAGCAGCCCCCCGGCCATCAGGGCGAGGCCGGCCGTGAGGACCGTACGCAGCCCGAACCGGGCGGTGACCCGCGGCGCCACGACGAGCGACACCACGCCGATGACGATCGGCGTGGGAAGGAAGGCGAGACCGGTCGTGACCGGGTCCAGGCCGAGGACGCGCTGGAGGTAGAGGGCGTTGACGTACTGGAAGCCCATGCCCGTCCCGAAGATGAGCACGGTGGCGGCGAGGGCGGCCCACAGGCGCCGGCTGCGGAGGACCGACTGCCCGGTACGCACCCCGGCGCCCGCCTCGCGCGGCACGACGCGCACCCCGGCGACCAGGGCGATCGCGCCGATCGGGACGTTGACCAGGAAGATCCAGGGCCAGCCGGCCGCCTCGGTGACCAGGCCGCCGGCGACGAACCCGAGTGCCGCGCCCCCGGCCTGCGTGAAGCTGTAGACCCCCAGCGCCCGCGCCTGGCCGCGCGCCTCGGGATAGAGCCGGACGATCAGCCCGAAGATCACCGCCGAGGCGAGTCCGCCGCCCACGCCCTGCACGAGGCGGCCGGCGACCAGCCAGCCCGCGGCCGGCGCCAGCCCGCACCCCAGGCTGGCCACGGTGAAGATCAGCAGGCCCGCCAGCAGGACGGACCGCGCGCCGACGAGGTCACCGAGCCGCCCGGCGGGCAGCAGCACCACGCCGAAGCCGATCAGGTAGCCGTTGACGACCCACGACAGGGCGGCGTCCGAGAAGCCGAGATCGGCCTGGATGGCGGGCAGGGCGACGGCCACGATCGTGCTGTCCAGCACGATCATCAGCGCGGTCAGGCACAGGACCGCGAGCGCGGCGGTACGACGGGAGGAGACCATGCATCCGACCGTAGCAGATGGTTCGGATGCGGACTATCTATTAGCGGACGGCTTGCCGCGCCCGCCGCACCGCCTTCGGCCCGGCCTCCCGGTTGTCGTCCACCAGCTGCGCCAGTGCCTGCACGAACACCGTGCGCACCTCGTCGGACAGCCCGGCGAGCGCCTCCACGTGCACCCGGTCGACGACCTCCTGGCCCCGCGCGGCCGCCTGCCGCCCCGCCTCGGTGACCGCGATGATCCGGGCCCGGCGATCCGTACGCGACGGCTGCCGGGTGGCGAACCCGCGGCGCTCCAGCTCGTCCACGACGCCGACCATCGTGGTCTTGTCGAGATCGGCCAGCGCGGCGAGCTGGATCTGCGTGCGCTCCTCCTCGAGGGCGTGGACCAGGACGCACTGCATCTTCTCGGTGAGCCCGACCTCGGCCAGCGCGGCGTTGAGCCGATGGGACAGGGCGTGCCCCGCCGAGTTGAGCAGGCCGGTCACGTCGCGGGCGGTGCGCTCGGGTGCGGAACTCATGCCCCCACGGTAACCCTTTGAGCGATCGCTCAAATTATTGCTACGGCACCCCGACCGCCCCTGATGGAAAACGGTGGACCACCGCCCCGGCCCACGAGGTCAAGCCCCTGATTCCTCGGCACGCGGCGAGCGGAGGGATGACGGCCGGCGGGCCCCCGTGTCCTGCCCCGCCCGCCGGCCGCCGATCAGAGCGCCGCGGCCTCCGCCCAGCTCGGCGCCGCGGGCCGGAAGCGGAGCGGCATGCGCGCCTCCTCCGGCGTCCGGTCGCCCTTGCGCTGGTTGCAGCGTCCGCACGCGGCGACGGTGTTCGTCCAGCTGTTGGCCCCGCCCCGCGAGCGCGGCAGGACGTGGTCGATCGTGGAGGCGGCCTTGCCGCAGAAGGCGCAGCGCCGGCCGTCCCGATTGAGCACGCCGCCCCGCGACCACGCCGGGCCGTGACTGTGCCGCCAGCGGGTCACGACATAGCTGACCAGGCGGATGATCGTGGGCACGGGAAAGACGCCGATGCGCTCGTCGGCCCGGGCCTCCTCGACCACGGCGACCTCACGGAACAGCATGCGGATGGCGTGCCGGACGCTGACCCGGTGCAGCGGCCCGGAATCGGCGTTGAGAACGAGGACCACGCTCATGCGGGTCACCTCCCTTGTGCTCGACCCACGCGACGACACGCGCGCAGCACGAAGGGAGGAGCCTTCAGCAGCCCCCGCTGTCGTCCCGGCGAAGCGTCACGGGACAAAAGGTAGGACGCCCGGGGGGATGGATCAACGCATTAACGCGCGGCGGACGGCGTACACCAGCTGGGCGAAGCCCACGACGCCCAGCGTGAGCCAGGCGATCACCGCGACCAGGACGACGCCCCGCTGGAGGTCCGGCGCGACCCAGCCCGCGACGGCCGCGATCACGAGGCCGCTGATGGCGACCGAGACTCGCGTCGGGCGCTCGCCGACGGTGACCAGGCCGATCTCGGTCATGCCGCCGGCGGTCGCGCGGGCCCGCAGGTACTCGTGCAGCCAGCTGATCGCCAGCGCCGCCACGACGAGCGGGCCCGGGACGCCGGCCGCCCAGAAGGCGGCGAGCCAGGCGAGCTCGCCGAGGCGGTCCGCGACGGAGTCGTAGACGTAGCCGAGGCGGGTGACCCGGCCGGTGACCACGGCGGTGGCGCCGTCGAGGGCGTCGGCGAAGGCGGCGAGGAGCACGAGCACGGCGGCCGCGGGCAGCGGCACGAAGGGGACCAGGGCGCAGAGCAGCAGGCCGAGCGTGGTGACGCCGGAGGGGCCGATGCCGAGCCGGCCGGCGAGGCTGCCGCCGCGCCACGCGAGCCGGACCCAGCCGCGGACCACCGGCGACGCCTTGCGCGGGTCGAAACCGCCGTGGAGCGCCGACCAGGCGTCCGCGTACTGAGGCCAGTTCACCGCAGCTTCTGCCAGACCTCACGGGTGGCGGTGGAGCGGTTCATGGTGATGAAGTGCAGCCCCGGCACGCCCTCGTCGAGCAGCAGGCGGCACATCTCGGCGCACAGCTCCAGGCCCAGCTCCCGGACGGCGGCGGGGTCGTCCGCGATCCGTTCGAAGCGCGCCAGCAGGGCCGGCGGGAAGGGCGCCCCGGACAGCTGGGCCGCCCGCTCGATCGTGCCCATCCGCAGCACCGGCATCACGCCCGGCACGATGGGGGTGTCGCAGCCGGCCGCGGCCACCCGGTCCCGCAGCCGCAGATAGTCGCCGGCCTCGAAGAACATTTGCGTGATGGCGAAGTCGGCGCCCGCCCGGCACTTGCGGACGAAGTTGCGGGTGTCGCTGTCGACGTCGCCCGAGCGGGGATGCTTGTACGGGAACGCGGCCACCCCCACGCTGAAGTCCCCCGACTCCTTGAGCAGCCGGACGAGCTCCTCGGCGTAGCGCACTCCCTCGGGATGCCGCACCCACTCGCCCGTGGGGTCGCCGGGCGGGTCGCCCCGGACGGCGAGCACGTTGCGGATGCCCGCGCCCGCCAGCCGCCCGATCACGTGGCGCAGCTCGACGACGGAGTGGCCGACCGCGGTCAGGTGGGCCATGGGCAGCAGCGTCGTCTCGGTCGCCACGCGCTCGGTCACGTCGACGGTGGTGTCGCGGGTGCTGCCCCCGGCGCCGTACGTGATGGAGACGAAGTCGGGGCGCAGCGGCTCGAGCTCGCGGATGGTCTGCCAGAGCAGCTGCTCGGCCTCGGGCGTCTTCGGCGGCATGAACTCGAACGAGAACGTCGGCCCCGGCTCCTGGAGGAGGTCACCGATCGCCGGTGTCGCCGGAAGCCGGGAGGGGAGACCGAGAGCCACGCGCCCACCCTACCGGCTGCGGGTCGAGCCCGGCTCGACCCGCTAGGTTGGGCTGGTGACTCCCCTGCTGGACCGTGCGGGCCTGCGCCCCCGTGTCGACAAGGCCCTGTCCGCTTTTCTCGCCGGGCAGCGCACCCGGCTGCTGGCGATCGACGACGACCTGGCCGACGTGGCGGACGCGCTCGAGGCCTTCGTGCTGGGGGGCGGCAAGCGGCTGCGGCCCGCGTTCGCGTACTGGGGCTTCCGCGGGGCCGGCGGCGTGGACAGCGA
Source organism: Actinoplanes oryzae (assembly GCF_030757795.1). GTDB lineage: Bacteria > Actinomycetota > Actinomycetes > Mycobacteriales > Micromonosporaceae > Actinoplanes. Next base: position 5,735 of record NZ_JAUQWH010000085.1, read on the forward strand.
CCAGGTGGTGGCCGCGGTGTCCGCGCTGGAGCTGGTCCAGGCCGCCGCGCTCATCCACGACGACCTGATGGACCGCTCGGACACCCGCCGCGGCGAGCCGTCGGTGCACAAGCGGTTCGCCGCCCGGCACGCCACGGCGGCCTGGCTGGGCGACGCGGAGGCGTTCGGGGACAAGGCCGCGGTGCTGCTCGGCGACCTGGCGCTGGTCTGGTCGGACGAGCTGCTGCAGGCCGCGGGCGTGGACCTGGAGGCGCTGGTCCGGGCGCGGCCGGTGTTCGACGAGATGCGCACCGAGGTGACCGTCGGTCAGTACCTCGACGTGCTCAGCCCGGTCACCGGCGACATGACCGCCGCGCGGGCGAGCAAGGTGGCCCGCTACAAGTCGGCGAAGTACACGGTCGAGCGCCCGCTGCTGCTGGGGGCCGCGCTCGCCGGCGCGCCCCGGGCCGTCGCCGAGGCCTATTCCGGGTACGGTCTGCCGCTCGGCGAGGCGTTCCAGCTCCGCGACGACGTGCTGGGCGTCTTCGGCGACCCCGGGGTGACCGGCAAGCCGGCGGGCGACGACCTGCGCGAGGGCAAGCGGACCTACCTGATCGCGAGCGCCTACGAGACGGCGGGCCCCGCGGAGCGCGCCGAGCTGGAGGCCGGCCTGGGCAGTCCCGCCCCGGACGTCGCCCGGCTGCGCGAGATCATCACCGGCACCGGTGCCCTCGACCGCACCGAGTCACGGATCGCGGCGCTGACCGCCGCCGGGCTCGCCGCGCTCGGCGCCGTCGAGCTGGACGCCGAGGCCCGGACCGTCCTGGTCGCCCTGGCGGACGCCGCGACGCGCCGCCAGGTATGACAGCACCCTGCTGCCCTCTCCCGCGCGGGGCGTGCGCTGTACGCCCCGGCGCCCGAGCCACACCCACGTCGAGAGCGTGAGCAGGATCATCGCGAACCCGAAGAACAGGTCTTCGACCGGCGCGTACGCGATCCGCAGCCCGACGATCGCGTCCGGGTCGTAGATCACGATGCGCCGGCCGGTCAGGATGCCGTTGGACAGCAGCTGGAAGACGATGATGATCGGGTAGGTCGCCCAGAAGACGGCCCTCCTGACCAGCGCGGTCCGCAGGACGAAGAGGTCCACGAGGATCGCCGCGGGCACCCCGATCAGGACCGCCGCCGTGTACGTCACTCGTCGTCGCCCTTGCCGAGGGACGCCCGGACCGCCTCGAAGCCCAGCACCGCGCAGATCGGGACGACCAGGAAGAAGAGCACCTCGTCGAGGGGCAGGCCGCCCGGGAACAGCACGCCGGTGGTCTGCTCCGGGTCGAAGGTCCAGTGCCCCGCCGCGATGGCGCCCAGGTCCCACAGCACGAAGACCACGACCACCGGGACGAGCGTCAGCAGCAGCCGCCGCCACCGCCGGAACACGTTGACCTTGAAGATCGGCTCCAGCCACACCGCGCAGACGAGGCAGCCGGCGAGCACGAGAAGGTACGAGAAGTGGCGCACTCAGAAGCCGAGCGCCTGCGCGCGCCGCTTGACCTCGCGCGCCCGGTCGCCGCCCAGGGCCACGGCGCCGCACCCGTCCAGGGTCTCGTCGGGCTCGTAGAGCCACCCGAGGGCCTCTTCGTCGTTGTACCCGGCGTCGTGGAGCAACGTGAGGACGCCGGGGAGGTGCTTGAGCACGGTGCTGTTGGCCACCAGCTCGGCGGGCACCACCCGGATGCCGTCGCGCTTGACGGCCAGCAGGTGGCCGTCGCGGATCATCTGGTGCACCTTGCTGATCGACACCTCGAGGCGCTCTGCCACGTCCGGCAGATTGACCCACTCGGCAGGGCCCTTGGTCACGGAATCGGTCACCCGACCAGCGTGCCACGCCCCTTGCTCCCGGTGACAACCGAGTTCCCCTTTCGCAGTCCGGCAGACAGGAGAGTCGCGATGACCTTGTGGCGGAAGACCCGCACGGAGATGGCCGGCGCGTGGCGCTCCCTGCAGTACGACATGAACCGCCCCGACCCGGCGGCCGGTCTGCCCGCCCGGCACGCCGTGCGCGAGGAGGTGACCTCCACCGGGCTGAGCACGTTCGGCGGCGTCACCGGGCTGCGGACCGCGCCGGCGCACGAGCACGCGCGGCGCCGGCTGCTGACGGTGACCGCGATCGGCACGCTGGCGGTCGCCGGGGCCGGGGGCAGCTACGTCGCCGTGTCGAACGGGATCGGCGCGCTGGGCGGGGACGAGCCGGGCGCCGAGCCCTACCCGCTGGCGGCGGCCGCTCCGGGCGCGGTGCACTCGAACCAGGGGATCGGCCACGGGTCGGCGCCGGAGCTGCCCGCCGTCTCGGCGGAGCCGGGCGCCACGCTGGTGCAGGAGCCGCTCGCCGACGCGATCCAGGTGATCCCCACCACAGCGGCCACCACCGCGCTGCCCGGGCGGACCACGCGCGCCGCCGCCCCGCCGCGCACCCGTCCCACCAAGGTGGAGGGGGCCGTCACGCCGCCCGCCGGGCCGACGCCGTGCGACTGTCTGACCCCGCCCGTGCCGACGCCCACCGCGGCGCCGACCCACCAGCCGGTCACGCCGCCGGAGCCGACGCCCACCGAGTCCACGAGCGACACGGAGTCGCCCACCGCGGAGCCGACGGACGATCCTTCCTCCGCCGAGCCCGACGAGGCCGGGGACGGGCGGCACGACGGTCGCCGGGCACGACACGCACGCCGGGACTGATCCGATATTTCGCGACATAGCCGCCCGCGACGCGCCGGCGTCGCGGGCAATTCACGCAATTCTGCCCTGGTTGCCATACCCGTTCGGTCTCAGCTGTGACATCCTGGTCCGCCACTCAGCGAAGGGCACATACACTTCACGCCGATGGACACGACAGTCGCCGACGCGTTGATCGGCACGACGATTGACGGGCGCTACCGGATCACCGGGCGCGTCGCCCGTGGTGGCATGGCGACCGTTTACACCGCCGTGGACGACCGCCTCGAGCGCACCGTCGCCCTGAAGATCATCCACCCGTCGCAGGCGACGAACGTGCACTTCGTCGACCGCTTCACCGACGAGGCCAAGACGATCGCCCGGCTGACCCACCCCAACGTGGTCGCCGTCTACGACCAGGGCCGCCACCAGGGCCTGCCCTACCTCGTCATGGAGTATGTCCAGGGCCGCACCCTGCGCGACCTGCTCACCCAGCGCCGCCGGCTCAATCCGGTCGAGGCACTGGCCATCCTGGAGCAGATGCTCTCGGCGATCGCCGCCGCCCACCGCGCCGGCCTGGTCCACCGCGACGTCAAGCCGGAGAACGTCCTGGTCGCCGAGGCGCCCAGCGGCGGCCTGGCCAACCTGGTCGACAGCGTCGTCAAGGTCGCCGACTTCGGGCTGGCCCGCGCGGTCGAGGCGAGCTCCTCCGACGACTCCGGCCAGCTGATGGCCACCGTCGCCTACGTGGCACCCGAGCTGGTCACCGACGGGCACGCCGACGCGCGCACCGACGTCTACTCGGCCGGCATCGTGCTCTTCGAGATGCTCACCGGGCGCGTGCCCTACGACGGCGGCGAGCCCGTCGACATCGCCTGGCGCCACGTCGACAACGACGTGCCCGCGCCCTCCAGCATCGTCCGGGGCCTGCCCACCGCGCTCGACGACCTGGTCGCCCGGGCCACCCGCCGCGACCCCGGCGCCCGCCCCACCGACGCCGGGGCGCTGCTCGCCGAGGTGCAGGTCGTCCGGGACGACCTCGGCGCGGCCAACGTCGAGACCGCCCTGCTGCGCCAGGTGCCCCCGCGCCCGCCGGCGGCCGACGCCACGGCGCTGGTCCCGCAGGTCACCTCGGTCATCCCGCCGGTCGGCGGCGACCGGCCCTCCTGGGCCCGCCTGCCCGACCAGGGCCGCCGGGCGGCCGGGGCCCGGCGCTACGCCGAGCCGGAGCCACCCGAGCCCACCGGCCGCTTCGGCGACCGGCGCCGGATCCTGCTCATCGCGGCGATCACGGCGATGGTGCTCACGATCGCCGGCAGCACGTGGTGGCTGACCGCCGGGCGCTTCACCAAGGCCCCGCAGCTGGTCAACGCGACCCAGACGCTGGCCGAGCAGACCGCCCGGGCGCAGGGCTTCGGCGTGGTCATCGGGCAGGGCCGCTACAGCGAGGACGTGCCCAAGGACGTCGTCCTCGAGCAGCAGCCGCCCGCCGAGGAGCGCATCGCCAAGGGCGGCACGATCACGCTGGTCCTCTCGCTGGGCCCGGAGCGCTACCCCGTGCCGGACGTGATCGAGAAGGAAAAGGCCCTGGCCAAGGGCGACATCGAGGGTGCCAAGCTGGTCTACAAGGAGGGCACCCCGAAATACAGCGACGACGTGGCCGAGGGCGCCGTCATCTCCACCGACCCCAAGGCGGGCACGGAGGCCAAGCCGGGCGACACGGTCACCGTCGTGCTCAGCAAGGGCAAGGCGCCGATCAGCGTGCCGGACGTCAAGGGCAAGAACATCAACGACGCCCGCGCCGAGCTCCAGGGCCAGGGCCTGCAGGTGGTCGAGCAGGTCAAGGACAGCGACGAGCCGGCCGGCACCGTGCTGGGCCAGACGCCCGCCCCGGGCACCGGCGTCGAGAAGGACACCGAGATCAAGCTCGAGGTCAGCAAGGGCCCGCCGTTCGTCACCGTGCCGGAGCTCACCGGGCAGAACTGCCAGCAGGCCGCGCAGACGCTGCAGGGCATGAACCTGCGGGTGCGCATCCAGTTCAACCAGAACGGCAACGTGTTCCAGCAGAACCCGGGCGGCAACAGCCAGGTGGCGCCCCAGACCGAGGTCGTGCTGAATTGTCTGTGAGCCGGCCGATCGGGTCCCACACCAGAACGTCCGGGGGCCTGGCCAAGGCGGCGCTGCCGTACGCGGACGCCGCCGGCTCGGAGGCGGTGCAGGTCTACGTCTCCAACTCGCGCGGCTGGGCGCTGCCGCCGGGCGACCCGAAGCAGGACGTGCTGTTCCGCGACGGGTGCGGCGAGCGGGGCCTGCCCGCCTACATCCACGCGTCGCTGCTGGTGAACCTCGGCTCCCCCACCGAGCTGACCGTGACGCGCTCGGTGGAGACCCTGGAGCACGCGCTGCGCCGCGGCAAGGCGATCGGGGCGACCGCGGTGGTCTATCACGCGGGCAGCTCGGTGGACCCGGCGCACGACGACAAGGCGATGCACCAGCTCCGCGAGGCGCTGCTCCCGCTGCTCGACGTGGCCGCCGGCGAAGGGCTGCCGAAGCTGCTCGTCGAGCCGAGCGCGGGCGGTGGGCGGAGCTTGGCGTCGAAGGTCGAGGATCTGGGCCCGTACCTGGCGGCGGTCGAGAACCACCCGTGGATGGGCGTCTGCTTCGACACGTGCCACGCGTGGGCGGCGGGGCACGATCTGGCGGCGCCGGGCGGCATGACGGCCACGCTCGACTCGCTGGTCGCCACGGTCGGCCGGGACAGGCTCATGCTGATCCACGCCAACGACTCCAAGGACGCCTGCGGCTCGACCCGCGACCGGCACGAGACCATCGGCGCCGGCACGATCGGCGCGGCGGCCTTCGCGGAGCTGATGGCCCACCCGGCCACGCACGGCATCCCGATCATCGTCGAGACGCCGACCAAGGAGCACGAGGGCCACGCCGCCGACATCGCCCTGCTCAAGGGCCTGCGGGGCTAACCGCTGCCCTTCACCTCGAGCGTCGTCCCCAGGACGATCCTCCCGGGTCGCTCTCCCCCGAGAAGACGCTCGGCCTGCTCGACGGCCAGTTCGCCCATCCGGCGCTTGTCGATGGCGACGCTGGTCAGCGGGGGGTCGAGCAGCTCGCCGATGGTCAGCCCGTCGAAGCCCACGAACGCGCAGTCGTCCGGGACGCGCATTCCCAGGCGGCGGGCGGCACGGTGGGCGCCGATCGCGATCACGTCGTTGTAGGCGAGCACCGCGGTGACGTCCGGGTGCGCCGCGCGCAACCGCTCGAAGGCCGCCCCGCCGTCGGGGTCCACCGACTCGGTGTCGACGACCCAGCTTCCGTCGACCGGCAGGCCGTGCTCGTCCGCGAAGGCGAGGAACGGCTCGCGCCGGCCCCACGGCTGCGGCAGGTCGAGCATGCCGATCCGCCGGTGCCCGCGGTCGAGCAGGTGCCGCAGCGCCTGCCGGACGCCGCCCTCGGCGTCCACGTCGATGTCGGCGCCGGCGCGGCCGATGACCACCAGCGGGACGCCGTCCTCGGGCGCCGGGCCCATCAGATAGCCGATCAGGACGTCCACCTGGTTGGCGAGCGAGGCGACGGTGGCCGCCTCGCGCCGCTCGTCGTTCTCGCTGCTCGCGACGACGACCTGCCAGCCCCGCTCGTCCGCGGCGGCCAGCACCCCGGCGATCAGCTCGGGGAAGAACGGGTTCACGACCTCGCGCACGAGCAGCCCGACCGTGACCGTGCCGGAGCTCACCAGCCCGCGTGCGAAGCGGCTCGGCCGGTAGCGCAGCTCGCGCGCGACCTCGAGCACCCGCCGCCGCGTCTCGGGGTCGATCTCGCCCTTGTCGTTGATCGCCCGCGAGACGGTCTGGTGCGAGACGCCGGCCGCCTTGGCGACGTCCTTCAGCGTGACCTGCCGTTTCTCCACGATGTGCGCAGCCTATCGCGCATGCCTTGACCTTTCCCCGGGAGGGCCGTTAGCGTTCACGTTAACGTTAACGGCTCGCCCGAGGAGAAGCCATGGAACCAGTCGCATGGATGACGGCGACCCGCCGGAGCCGGCGGGAGAACGAGTCGGCGCTGCCCCGCGCCCCGATCCGTCAGGACCGCAAGCGGTGGCCCTTCACGAGATCGGGACCTGCATCTCGGTGACCCACTTGTCGAACTCGCCGGGCGGGCAGTCGAGATAGACCTCGCGGGCGAAGCCGGGCTCGACCGCCCGGTGGCCGTTGTCGTCGATCCAGGTGGCGATCTTCTGCCCGGTCCGGAAGGCCTCCGACATCGGCCCGTGGTGCAGCGCGGTCGCCGCCTGCTCGATCGGCGGCAGCGTGACGACGTCGAAGCCGGCGTCCGGGCTCACCTCGGCCGCCCCGATCGGGAAGGCCGCGTACGCGGTGATGGTCTCGTCGCCCGGCCCGGCCGGCGCCGGCTCGTACCAGGCGAGCGGTGCACCGGTCATCGCCACCCCGTGCTGCTCCATCAGCTCCATCAGGCGCGGATAGAGGGGCGTCAGATTCTCCGTGATCGACGTCGGGTGGTCGTAGCCCGCCGCGGTGGCGGACAGCTGCGCCACCCGCAGCGGCGGGATGCTCTTCAGCACGACATCTCCGGTGTCCATGTGGCCCTCACTCTCGATCATGCGGAGCCGCGCGTCGACCTGGGCCAGGCGTGCGGTGTCCTGCCGCATCCGCGCGGCCAGCTCGGCCCGGCGCAGACGCAGCATCCCCCGTAGCTCGGCCACGTCCACCTTCTCGTCGAGCAGCACCTGAACCTGCTGGAGCGTGAACCCCAGATCCTTCAGCGCGGTCACCCGGTTGAGCGTCCGCAGCTGCGCGGCGCTGTAATACCGGTAACCGCTGTGCGGCTCGACATGGGCAGGACGCAGCAGGCCGATGGCGTCGTAGTGGCGCAGCATGCGCACCGACACCCGGCCCAGGCCGGCGAACTCTCCGATACTGAACATGGTCCACTCAGCCTGGGCCCTGACACGGTGTCAGAGTCAACAGCTCAGCGCGGCTCGAGTGCGTACGTGAAGACGTAGTGGTGCTCGGCGCCCCGGTTGTCGATCTCGAAGGTGCCGGTCAACCCGAGCAGCTCGTCCGTCCCCGAGTCGGGCACCACGGTCACCGTCAGCGTGGCGGCGCCGCGGTCGAGGACGCCCGAGTGCTGGAGGACGAAGGTGCCGCTGCGGCCGTGGAGCGTACCCGTGATGTGGTCGAGGGCGACGTAGCCGGCCGAGCCGTCGATCGGCGTGCCCACCGACAGCATCTGCGCGCGCCCGAAGCCGACCAGGTCGCCCTGGATGACCTTCTCGACGCGCATCCGGCCGAGCGTGTCGTCGTCGCTGGACAGCGGCTCGATCGTCGTGGTGAACGTGCCGGTGGCGCGGGTTGTCATGCGATCAGCATCTCAAGAAAGCGGTCGTCTCCGTCCCGGCATCCGCCGAAGCGGTCGTCTTCGTCCCCGGCATCCGCCGAAGCGGTCGTCTCTGTCCCCGGCATCCGCCGAAGCGGTCGTCTCCGTCCCGGCGCCCGCCGAAGCGGTCAGGAGAGCAGGTCACGCAGGACCGTGATCGCCTGATCCACCCCGTCGTCGTCCACGTCCAGGTGGGTGATGACCCGGGCCGTCCGGGGGGCCATGGCCACGATGCGGATGCCGCGCTCCCCCGCGGCCCGGACCAGCTCCGGGGCGTCGAAGCGGGTCTTCGCCGTGTCGATCAGCACGATGTTGGTGCGGACCTCGGCCGCGGTCACCACGCCGAGCGGCTCGAGGGCCTCGGCCAGGCGGCGGGCGCGGGCGTGGTCCTCGGCGAGCCGCTTGACGTGGTTGTCGAGGGCATAGCGGCCGGCCGCGGCGAGGATGCCCACCTGGCGCATGCCGCCGCCCAGGCGCTTGCGGATCGTCCGGGCGCGGGCGATGCGCTCCCGCGAGCCGATCACCAGCGAGCCGGCCGGGGCGCCGAGGCCCTTGGAGAGACAGACCGACAGGGTGTCGAACAGCTGCCCGTACGTGAACAGCGGCACCTGGTCGGCGACGTGCGCGTGCCAGATGCGCGCGCCGTCGCAGTGCAGGGCCACGCCGGCTTGGATCTTCACCTCGTTGAGCCGGTGCAGCGTGGCGAGCGGGATGATCGTGCCGCCGCCGCGGTTGTGCGTCTGCTCGACGGCGACGGCCCGGGTCGGCACGGAGGGATAGCCGGCCGGGGCGATCATCTCCAGGATGCCCGCCGGGTCGACGGCGGCGCCGACGGCCGGCCAGGTGCGGGTGGAGATGCCCCCGTACGCCGCCGCGGCCCCCACCTCGTAGTTCACGACGTGGGCGTCGGACCCCGCCAGCAGCTCCTCGCCCGGCGCCACGAGCAGCTGCAGGGCGATCTGGTTCGCCATGGTGCCGGACGGGCAGAACAGCGCGGCCTCGTGCCCGAAGAGCCGGGCGACATGCGCCTCGAGCGCGTTGACGGTCGGGTCGTCGCCGAAGACGTCGTCGCCCACCTCGGCGGACGCCATCGCCTCCCGCATGGCCGCCGTGGGCCGGGTGACCGTGTCCGAACGCAGATCAACCACGAAGCATCTCCGCCACGAGGAACGCCAGCTCGAGGCTCTGCTGGGTGTTGAGGCGGGGGTCGCACGCGGTCTCGTAGCGGTCCGGCAGGTCGAGGTCCTCGATGCCCTGCGCGCCGCCCAGGCACTCGGTGACGTCCTCGCCGGTCAGCTCGACGTGGATGCCGCCCGGGTGGGTGCCCAGCCCGCGGTGCACCTCGAAGTAGCCGAGCACCTCGTCCACGATCCGGTCGAAGTGCCGGGTCTTGTAGCCGTTGGACGACTCGTGCGTGTTGCCGTGCATCGGATCGCACTGCCAGACGACCTTGGCGCCGGCGGCGTGCACCTTCTCCACGATGGGCGGCAGGGCGTCGCGCACCTTGCCGTTGCCCATCCGACTGATCAGCGTGAGGCGGCCGGGGATGTTCTCCGGGTTCAGCTTCTCGCACAGCTCGATCGCGGTCTCCGGCGACGTGCCGGGGCCGAGCTTGACGCCGATCGGGTTGGCGATGCGGCTGATGAAGTCGATGTGCGCGTGGTCCAGCTGCCGGGTGCGCTCGCCGATCCAGAGGAAGTGACCGCTCAGCCCGTACGCCCGGCCGTCCGACACCCGGGTCAGCGCCCGGTCGTACTCCAGCGCCAGCGCCTCGTGCGAGCAGTAGAGGCTGACCGTGCGCAGGGCCTCGTCGTCGGTCATGCCGCAGGCGCGGATGAAGTCGAGCGCGCGGTCGATCTCGCGGGCGACGGCCTCGTAGCGCTCGCCGGCCCGCGACGACCGGACGAAGTCCTTGTTCCAGGTGTGCAGGCTGGCCAGGTCGGCGAGGCCGCCCGAGAGGTACGCGCGCAGCATGTTCATCGCGGCGGCGCTGTTCGCGTACGCCCGGATCATGCGCTGCGGGTCGGCGACGCGCGCCGCCTCGGTGGCCTCCAGCGAGTTGATCAGGTCGCCCCGGTAGGCCGGCAGCCCGAGCGAGTCGGTGGCCGACGAGCGCGGCTTGGTGTACTGCCCGGCGACGCGGGCCACCTTGACCACGGGCATCGAGGCCCCGTACGTGAGCACGACCGCCATCTGCAGCAGCGTGCGCGCGTTGGCGAGCAGGTGGCTCTCGGTGTTGCCGTCGAAGGTCTCGGCGCAGTCGCCGCCCTGCAGCAGGAAGGCGCGGCCCTCGCACACCTCGGCGAGCTTGTGCCGCAGCTGGTCGACCTCGTAGGGCGCCACGATCGACGGCACGTTGCCCAGGATCTTGCAGACGTCGGCGACCTCGGCCATGTCCTGCCACGGGGGCATCTGCACCCGGGGCAGCTCACGCCATCGGTCCAGGCCGAGCGCGGCGTCCTCGGCCGAGTCGGTGGACGGGCGGGAGGTCTGCAGGGCCGTCGCCCCGAGGCCGGGATGACTGAGCTGATGCCACTCACGGTGCATGACGTAGAGCCTATCCAGTGACGGAAAAGGGGCGCCGGGTGACCACCCGGCGCCCCGTCATGTGGAATTCGTCTTCAGTCGTGTTCGGGTGGTGGTGGGGCGGTTGGACGGGGGGATCAGATCTAGTTGAGGCCGTTCTTGATGGCCGTGATCAGCTCTCCGTTGCTCGTGTCGCCGGAGAACTCCCAGAAGAAGGCGCCGCCCAGACCCTGCTGCTTGGCGTACGTCATCTTCGTCCCGATGGTGGCCGGGGTGTCGTAGCCCCACCAGTTGCTGCCGCACTTGGCGTAGGCGGTGCCGCCGATCGTGCCGGTGGCCGGGCAGGTGTTCTTGAGCACCTTGTAGTCCTCGATGCCCTGCTCGTACGTGCCGGGGGCCGCGCCGGTCGCCGTGCCGCCGGGAGCCGACTGCGTGACGCCCGTCCAGCCGCGGCCGTAGAAGCCGATGCCCAGCAGGATCTTGTTCGCCGGGACGCCCTTGCCCTTGAGCTTCTGGATCGCGGCGTCGGACCAGAAGCCCTGCGTCGGGATGCCGGCGTAGGAGGTCAGCGGCGAGTGCGGCGCGGTCGGGCCCTGCGGGTTGAAGGCGCCGTAGTAGTCGTAGGTCATCGGGAAGACCAGGCTGAGCTTGCTGATGCCCGACGCGTAGTCGGCCGCGTCCAGCTTGCCGCCGGTGCTGCCGTCGGCCGAGATGGCCGAGGTGACCAGGAAGTTGGAGCCGAACTTGGTGCGCAGGGCGGAGACCACGTTGTTGTACGAGGCCGGGCCGCTGCTGTCACAGGAGAGCCCGCACGCGTTCGGGTACTCCCAGTCGACGTCGATGCCGTCCCACAGGCCGGCCCAGCGGCTGTCGTTGAGCAGGCTGTAGCAGGAGTTGGCGAAGGCGGTCGGGTTCGCGGCCGCCTGGGTGAAGCCGCCGGACCAGGTCCAGCCGCCGAAGGACCAGATCAGCTTGATGTTCGGGTACGCGGCCTTCAGCTTCTTGAGCTGGTTGAAGGAGCCACGCAGCGGCTGGTCCCAGGTGTCGGCGACGCCGTCCACACTGTCCGCCGCGGTGTACGCCTTCTCGTAGTCGGCGTAGCTGTCACCGATGCTGCACTGACCGTTCGTGGTGTTGCCGAACGCGTACAGGATGTGCGTGAGCTTGCTCGCCGAGCCGCTCGTCACGAGGTTCTTGACGTGGTAGTTGCGTCCGTAGACGCCCCACTCGGCGAAGTAACCCACCACGTTCTTGCCCGCCGTGCCGGGGGGCGGGGTCGTCGGGTTCGTGGTGGGCGGGGTGGTCGGGGACGTGGTGGGCGGAGTGGTGGGCGGCGTCGTGGGGGTCGTGCCGCCGTCGCAGGTGCCGTTGTCGGCCCAGACGTCCCACTGGCCGCTGTGCGTGGCCGGGGACTCGTTCTGGGTCCACCACTTCGCGGTGTAGTTGTGCCCGTTCTGCGAGGCCTGGTTGCCGTTGGTGTAGGTGGCCGTCGCGCTCCAGGCGGAGGCGCAGGCCGCCGCGGCCGAGGCCGAGGGTGCCGACACGAGCGGCACCACGGCGACGGCGACTGCCGCGATCGCACCGGCCCAGAGGGCGCGGCGGGGGGATGTGGTCACGGGGCGTCTCCTCGGAACAATTAGGAAACTTTCCAAAGGGAAGTTGAAGAGACGGTAGTCACATCAATGAACATCAGTCAAGACTGTGAATGCGGATTACTCGCGGTCGTAACTTTGGCCGCCAGGGAGCCACAGCGTGCACTCACGTACGCACTGCGCGTAGTCTGCCGTCATGACCATCCACGACGTCGACATCAATGCCCTCACGGGCGGTTCCGCCGATCTGGGACGCTACCGCGGCAGCGTCGTCCTGGTGGTCAATGTGGCCTCCCGCTGCGGCCTGACTCCCCAGTACGAGGGCCTGCAGAAGCTCTACGACTCCTACCGCGGCCGTGGCCTCGTCGTGCTCGGCGTCCCGTGCAACCAGTTCGCCGGCCAGGAGCCCGGCACGGCCGCCGAGATCGAGGAGTTCTGCCAGGTCAACTATGGCGTGAGCTTCCCGCTCACGGAGAAGGTGGACGTCAACGGCCCCGGCCGGCACCCGCTCTACCGCTTCCTGATCGGCGACGGCCCGGACATCCAGTGGAACTTCGAGAAATTCCTGATCGGGCCGGACGGGACGGTGACCGCGCGCTTCGGCCCCCGCACCGAGCCCGCCGAGCTCGCCCCCGCGATCGAGCAACTCCTCCCATGAGCATCCACGTGATCGGCGTCGACGCCTACGCCCTGGGCTGGGTGGGCGTCGAGCTGCGCGACGGCCAGTTCGGCCGGGCCATGCTGGCCTCCACCCTGTACGAGATCGTGGCGGGCAGCTCCGGCGCGGCCGTCATCGGCGTGGACATCCCGCTCGGCATGTTCCCCGACCGCTGGCGCGCCGCCGACACCCTCGCCGCCGACACCCTCGGCCCCCGCCGCAGCAGCGTCTTCCGGGTGCCGCCGCGCGCGGTGTGGCAGGAGACCGACTTCGCGGCCGCCAACCGGGTCTGCCGCGAGCTCACCGGCTCCGGCCTGAGCCGCCAGTCCTGGGCGCTGCGCCCCAAGCTGCTCGAGGCCAACGCCATCTGGGAGCGGCACCCGGGGCTGCTCTTCGAGGCCCACCCGGAGGTGTCGTTCCGCGAGATGGCGGGCGAGCCCCTCACGTACGCCAAGAAGACCTGGAGCGGCCAGGCCCGCCGCCGCGAGCTGCTGGCCAAGCACGGCATCGTCCTGCCCGACCACCTGGGCCCGGCCGGCCAGGCGCCGCCGGACGACATCCTCGACGCCGCCGCGGTCGCCTGGACCGCCAACCGCATGGCCAACGGCACGGCCGCCAGCCACCCGAGCCCGCCCGAACAGAGCGACGGCGCCCAGGTCGCCATCTGGTACTGACCGGGCGCGGCTCAGGCCCTCCGCGTGGCGATCCTGCGGGCGCCGCCCTGACTGCTGGGCGCCGTCAGGCGCTCTGGGCGGCGATCTCGCGGGCGCGGTCGCGGGCGGCCTCGAGGGCGGCGAGGAGGGCCGCGCGGACGCCGTGGTTCTCCAGCTCGCGGATCGCGGAGATGGTCGTGCCCGCCGGGGAGGTCACGGCCTCGCGGAGCTTGACCGGGTGCTCGCCGGAGTCGCGGAGCATCACCGCCGAGCCGATCGCGGTCTGCACGATGAGCTCGTGGGCGACCTGGCGCGGCAGCCCGAGCAGGATGCCGGCGTCGATCATGGCCTCGACGAGCAGATAGAAGTACGCCGGACCCGAGCCGGACAGCGCCGTCACCGCGTCCTGCTGCGACTCGGGGACGCGGATGGTCGAGCCGAGCGGCTGGAACATCTCCTCGGCGATCGCCAGGTGCTCGCCGGTCGCGTGCGGGCCGGCGGAGATCGCGGTCATCGCCTGGTCGACCAGGGCCGGGGTGTTGGTCATGACCCGGACGACCGGGGTGCCCCCGGGCAGCCGGGCGGCGAAGAAGCTCGTGGGCAGGCCGGCGCAGAGCGAGACGATCAGCTTGCCCGCGGGCACCTGGGGGCCGACCTCGTCCAGCAGCGTCCCGGCGTCCTGGGGCTTGACGGCGATCGCCAGGATGTCCGCCTCGGCGACGGCGGTGGCGTTGTCGACGACGCGGACGCCGTAGCGGTCGGCCAGCTCCTTGCCGCGCTCGGCCCGGCGGGCCGTGACCAGGATCTGGTCGGCGGGGCGGCCCGCGCGCAACAGCCCGGAGACGACCAGTTCGCCGATCTTGCCGGCGCCGATGACTGCGATCATGTGCACTCCCTGCGGAGGGGCGGGCCGGAGCCCGCCCCGGACGGCTCAGCTGCCGAAGAAGACCTCGGCCTCTTCGTACCGCGACAAAGGTACGGTCTTCAGCTCGCCCGTGCCCTCGATGAGCGGCACGCGCACGATGTCCGTCCCGCGCAGCGCCATCATCTTGCCGAAGTCGCCCTCGTGGACGGCGTCGATCGCCTGCAGGCCGAAGCGCGTGGCGAGGACCCGGTCGAACGCCGACGGGGTGCCGCCGCGCTGGATGTGCCCGAGGACGACCGTGCGGGCCTCCTTGCCGGTCTTCTCCTCCAGCTGCTCGGCGAGCCACTGCCCGATGCCGCCGAGCCGGACGTGGCCGAAGGCGTCGAGGTCCTTGTCCTGGGTGACCATCTGGCCCTCGAGCGGCTGGGCGCCCTCGGCGACGACGACGATCGGGGCGTACTCGACCTGGAAGCGCTTGGTCACGTACGTGGCGACCTGCTCGACGTCGAAGTTGCGCTCCGGCAGCAGGATGACGTTCGCGCCGCCGGCCAGGCCCGCGTGCAGGGCGATCCAGCCGGCGTGCCGGCCCATGACCTCGACGACCAGCGTGCGGTGGTGCGACTCGGCCGTGGTGTGCAGCCGGTCGATGGCCTCCATCGCGATGTTGACCGCGGTGTCGAAGCCGAACGTGTAGTCGGTGGCGTTCAGGTCGTTGTCGATCGTCTTCGGGACGCCGACCACGTTGACGCCGAGATCGCCGAGCTGGGTCGCGACGCCGAGGGTGTCCTCGCCGCCGATGGCGACCAGCGCGTCGACACCCTGCTCGGCGAGGTTGGCCTTGATCTTCTCGACGCCGCCCTCGATCTTGAAGGGGTTGGTCCGCGACGAGCCGAGGATGGTGCCGCCGCGCGGCAGGATGCCCCGGACCTCCGCGATGCCGAGCGGCTTCGTCAGGCCCTCGAGCGGGCCCTTCCAGCCGTCCCGGAAACCGACGAACTCGTGTCCGTACGTGGCCACGCCCTTGCGGACCACGGCCCGGATCACCGCGTTGAGACCGGGGCAGTCGCCGCCCCCGGTGAGCACGCCGATGCGCATGATTGCTCGTCCTCCCTGATCGGGTCGCGAGAGGCCCGGCACCCTGCGAGGGGAACGGCCGGCGTCTGCGCCGGTCCGGGGCGGGCCGCAGTGCGCACTGTAGTCGGCCGACGACACCCGGACCACCGTCCACCCCGTTACAGGCGCACTGTTTCGTTCTCGCCCGCGTCCGGCGTCTTTCCGGTCACAGCCGCCTTCACGTAGCCCAGCAGGGTGACGACATTGGAGCTGTGCGCGGCCTCCCAGTACTCGGCGGTCTCGGCGGTGACCTTGACCAGCGTGAGGTTCGGGGTCTCGAGGCCGTCCGGGAACCACGCCTTGAGCAGCGGGTTCCACAGCTCCTTGGCCTTCGCCGGGTCGTCGGTCTGCACGGCCGCGCCGGCGACCGAGGTCCACGAGTGCTGCTTGGCGTCGCTGAACGACACGTTGACCTGCGGGTTGGTGCGGATCTGCGCCACGAGGTCGCTGTCGGAGTAGGTGAAGAACCAGAGATCCCCGTCGAACTCGACGTCCTGCAGCGCCATCGGCCGGCTCACGTGCCGCCCCTCGGCGGTCATGGTCGTGAGCATGCCGATCTTGGCATCCTTCACCAGCTCCTTGAGCTTCTCGCGCTTCTCCTGCTCGGTGTGCTCAGCCATGAGATCTCCTTCGTCGGTGTCACCCGACGTGGTTCCCGGGCGCGGAGCAGCGAAACAGCCCGCCGCGAGCAACCGGCCACGACCGGCGCGAAACCGCGGGCCATGGCCGGGGCGACGCCACGGGCCGGGATCGTCGCGACGCCGGCGGCGGGGGTCTCAGCGCTCGGCCATCCCGGCGCGGCGGCGCAGGGCGGAGACGTCGGTGACGACGATGCGCCGGCCCTCCGTGCGCAGCCAGCCGCGGGTGGCGAAGGAGCCGATCGCCTGGTTGACGCTCTGCCGCGAGCCGCCGGCCATCTCGGCGAGCTGGCTCTGGTTGAGCTCGATGGTGATCATCGGGGCCTGGCTGTCCCCCGCGAGGCGGACGAGGGTCTTGGCGACGCGGCCGGGCAGGTCGAGGAAGACGTGGTCGGCATTCTGCTCGGTGAGCCGGCGGATGAGGCCGCCGACCGAGCGCATCACCGCGTCGAGGATGCGCGGGTTGGAGTGGACCAGGTCCATGAAGGCCACCCGGGAGAGGGCGAGCGCCTGGCTGTCCTCGATGGCCTCCGCGCTGGCCGAGCGGGTCGAGGCGTCCAGGAGGGACACCTCGCCGAGGACGTCGGGCGGGCGGACCACCGTCAGCACCGCGCGCTCGCCGGTCGGGGCGGTGCGGAAGACCGCGATGGCGCCGCGGCGCAGGACGATCAGGGAGTCGCCCGGGTCGTGCTCGACGAACAGGATCTGGCCCTTGCGATAGGTGCGCGGCACGGCTGCGGCGATGACCCGCTGGCGCACGTCGGGCTCGAGCCCGGCGAACATCTCCACACCCGTCAGCGCGTCTCCCGGCTCCGGCAGCCGATGATCCACGGTCAGTCCTTCCCCCGGTCGGGACCGCCACGGGAACTGCTGTCCGCCGCCGGCCCCAAGGCGCGAACGATCACTCTTAGCATGCAGAGTGCCATCAACGCCATTTGATACCTCCCAGGCCCACGGGTTCGATCATTTCGCGGATGTCGCTATCTGTGAACCCCCCAATCGCCCCGCGTAACCACTCCCTGGGATTCCGGCTAAAGTCGCCCACCGTGTCCGTCATAGTCACGGTGTGTATGTAAATAATCCGCGCCGTGTCACCTGACGAGCTGCTGAGATCCACTTTGCGCGACGAGTGGCACCTGATGCCCGATGGGATCACGGCCCTGCCCCGGGGCCGCCTCTCGTGCCGGTGGGAGGTCGCGGCCGGGAGCGACCGGTTCCTCGTGCGCCTCGGCGAGCCCGCGGCCCGCCAGCCGGTCGAGGCCGGGGTCGCCGTCTCGGCCCACCTGCGGGCCGGCGGCATCCAGGCCGGGGAGCCCGTCCGCACCCTCGGCGGGGCGCTCACCGTGGAGACCCCGTACGGCACCCTGACCGTCCTGCGCCGCGGGCCCGGCCGGACGCTCGACGGCCGCGACCCCGTCGACCAGCAGTTCTGGGGCGACCGGCTGGGGGCCGTGCACCGGCAGCTGCAGAGCTTCCAGCACCCGGGCCTGCGCCACTGGAACCACCTCGACGCCGGCGCCCCGCACCTCGGGATCGAGCCGTGGCTGCGCCCGGCCGTGGCGGAGGCCATCACGGCCACCACCCGGCTCACGATCACCGACCGCCTCACGTACGGGGTGCTGCACGGCGACCCGGCCCCGGAGACCTTCGTGATCGATCCCGCCACGGGCAGCGCCGGACTGCTCGACTGCGGCGCCGGGGGCAGCGGGCCCCTGCTCTACGACGTGGCGGCCGCCGTGCTCTACGCGGGCGGCGAGGAGACGTCCGCCGAGCTGCTCGACGGGTACCTGGCGGCCGGCCCCCTGACCGAGGACGAGCTGCACGCCGGGTTGCCGGTCATGCTGCGCTTCCGATGGGCCGTACGGGCGGACTGGGCCGCGCGGCGCGTGCAGTGCGCCGGCGCCGAGGGCCGCGAGGTGCTCCGCCACGCCCGTCAGGCCCTGACCGGAACGGGCGGCGGCACGTAGGCGAGGATGGAGGGCGATGCCCTACCGCTATTTCTACGACTGCGAGTTCATCGAGGACGGCCGGACGGTCGACCTGGTGTCCATCGGCATGGTCGACGAGCACGGCCGCGAGTTCTACGCGGTCTCCACCGAGTTCGACGAGTCCAAGGCGATCCCGTGGGTCCGCCGCAACGTGCTCGACAAGCTCCCCTCCCCCGCCGACCCGGCTTGGCGCTCCCGCGAGCGCATCAGGACCGACCTCTACGACTTCCTCACCGAGCCGGTCCGCGGCCGCGACGAGCAGATCGAGCTGTGGGCCTGGTACGCCGCCTACGACCACGTGGCGCTCGCCCAGCTCTGGGGCGCGATGCCGGCGCTGCCGCGGATCATCCCCCGGTTCACCAAGGATCTGCGCCAGCTCTGGGACGACAAGGGGCGGCCCACCCTGCCCACGATGCAGGGGCGGCACGACGCCCTGGTCGACGCCAAGCACAACCTGGCGCGCTGGCGGGCCATGGGGGGATAGTCCTCACCATGGAGCTGGACGACCTGAGGCGGCTGCGGCAGGCCCGCGACCGGATGGATCGCGACTACGCCCAGCCGCTCGACGTCCCGGCGCTGGCCCGCACGGCGCTCATGTCGGCGGGCCACTTCTCGCGCAGCTTCCGCGAGGCGTACGGCGAGACCCCGTACAGCTATCTCATGACCCGCCGGATCGAGCGGGCCAAGGCGCTGCTGCGGCGCGGGGACCTGACGGTGACCGAGGTGTGCTTCGCCGTGGGCTGTACCTCGCTGGGCTCCTTCAGCAGCCGCTTCACCGAGCTGGTCGGCGAGAGCCCGAGCGCCTACCGGGCCCGCTCGCACGACGACGCGGCGATCCCCCCGTGCATCGCCAAGATCTATACGCGACCGGTCAGGAACGGAGAAGCCCCGGCGGGCCGCTCGCCCGTAGCGTGAGCCGCATGGACATCACGCTTTCGCAGACCTTCCTCGCCACCACCGACTTCGACAAGGCCCTCGCGTTCTACCGCGACGCGCTCGGCTTCGAGGTGCGCAACGACGTCGGCTTCGAGAACATGCGCTGGGTGACCGTCGGCTCGCCGGCCCAGCCCGACGTGAGCATCGTGCTGGAGCCGCCGCTGGCCGACCCGAACGCCTCCGAGGCCGACAAGCGGACCATGGCCGAACTGCTCGCCAAGGGCCTGCTGCGCGGCGTCATCTTCACGACCGACGATGTCGACGCCACGTTCGAGCGCGTCCGGGCAGCCGGGGGCGAGGTGCTGCAGGAGCCCGCCGACCAGCCGTACGGGGTCCGCGACTGCGCGTTCCGCGACCCGTCGGGCAACATGCTCCGCATCAACCAGCCGAAGCACTGAGCGCGTACACCTGAAAGAAGTCGTTGCCGAGCGGCAGGACCTCCGCGTCGAGGCCTGCCTCCTCGGCGAGCGCCCGGACGGCCGGGGCGCGCAGCACCGTGCCCAGCGCGGCCGACGGCTGCTCGGCCAGGGCGGCGGGCAGGCAGTGGGTGACGCTCCAGCCGTACATGAGCCGTTCGATCTCGCCCGCCGGGGCGCGGAACCGGTCGGCCACCCGCTCGTCCACGACGACGATCCTGCCCCCGGCGGTGAGCGCGTCGCGGGCGGCCTCCAGCAGCGGGACCGGCCGGGCGAGGTCGTGCAGCGCCTCGACGATCAGGATCAGGTCGTACGGCCCGCCGAGCGCACCCTTCTCCGCCACGTCGGCCAGGTGACACTCGACCCGGGAGGCGACCCCGGCGGCGGCAGCGGTGCGGCGGGCGACGTCGACACTGGCCGGATCGATGTCGTACGCGTCCAGCAGCGCACCCGGGAAGGCCCGCGCCAGCGCCACCGCCGACCACCCCTCGCCGCACGCCACGTCCGCGACGCGCGTGCTCGCCCGGTGCAGGCGCTCGCCCAGCCCGGGCAGCGCGGCCAGCCAGCCGGGCAGCTCGTGCACCACCATCGGGCGGTTGATGCCGCCCTGTCCCCGGCGGAAGACCGGACCGTAGTCCCGGTACGGCACCCCGGCGCCGGACCGGTAGGCGTCCGGCAGCCGGTGCAGCACCCCCGCGATGCCCGCGACCAGATCGGCGAGCGGGGCGACGTGCGCCGGGTTCTCGGGTTCGAGCAGCACCGGCCGGTACGCGACGGGCAGCGCGTACCCACGCTCCTCGCCCTGGTCCGCCGTGGCCTCCAGCAGTCCCGCGGCGGCCTGCTGCTCCAGCCACTCGCGGGCGTAGCGGGGCGCTATGCCGGCCGTGCGCGCCAGGCCGCCCGCGGTGCACGGGCCGGCGGCAAGGGCTTCGTAGAGGCCCAGCTCCCGCCCGAGGAAGACGCTGAACAGCTCCAGCGCGCCGAGGGTGTCCGTGAGAAGTCGATCGGCCAGCGCCTCGGCGGCCGTGTGCGTGCTGGTGTCCATCCCGGCACGGTGTCACCGCCGGGCGTGCCGGGCCACCGACCTGTCACTGATCCGTCCTGGTCAGCGGCACTTTCTCGAAGGCGCGGAGGACGAAGGTCGGGCGGTGCACCGGCTCGGCGGCCAGGGCGAGCCCGGGCAGGTCGAGGAGCGCGGACAGGGCGGCCCGGAGCTCGATGCGCGCCAGCGGGGCGCCGAGGCAGAAGTGCAGGCCCGCCCCGAAGCCGGCGTGCGGGTTCGGGTCCCGGCCCACGTCGAACGAGTCCGGGTCGCGGAACACGGCCGGGTCCCGGTTGGCGGCGCCGAGGAGGGCCGCGACCTGGGCGCCGGCCGGGATGCGGACGCCGGCCACGGTGACGTCCGCGGCGGCGGTGCGGACGAACATGTGCAGCGGGGGGTCGTACCGGATCATCTCCTCGGCCGCGGTGGCGACCAGCGCGCGGTCCGCACGCAGCCGGGCGAGCTGGTCCGGGTGGCGCAGCAGCGCGGTCATCCCGCCGCCGAGCGCGTTGACCGACGCCTCGTGACCGGCGTTGAGCAGCAGGATCGCGGACGCCACCAGCTCGTCGGAGGACAGGCCGCGGGCCGCCACGAGATGGCTGATCAGGTCGTCGCGCGGCTCCTGGGCCCGGCGCCGGGCCAGGTCACGCAGGTAGTCCGCGAACTCCCGGCAGGCCTCGAGCGCGGCGGCCTCGTCGCCGGGGGTGCGCGAGATCTCGTACATGCGGACGATTGCCGCGCTCCACGGCCGCAGCCGGTGCCGGTCCTCCCGAGGTACGCCGAGCAGCTCCGCGATGACCGTCACGGCGAGCGGCTCGGCGACGTCGGCCAGCAGGTCGAACTCCGTACCGGCGGCCTGCACGAGCCGGGCGGCCTCGGCGGCGACCGCGGGCCCGAGACGCTCGACGTGTCCCCGCCCGAACGCGCCCGCCACCAGCGACCGCAGCCGGGTGTGCGTGGGCGGCTCGTTCTCCATCATCTGGTGCCGGTGCAGCAGGTTGAACGGCTCCCAGAGCCCGGCGGGCTCCCGATCGGTCCAGAACCGGCCGAGTCGCCGGTCGCGCAGCACGGCGTGCACGGCCGCGTGGCTCGCCGCCAGGAAGGTCCCGGTCGGCTCGTGCCAGGTCACGGGCCCGCTCTCGCGCAGCCGGGCGAGCGCCGGGTACGGGTCACGGATGAACTCCGGGTCGTTGAGGTCCACCCCGGCACGGTATTCGGATGCCTCGTTCGCCGGGAACTCCTACGGTGGTCGGCATGTCTGCCGAAGCGGCGCGCGCCGCCGAGATCCTCACCCAGCTCGCCGTGCCCGAGCGGCTGGCCGCCTTCGCCGAGCTGACCCGCCGGGGCAAGGAGGGCGCCACGCTGGCCGAGCTGGCGTACGCGCTGGACAAGCCCGTGCAGGAGGTCGGCAAGCTGCTGGCCCGGCTGGTCGGGGTCGGCATCGCGACCGGGACGGGCAACGGGGTCTACCGGGTGAAGCCGGGCGAGCTGCGCGAGGCCGCCCAGGCCGTCGACAAGGCCCAGCCGCTGGCCCCGCTGCTGGCGGAGTACCCGGCGCTGCGCGGCTTCTTCGCGCACGGGCGGCTGACCTCGCTGCCGCCCACGCAGAGCGAGCGCTACCCCCTGGTCGGCGAGCTGCTGACCCGCTATCTGGCGCTCGACGCGCTGTGCGACGAGGAGACCCTGAACAGGCGCCTCGCGGTGGTGACCGACGACGTGGCGGCCGTCCGGCGGATGCTGGTCGAGACGGGCTGGCTGGAGCGGGACCGGGCGGGGACGACCTACGGCCCGGTGACCGAGCGGCCCGTGACGGGAGCCGCCGGATGATGCTGCTGGTCCCGGGCGACCCGCTGCGGCCGCGGCGGCCCGACGAGCACTTCGCGGCCGAGGCCGCGGCGGCCCGCGAGGCGGGGCTCACGGTCGCCGTGATCGATCATGACGCGCTGGCCGGCGGCGGGGACGCCGCGGCCGCCGTCGCCCGCGTTCCCGCAGGCCCCGACGCGGTGTACCGCGGGTGGATGCTGCGCTCCTCGCAGTACGCGGCGTTCGCGGCGGCGCTGGCCGACCGGGGCGTGACCCTGCGCACGAGCCCGGAGCAGTACCGGCGGGCCCACGAACTGCCGGGATGGTACGAGGCGCTGGCCGAGTGGACCCCCGACACGGCGTGGACCTCCGGGGACGATCCGGCCTCCTTCGAGCAGGCGTGCGCGGCCCTCGGCGCGGGCGCCGCGGTACTGCGGGACTTCAGCAAGTCGCTGAAACACCACTGGGCCGAGGCGGCGTTCGTCCCCGACGTGACGGATCTCTCCACGGCCGGAAAGGTGGCCCGCCGGTTCCGGGAGTTGCGCGCGGAGGACTTCACGGGCGGGTTCGTGGTGCGGCGGTTCGAGGCGTTCACCGGGGCCGAGGCGCGGACCTGGTGGGTCGGCGGGGAGTGCGCGCTGATCACGGCGCATCCCGACACTCCCGGCGAGCTGCCGGACGGCGTGGACCTGCCGGCCGGGCTCGCCCGGGCCGTCGCCGGGCTCGGGCTGCCGTTCGTGACGGCCGATCTCGTCCGGCGCGAGGACGGGCGGTGGCGGCTGGTCGAGCTGGGTGACGGGCAGGTCAGCGACCGGCCCGCGAGCACCCCGGCCGCCGAGATGATCACCGCTCTGACGCGATCTCGGTGAGACGAAACCGAGCGGCACGCCACACGCACTCCCGGAACCGCCCTTCGCCGTGTCACCATGGGGCACGCGCGTGTGGAGCGCGGGGGCGAGGAGAGTGCAGGGTGTCTGCGGGTGGCGCCCGTCGCGGGCGGCGGGACAACGGGCTCGACGCGGCCGACTATGCGGCCGCGGGCGACGTGGATCCGCGCGTGGGTGAGCACCTGCTCGACGTGCTCGCCGCGGGCGGCATCGCCGCCTATCTGCAGCCGTCCGCCGACCGTGACCCGATCTTCCGGGCGACCACCTTCCCGGCGACGCCCACCGACCGGCTCTATGTCGACCGGGAGCACCTCGACACCGCCCGCGACCACCTGCAGAAGCTGACCCAGACGCCGCCGGCCTGGTCCGACCCCACCGCCGACCCGATGCCCGGCTCGTCGCCCGCCGCCGGCGGCCCCGCCCGCCCCGGCGCCCCGGCCCCGGGCGACCGGCCCGGCACCCCGCCCGGCGGCGACCAGACCGACGTCGACGCCGAGTGGGCCCGGATCGTCGCCGGCTTCCACACCGCGGTCGACCCGGCCGCGCCCCCGTGGCCCGAGGCCGAGGGCATCGACCCCGCACGCGCCACCGAGCCGCCGCCCCCGGAGCCCGCCCCGCCGGCCGGCGAGGTGCAGCACAACCGCCGGCGCACCGACCGCGAGTCGCTGCTCGACGGGCTCGACACCTTCGGCACCGGCATCCCGGACGACGACGAGGACGAGGACGAGCGCTACGTCCCGCCGCCCCCGCCGCCCCTGCCGCACGTGTCGAAATACGCGATCGCCGGCGTGCTGGGCGTGGTCGTGGGCTTCGTGCTGTTCCTGTTCCCGACGCTGCTGCCGATCGAGGCGCGGATCGTCACGCTGATGGGCTTCGCCGCGATCGTGGCGGGGGCGGTCACGCTGGTCTGGCGGCTGCGCTCGGGCGACGACGAGGACGAGGACGACGACGGCGCCGTGGTCTGACCCTTGGTCTGGCCCCTTGGTCTGGCCCCTTGGTCTGGCCCCTTGGTCTGGCCCCTTGGTCTGACCCTGGTCTGGCCCTTGGTCTGGCCCCGCCGTCGGCACGCCGGGACCCTCGCGCGTCCCTGCCCGATCGCGGCTCGCGTCGTGGCGCGGCCCCGCCGGGTCGCGGTGTGACTTCTCCCATCGATCGGTCTTGTTGTTTCGCTGGGTAGCCATCCACTAACGTCTCGTTAATGCGCCAGAGCTCGCTCGTGGTCGTCGCCAATCGCCTGCCCGTGGATGACAACAGCGCCTTCGACGGCGCCTTCGAGTGGCGGCGCAGCCCCGGAGGCCTGGCCGGGGCGCTGCACGCGATCCTCGAGCAGACGCCCGCCACGTGGGTCGGCTGGGCCGGTCACGAGGGGCCCGCGCCCGACCTGCCCGACATCGGCAGCCTGCGGATGAGCCCGATCGCCCTGTCCGCCGCCGATCTCACCGGCTACTACGAGGGCTTCGCCAACTCGACGCTGTGGCCGCTCTACCACGACGCCGTCGAGCAGGCCGTCTTCGACCGCGGCTGGTGGGAGACCTATCGCGAGGTCAACCGGCGCTTCGCCGAGGCCGCCGCGGAGGCCGTCGAGCCGGGCGGCACGGTCTGGGTGCAGGACTACCACCTGCAACTGGTGCCGCAGATGATCCGCGAGCGCCGGCCGGACGTCCTCATCGGCTTCTTCCTGCACGTCCCGTTCCCGCCGCCCGAGCTGTTCATGCAGCTCCCGCGGCGCACCGAGCTGCTGCGCGGCATGCTCGGCGCCGACCTGGTCGGCTTCCAGCGCCCCCAGGCCGCCCACAACATCGCCCAGCTGACCACCAAGCTGCTCGGCGGCGAGGTCACCGGCGACGACCAGATCTCCTTCGAGGGCCGGACCATCCGGACGGGCGCCTTCCCCATGTCGATCGACGTCGCCGAGATGCAGGCCCTCGCCGCCCGCCGCGACGTCCGCACCCGGGCCGCCCAGCTCCGCTCCGACCTGGGACGCCCCCGTCGGGTCCTGCTCAGCGTCGACCGCCTCGACTACATCAAGGGCATCGAGCAGCGCCTCACCGCCTACAGCGAGCTCCTGCGCGACGGGCGGGTCAAGGTCCGCGACACCGTCATGGTCCAGGTCGCCGTCCCCAGCCGCGAACGCGTCGAGAAGTACCGCCGCCTGCGCGACCGCATCGAGAGCGAGGTCGGCCGGATCAACGGCGAGTACGGCCGCGTCGGCGAGCCGGCCATCCACTACCTCATCCAGCCCTTCGACCGGGCCGAGCTGGCGGCGCTCTACCAGACCGCCGACATCATGGTCGTCACCCCGCTGCGCGACGGCATGAACCTGGTCGCCAAGGAGTACGTCGCTGCCCGCGCCGACGCCACGGGCGCCCTGGTCCTCAGCGAGTTCGCGGGCGCGGCCGACGAGTTCACCGACGCCTTCCAGGTCAACCCGCACGACGTCGATGGGCTCAAGGAGCGGCTGCTGCAGGCCCTGGAGGCCGGCCCCGCCGACCTGGAACGCCGCATGACCGCGATGCGCGAGCACCTGACCGGCCACGACATCGTCCAGTGGGCCCGCTCCTACCTGACGGCCCTCGACAGCAGCGGCCAGGTCGCCGCGCGCCTTCCCCGCTGACCGCGGGCACCTCCCGGGCCGCCGCCACTCCCCCGTCGCCGCCCTCCCTCGTCGGCCCACGGCCGTCGGCGACTCCTGGCCGGTCGACGGCTCCCGGCCCCCGGTGGCTCCCGGCCCCCGGTGGCTCCCGGCCCCCGGTGGCTCCCGGCCGGGCGGTTTCAGTCGTCTTCGAGGATCGCGTAGAGGTCGGAGTCGCGCCAGCCGGTGCTGAGCCGCATGGTGCCCCGCATGCGACCCTCGTAGCGCATGCCGATCCTGCGGAGGACCGCCGCCGACGCGAGGTTCCGCGGATCGCAGGTGGCGTAGACGCGGTGCCGGGCGTACTCGTCGAAGCCCAGCCGGAGCAGCAGGCGCGCCGCAGCCGTGGCGACGCCCTGACCCCGGTGCGCGGGATGCACGACGTAGCCGATCTCGGCGGTCGTCGGGCCGCGCAGCAGCAGCTCCGCCGTGCCCACGAGACCGCCGTCCCGCAGCACGGCGAAGACCAGCCGCTCCGGGCCCGCTGTGACCGCCTCGCGGACGTAGGCGGCCGTCTCCTCCTCCGTGTTCGGGCCCCACGGCTGGAAGGGGGACGACTCGGGCAGGCGGGCGTAGTCGTGCACCGCCGCGATGTCGTCCAAGGTCAAGGGTCGCAGGGCCACGGTCACTGCGGCAGCTCCTTGACCAGCCAGTCGAGGATCGCGTCGATCGGTTCCTCCCAGCCCGGCGCCAGCATCAGGTCGTGCCCCATGCCGGGGAAGAGCAGCGGCGCGCTGCCGTAGCGGGCGGCCGCGGCGTCCAGCGAACGGCGGGTGACCACGCGGTCGTCGGGGCTGCCCAGGACCAGGGTGGGCGGGCTACCCACCGGCTCGCCCGGGTCGGGCGCCAGGAGCAGCTCGCGGCAGAGCCGGGCGGGAACGCCGGCGACCCGGGCGGTGTCCGCCAGCCCGAGCTGCGGCGCCGAGAGCCGCAACGACCGCCCGAGCAGCGCCGGCAGCGCACCGGCCGGGTTGGCCCGGAGCGCGGCGCCCACGGCCGCCCAGCCGTTGAGCAGCGGCGCGGAGAGCACCGCCGCCCGGGCCGGGTAGCGGGCGAGGGCGTGGGCGACGACGAGGGCGCCGAAGCCGTGTCCGATCAGGACGGTCTGTCGCGGCAGACCGGCGGCCACTTGGACGACGTCGTGGACATAGGCGCGCAGGGTGCCGTGCTGGCGCGGACTGACGGCGTACGCCGGGAAGCCCCGGGTCGCCGCATGGCCGAGCCAGTGCTCCCGGAACGACCAGGCAGCATGCCCGAGCCCCGGCACGAAGAGCATCGGCGGACGCCCGTCGTCGGGGTGCGGCAGGGCGCTGAGCACCTCCCGCTTGACCGGCGGCACCGGCGACGTCCAGTCCTCCATCCGCAGCACGCGGGGGCTCATCGCTCGGACTCCGTCCGGTCGCAGGAAATGAGCCGCGACGTCGCCGCGCGGCTCATCGGGCGGACTCCGTCCGGTCGCACGAGACAAGGCGCGACGTCGGCACGCGGCTCATCGGGCGGGCTCCATCTCGTCGAGCAGGCCCTGGACGGCGCGCAGGTAGGAGAGGTGGCCCACCTCGAACCAGTGGCGGGACGAGGGCACGACCTTCAGGCGGGTCCAGCTGCGCAGCGGCCGGGACGACTCCTTCTGCTGGACGGCGGCCGCGCGGTCCGGGTCCGTCAGCCGCAGCCGCAGCCAGCGGGCGACGGCGACGCTCTGCCAGTGGGCCAGCGGGAACAGCCCGGAGTCGCTCTGCACGAGCCCGACCACGGCGAGCGTCGGGTGCTTGCGCGCGAACGTGTGCAGGTGCAGGTCGGGGCGGCCGTCCTCGTCCAGGTCGAGCAGCTCGGGCGCCAGGAAGTCGAAGCGCGGCAGGTAGCCGGTGGCGGTCACGACGAGGTCCGGGTCGATGCGCCGGCCGTCGGCGAGCTCCACCGTGGAGCCCTCCATGCGGGCCACGTCGCTGACGGCGGTGATCCGGCCGTGGCCCAGATAGTAGGCGAGCTGGCTGTTGACGACGGGATGGCTCTCGTACGGGCGGTGGTCCGGCGCCGGCAACCCGAAGCGCGTGAGGTCGCCGACGGTCAGGCGCAGCACCCGCTCGTAGAGCCACTGGGGCAGGCGCCAGCGCAGCAGCATCTGGTCGAGGGGGCGGCCGAGGAGGTACTTGGGGGCGTACCAGTAGCCGCGCCGCGTGGAGTGCCAGACCGTCTCCGCCTGCTGGGCCGCCTCGACGGCGATGTCGCAGCCGCTGTTGCCGCCGCCCACGACCAGCACCTTGCGGCCGCGCAGCTGCGCCGGGTCCTTGAACGCCGAGGCGTGCATCACCTTGCCCCGGAAGCCGGAGGTGTCCACGGAGAACGGCTTCGGCGACCAATTGTGCCCGTTGGCGGCGACCACGGCCGCGTAGCGCTGGACCCGCTCGGCGCCGCCGCCGGTGCTGCGCGTGGTGACCTCCCAGCGGCCGTCGCCGGTCGGGGTCACCGCGACCACCTCGGTGCCGAACCAGATGCTGTCGCGCAGCCCGAAGTGCTCGGCGTAGCGCTCGAGATAGCCCAGCAGCCGGGTGTGGTGGGGATAGTCCGGCCAGTCGTCCGGCATCGGGAAGTCGGGGAACTCGGTGAGCGGGCGTGAGGAGACCAGGTGCATCGACGCGTAGACGGGACTGCGGTCGTGACGCCAGTTCCAGGCGCCGCCGACCGAGGTCTCCCGCTCGTAGCAGTCGACCGAGAAGCCCTGCTCACGCAGGTTCTTGACGGTGGCCAGACCGCTGGCGCCCGCACCGATCACGCAGACCGCGTCGTGCCGGTCGGCGATGTCAGGGGTGTCTTGCACCCCGGAATCCTCGCGTCACTGCGAAGGCAGCGTCAACTCCGCTTCGTTTCCGCCAGGGCAGGCAAGGTCAACTCCGCCAGTACGGGAAGATGATCGCTCGCCCGGCGGGCCGCCGCAGTGTCCACGGCCTCGAAGCGGGTGACCTGGACCCCGGGCGAGACGAACATCCCGTCGATCCGCCGGTCGGGCAGCCGCGCCGGGAAGGTGAATCCGCCCTCGGGGGACACGTATCCGTCGGCGACCGTACGCCAGGCTCCCCCGCCGGGGCCCTCGTTGAGATCGGCGGCGGCGATCACCGGGCCCTCGGCCGCGACGAGAGCCTCTTTCCACAGTGCCGCCTGCGCCGGCCGCTCGACCGGGTCGGTGGCCAGGTGCGAGCCCGAGATCGTGAACCGGCCGCCCGGGACGGCGCAGCGCGCGAACGCCGCCCCGCGCATGTGCCGCCCCGGCGTCAGCGGGTACTGCAGGCACCAGGTCGCCTGCACCCGGACCCGCAGGCTGACCAGGATCAGGTTGCCGAGCGAGGGCAGGCCGCCGGCCGCCACGAGCAGGCCGCACCCGTCGGCGAGCGCGGCGCACTTGTGCCGCCAGCGGAAGCGCCGCGGCGCCTCCTGCACGACCATGACGTCCGGGGCCAGCTCGCGGACCAGGCCGGTGAGGGCGGCCCGGTCGTCGCGCAGCCCGTGCACGTTCCAGCTGAGCACCCGCAGCGGGACCCCGGACACGACGCTCAGATCCGCCGGGCCAGGTCCGCCGCGCCCAGCACGCCGGCCGTGTTGCCGGTCTCCGCCGCGACGATGGGCGCCACCGGGAAGCGGTTGCGGTCGGCCAGCTGCTCGGCGTAGGTCGCCTGGGTCGGGCCCATCAGCAGCTCCCCGGCGTCGATCACGCCGCCGCCGACGACCAGCACCTGCGGGTCGAAGGCCTGTGCGAGGTCGGCCATCGCCACCCCGAGCCAGTAGCCGATCTGCGCGAACGCGTCCCGGGCCACGGCGTCCCCGGCCTGCGCGGCCTCGGTGATCTGGCGGCCGGTGATCGCGTCGGCGTCCCCGCCGGCCAGCTGCAGCAGCAGCGCCGCCTTCTCCGGCTCCTGCCGGGCGCCGGCGCGGGCGAAGCGGACCAGCGCCTTGCCGCTCGCGTACTGCTCCAGGCAGCCCAGCCGCCCGCAGCCGCACGGGTGGCCGCCGTTGACCGACTGGATGTGCCCCAGCTCGCCCGCGATGCCGTTCGCCCCGCGCCAGAGCTTGCCGCCCAGCACGATCCCGCCGCCGATGCCCGTCCCGACGGTGATCATCACCATCGAGTCGTCCGCCTGCCGCGCCGCGCCGAAGCGGAACTCGGCCCAGGCGGCCACGTTGGCGTCGTTCTCCAGCACGGTCGGCAGCCCGACGGCCTTCGCCACGTAGTCGCGCACCGGCTCGTCGCGCCACGCCAGGTTGGGCGCGAACAGCACGGTCGCCCCGGCGGCGTCGATCCACGCGGCGGCCCCGATGCCCACGGCCGTGGCCTCCGGGTGCAGCGCCGCCAGCTCGGTCGCCACCGCCACGATGGTGTCGCGCGTGCCGGCGGGGTCGTCGGCCGGGGTGTCGCGGCGCGTCTGCGCGATCACCTGCCCCCGCTCGTCGACCACACCGCCGGCCACCTTCGTGCCGCCGACGTCGATTCCGATGGTCAGCGCCACGCTGCCCGTCCCCTCTGTCATCCCGGACGCGATAGTCAGTCGCGCCCGTCTTGCTCCGCGGCGCCGGGGTGCTCCTCCGGCGCTGCCACATCATGATCTACTGCGGAGGATCCTGCCACGACACTTTCGCCCGCTTTGCCGCCGTTTGCGGTGGCTGCGGCCCAGACATCGCCGGTGTGCCCGGTCACGACAGGCTCCCCCGCCGCGGCGTCGCGCGGCGCAGCGGTGTCGCGCGGCGCAGCG